>JBCDKA010000058.1:0-23001 GCA_038747195.1 Pseudomonadota bacterium
CACGGCCAGAAGCACCCAGGTTCTGCTCCTCGATGGCAGACTGCAGCTTATTGCGCTCGACCACGCTGAAGGCTTTGGTTGCGACCAGCTCGTTGCTGAGCATGCCGGAAAGTTCCCAGCCAACGCCGCCACGCCACCAGCCGGCGCCGCTTTCATTTTTGAATTCGACAACCCCCACCGTAATTTTGTCTTTAGCAGCCAGTGCGGTCGCCGGAACGCCGACCACAACAGCCGACAGCAGTAACAACAACATCCGTTTCATGATTTTTTCCTCTGGTTCCCAATTCAGGCGCTTGCGTCAAACAAACGTCTGCCCTGCCTCACTTTCTCACCCATTCCAGGGGCATCACTCTCAGCGTCCCGCGTGCTGGTGGCTGACGCTTTCCAGGCTCCGCGAACACTTGCCGGCGATTTTGCTGCTGGTAACACCCACGAGGTGCCCCAAACCGCTCTGCGCGCTATTCTAGCGCCGCCGCCAGGGCCCATCCAGTGCATGACGTGAGCAACTGTTACGAGTGCTTGTAGGAGATTAACGACAAAATGCTTGAAGACCTGAGGTCTGAACTCAACGATCTGGACCGCCAGCTGGTGGACCTCATCGCACGGCGCCAGGCGGTCGTGCAGCGGATCGGCGCGACAAAACGCGATACCGGCACCGCGACACGCGACTATGGCCGAGAGAAGGTGGTGTTGGAGCTGGCCCGGAAAAACGCCGAGTCGCAGGGCATATCACCAAAGCTTGCCGAGACGGTTATGACCATGCTGATCGAGGGCAGCCTGCAGGCGCAGGAAAAGGATCGACTCGTCCACGCGTCCAGCGGCAGCAATCAGCGCGCCCTCGTATTCGGCGGCTGCGGCAAAATGGGCCGCTGGTTTGCGGACTTCCTCGCCTCCCAGTCTTTTGCCGTCGATATTGTTGATCCGTCGGACGTAGGCAGCCGCCATGCCCGGGTGGACCGCTGGCAGGACGTCGTCGATCAATACGACCTGCTCGTCGTAGCCGCACCGATCAAGGTGAGCGCTGAGCTGCTGCGCGAACTCCTGCCGCTAAAGCCCCGCGGCACCATCTTTGACCTCGCATCGCTTAAAAGCCCGCTGCGCCAGCCGCTGCGAGCCCTGGCTGACGCCGGCTGTTCCGTGACTTCGGTTCACCCGATGTTCGGCCCCGACACGCACCTGCTGTCCGGTCGTCACGTCATTTTTTGCGACGTGGGTGTCGCCAGCGCAACCGAGCACGCTGTCAGCCTGTTTGCCAACACGATGGCAGAAAAAGTCGAGATGAGCCTCGAGGACCACGACCGGATGGTGGGTTATGTACTGGGGCTCTCCCACGCACTCAACATCGCCTTCTTTACGGCGCTGCGCGAGTCCGGTGAAGCCTCGAATGTCCTCGCGGACCTGTCGAGCACCACCTTTGACGCGCAGCTGGCGATTGCGCGAGCCGTGGCCGGAGAACACCCGCCCATGTATTTCGAGATCCAGCACCTCAACGACTACGGCCGAGCCCCCTTGAGTGCGCTCGCTGACGCCCTGAGCCGAATTCGAGAGCTGGTCGAGCGCGGTGACGAGGCGGGATTTGTGCAGCTCATGGAAAAGGGCCATCAGTACCTGGTCAGCACGAGCAAGGAGCCGTAAGGGGCCTGGTCAATCTCGCCGATCCCTTGCCATGCGCGCCAGTCGCGCGACTGCCGATGCGCATAAATTATTGATTTAATGATTTTTAATCGCTGGCATGGGAGTTGCTTTCCCTTAGGGTAAGGTTAAGCAACAGGGTCAAAAATGTCGCAAGGATCTGCCGGTAACGTCATCGCCGCTCTGGCGAGCTTTTTTATCCCGGGGCTGGGACAGCTGTTGCAGGGACGCCTGCTGGCGGCATTCATTCAGTTTGTCCTGGCCGCGGTGCTGTGGGTGATCTGGCTAGGCTGGATCGTTCATCTGTGGTCGATTATCAGCGCCGCAGTCTGGGATCCGCCTCAGCGACGTTAGCGGGCCAAGCATTTAAGGAAGGTAAAGGAAGGTCACTTCGCGTGGCTCATCAGCGATTCGTAGGGGCCCCTAGCCCGAGGGCAGCGGCACCACAATCAGCCAGGGCAGCACCTTGTCCGCGAGCCCGAGAAGCCAGCTGAAGACCGGCACGCCAAAAATGCTCAAGGCGATCAGCGCCAGGAATACCATGACGCCATATTGGTTGTTGAACGCGGTATAGCGTCGGCTCGCGCCGTCGGGCAGAGCCCACTCCATCACGTACCGACCGTCCAGCGGACCCAGCGGAATCAAATTGAAGGCCATCAGCAGAATGTTGATCTGTGCCAGCAACACCAGCAGCGCACGCTGCGCCGGCCCGCTGAGAAGCTCAATCTGCTGGGTCGCGCCGAGCGCAAGCAGGTTGATCGACAGGAAAGCCAGGAGCAAATTCATGCCGGGCCCGGCCGCTGCCACCGCCGCGTGTCCCCACGATTTTTTCAACCGGCGCGGATTAACCGGGACCGGCCGGGCGTAGCCAAAGCCCACCATGACAACCATCAGCAGACCGATGGGGTCGATGTGAGGAATCGGATTCAGCGTCAGCCGCCCCGCGAGGCGCGCCGTGTCGTCCCCCAGCAAGTGAGCGGACCAGGCGTGCCCGAACTCGTGCAGCGTCAGCGACGCGATAATGGCAAACAACAGCAGCGCAAACAGCGCAAATTGCCCTTGCGTGAGCAGCGTCAGCATGCGGGAGACTCGATCACCGAAAGCCTAGAAGTGGGAGCCAGCGCACCGTCGTTCAAGAGCGCGCGACAAATACCGCCGGGTTCACGATCTCGGCACCGTCAGCGGATCACCCAGCGCAACCTTCCCACCCCGCAGCACCCTCGCACAAATTCCGCCGTGCCCACGCATGGCGTTGTAACCACCCGGACCCAGCACCTGTTCCATCCGCGAACACGGATGACAAAGATCGGTGAAAGCTAGCAACGCTTCGCCAAGCTCGAACTCTTGTCCTTTCAGCGCCAGCAGATTCAGCCCGGAGACCACCACGTTGCGTCGGGTAATACCGGGCTCGAGCGGACCGCTGCCGAGAAAGCCAGCCACCGCGGCCAGATGTTCGGTGCTGATCAGCGTCAGGTGGCGTTTGCCCGAGCGTCCCGCGTAGTGGTCACCCAGCAAACCTTGTTCCGGGTCCAGCTCAATGACCTGGCGGACCTCAAGCGGCGCCTTGCGGGCAGAACGCACTCCCAGCCAGGTGACCTCACCGGCGCGCGCGTAGTGCTGGGTCAGCTCCTTGATCAGCAGCGGCTGGTTCATGATCGACGGCAGTTCCAAAGCGGCGTGTCCTTCCCTATTCTATCGCCTGACCGCTGACGCCAACACGCTTTTGAAACTCCTGATTTGGACCACCATCTTCGCCGGCCTGGTACTGCTGTCCGGCGCCGCATTCACCGCGGCTCGAACCAGCCGGGCTGAAGCCGCACATCCACCCGTGGGCGCCTTCATGCAGCAGCCGGAGGTGCGCCTGCATTATCACCTGACCGGGCCGGCCACCCCCGGGAAACCCGCTCTGTTTCTGCTCCATGGCGCCACCACCAATCTCAACGACTTCTTCTCGCTCACGGATCGGCTGTCGGCGTCTGTGCAGGTGGTTGCGGTGGATCGTCCCGGCGCGGGTTATTCACGCCAGACCGGGACCCAATGGATGAATCCCGCAGCCCAGGCCCGAGCGATCCTGACCCTGCAGTCAGAGCTCGGTATCCCGCGCGCCGTCTGGGCCGGCCACTCGCTGGCCGGCTCTGTGGTCATGGCCGGGCTGCTCGACGCGCCGGAGCAGGTGGTTGGTGGCGTGATGCTCGCCGGCGCAGCCTATCCTTGGGACGGTGGGGTGGATTGGATCAATCACGTGCCCGACGTGCCGGTTCTCGGGCCGTTGATCGCCCACAGCCTGATTGCCCCGGCGGGGTCGCTGCGTCTGGAGAGCGGCATAGCAAATGGCTTTGCGCCAGATCCGGTGATCCCGTCCTATCGCGAACGAAGCGGGATTGACCTCTACCTCAGGCCCGGGCACTTTGCCGCCACGGCTAGAGATATTCGGCAGCTCAGTGAATACCTCGTTGAACCGAGTCGACGCTACGGCGACATCAGGCAGCCGGTACTGCTGGTGCATGGCGATGCGGACACGATCGTCCCGGCCTGGAATCACGCGGACCGATTGGTGGAGGTATTACCCGCCGTCACCTATCAGCGTCTGCCGGGCACCGGTCATCAGCCCCATCACGTGCATGCCGATCGGGTCGCCGGCTGGATCGAGACGTTTATCGACGAGCAGGCGTCAGGAGTCGTCCAGTAACCGGTGAGAAATATCGCGCCAGTCGGCGTAAGCGTGCACTTCTGGCCGAGTCAGGCGCAGCTGCTGTCCGTCATGCATCACTTCAACCTGCTGGCCGGGCTGTAGCTCGATATCTGCGACCATCGCCGCCGGTACCACAATGGCGCCGTCAGCATTGACCGTCAGCGTTTTTTCGACATAACTGTTAGCCGCGTTCATGGCTATCCATCCCTATCTTTGAGTGGGTAGGCCGCGCGGACAGCAGCAGTTTGCCGGCTGCACGACCAAATCCCATGCTAGGGTCCCGCACTAGACCGGCCATGTGCCAATGGTTTTGCACCACCGCGCAACGCGTTGCCGATATTGCGAAGATTTGTGCACAGAGCGCGCTCAGGGTGCCAAGCGCGGCAGATTGACCTCAAAACGGGCGCCGGGTCTAGCGTTGATGACATCGATGCTGCCGTTCATGGCGGTAACAATCTGCTGGACCAGCGAGAGGCCGATACCCGTGCCGATTGTGTCCCGCGTCAGCTCGCTCTCCGTGCGGTAGAACAGGCGGAAGATCTTGCCGATCTGATCCGGGCTGATCCCGGGTCCGTAGTCGCGAACCCACAGCACCACGGATGACGCTTCGTCCCGGGCACCGATCTCGATCCGCTGCCGATCGCTGCCGCGACTGAACTTTAGCGCGTTGTCGGTTAGGTTGATAAAGAGCTGAAGCATGGCATCCGCGTCTACCGCCAGCCTGCTCGATCCGGCGCTCCCCTCATCGATGACCAGCTCAAAACCCGCGGCAGTCACCTGGGAGGAAATCCTCGATCGAACGAGGTCCAGCAGCTCGCCCACCGTTAGCGGGGAGGCATTGAACGTCGCCTCGCCCCGGTCGAAGCGGGCCAGCTGAAGCACGTTGTCGATCAGCCGGGACAGGCGCTCGCTCTCGTCGAAAATATACTGAAAGTACTGCGGCTGTTTTTCGGTGGGGGCCAGCCCGCTGGTGAGCATTTCGCCATACATGCGGATTGAGGTGAGCGGCGTCTTCAGCTCGTGGCTGACCGCCGAGACAAAGTCTCGTTGCTGCCGCGCGAGCTGCAGCTGGCCTAGGCCCAGACGATAAAGCGCCAACGCGCCGCCGAGGAGCACGAGCGCCAGCGTGAGGCTGAGCCAGAGCAACAGATTTAACCCTGCGCCGAGGGGCAGCTGCTCGGCGTAATAAACGAGCTCCAGATTGCTGAGCGGCGGCGTCAACCTCGTCCGGTACAGAAGCTGTCCGCTGGCCCCGCTGGCGAGGGTTGCAGCAGCAGGGCCATCTCCCGCTGCGATACTCGACGACCCGGCGGGGCTGACGGGTCGCGCTGCCGGCTTCGCCGCTGAACCGACGACGTCCAGCACCGTTCCTCCGTAGGCGACGAGGACCTGAACGCCGTCTAACGCCGCGGCGTTGATTTCCAGACGCAGCTCGGACAGCAGCGCCTCCGCCTCGTAAAGCGCACCCTGAACCGTTCGGCCTTCCGGTCGCCAGATACTTCGAAACAGCGCGAAGTGCCCGCTGTCCAGCAGGCTGAATTGAAACGGCTCGGCGTCGACCTCGAAGGCGGTGATCGCTCGAAACTCAGCTCCGGCGGATTCCTGCAGCGTTTCCTCGGCAGCATCGGCCGGAACTGCTGAAGTGGTGACCACCGCGTCAAGCACTGCATCCTCGGCGATGTCCACCGAGGAACTCTCTTTCTCCCGCCGGCTGCTGGCCTGCTGGTCGAGTGATTGGTCCAGCTTGAGGTCCTCAACCTGACCATAATTCGCTCGCTTTCGAACGAGGGTCTGCTGCACGGCATCGTCGCTCAGCCGATCAAACCGACTGGTCGCGGGCTCAGGCTGAGCCGGTGACAGATAGGCGCCTGGGACATCCGAAGCGGCCGCAGGGCTCGCCTGCCGCTCGGCGGCAACGGCGGGAGACGATTCTCGGGGCGACCTATTCGGCGGACTGACACGTCCGGCGCTTGGCGCCAGCAGCTCATTGTTCAGCAGGACGCGCTGGATGTCCTCCAGGCGATCCGCCGGACCGCTTTGCGGATCCGGTCGACCGCCACCGGGAAACCGCAGCCGACCATCGGGGTCGACCTCAAACAGCCCCAGGAGCCCGCCTGCGCGGCTCGAGCCGGCAGGGCTGACCAGCTCTTCGGCTAAGGCGGCATTCGCTCCGAGCGCCGCTCGCTGCTGATTGGCGGTGTCCATCGGCACCGTGACCTGGCGCAGCAACCGTTCGACCAGCGCCTGGTCTATTTGCTCGGACGCGCTCTGGGCATTCAGTCGGGCCGCAAAAAACGCCTGCCAGTGAAGCTGGCTATACGCATGCCGGATCAGCACCGCCCCGGGCACCGCCAGCGCCAGCACAAAGCCAGCCAGCAGGAGCCGAAGGCGCCCAAGCTCAGTCATGGCCGTCAAGCGGTTGTCGCGGGGACCGCTTCCAGCCGATACCCAGCGCCCCGAACGGTCACCAGTCGCTGCGGGTCCGACGGATCGGCTTCGATCTTGCGGCGAATCTTTGCCACGTGGATATCCACCGTGCGAGTTTCGATCTGGAGATCGCGGGCATACCCCCAGACTCGATGCAGCAGCTCTTCGCGTGATACGGGCCGGCCGGCATGGGCGGCCAGGTATTGCAGCACTTCCATCTCCCGGCGGGTGAACGCGACCGCCGTGCCGTCCACCTCACCCGCCAGGTTCAGCGGATCGATCCGGCAGGCTCCGATGAGTTCGATGATTTGATCCGACACCGTGGGCGTCGATCGGCGCAGCACCGCTTGCACGCGAAGCACCAGCTGGGTGACAGAAAACGGTTTGGCAATGTAGTCATCAGCGCCGAGGCGCAGTCCGTTGATCACGTCTTCGTCCCGGGAGCGAGCCGTCAGCATGATCAGCGGCTGGTCAGGCAGGCTGCGCCGAACCTTGTCGCAGATCGTGAAACCATCAAGTCCTGGCAGCATCACGTCCAGCAGCACCAGCGAATAACCGCCGCTCAGCGCCGCCTCCAGGCCGCTGCTGCCGTCCGCGGCGGTGTCGACCTCAAAGCCGTGGAATACCAGCAGATCGACCAACCCCTCACGGATCGGCGCCTCGTCTTCAACCACCAGAATTTTGGCTTTTGCGGTCACGTTTGCATGGTAGCAGCGGCGGAAGCCAAGTTCGGTAAACAGTTGGTAAACCGCTGAAGGGAACGTTTACCAAAGGCGGCCTATGGCCCGCCGCGGCCCAACGCTAGCCTGACTAGCCAAGTCTCAACGGAGGACCGTCATGCCATTGCTGAATCGCATATCTCATCTATTTACCGCGGACGTTCACGCGTTGCTGGACCGAATCGAAGACCCGGAGGCCCTGCTGAAGCAGGCCATCAGAGACATGGAAGAAAGCCTGACCGAGCAGCAGCAACGACTGCAGCGCCGCGACGAGCAGCGGCGCTTGCAGGAACGGGAATCCGAACGTATTCAAGCGCGGCTGGACAACCTCAGTCAGCATATCGACCACGCGTTTACCGCTGGCGATGAATCACTGGTCAGGCAACTCGTTCGTCAGCGCCTGCTGTGCGAACGGCAGCGCGGCCTGCGGCGAGAGCACGCCCAGCAAGGCTCCGAGGCCGAGGCGCGCGAGCGGGAGCAACTCGCCGCTAACCGCGCAGCGCTGGACACCCTGAGGCAGAAGCTGGCGGCGCTGGAGTTGACGCGGGACCCACCCTCCGGGCTGGCAGGCGACGCCGACACGATTTCCGAACAGGAAGTCGACGCGGCTGTCCTGGCGGAGAAACAGCGTCGGAGGAAGTCGTGAGCCGGCCGAGCGCTGGGGCGCTGGTGGTGGTGGCACTGTCGCTCGCGGCTACGAGCGGTGCAGCGCTGCTGATGCTGCCGGTCATCGGGATCTATGCATCCACGACCGCCATCACCATCGCCGGGCTCGGCACCTACGTTCTGCTGCTGATCGCCGCGTGCCGGCCTGCGGCAGGCGCCATTACGGGCGGACTTCTGACGCTCCTTGCGACGACCCTTGCCCTCCTTGCGTCCGGGACCGGGCCCGCCCCGCTTCTGATGATGCTGGGCTGGACCTGGCTAGTCCGCTGTGCGCTGCTCCATCGGTCGATCCTAGGCTGCCTGGCTGACGGTGCCCTGCTCGCGGTTGGCGTAGCGGCGGCGCTATGGTCCCTGGGCGCAGGTGCCGGTCTGGCGCTTTCGCTCTGGTGTTTTTACCTGATCCAGGTGCTGCTGCCCTGGCTGCCGGGCCGTCGCTCGCGTCGTCCTCGACAGCCGGACGCCGAAGCGGCTTTCCTGGCCGCCCGCCGACGCGCCGAAGCCGCTCTTCGCCGCCTCTACTCGCGCCCCGTAACATGATCGGCTTTCGCGCGGTTTCGGGGCTGCTGGTCGTCACCTTGTTGGGGCTTGTCGCTCTCACCCAGCGGCCATCAGACGTCGAGGAGACAGGACTGATCGAGGTGGTTGTGGTCCTGGATACCACCGCCAGCATGGCCCCGGCGCTTACGAGGCTTAAGCGCGCGGCACGACGGTGGGCGACCGACCTCCAGGAGGCTTATCCCGACGCCCGGCTGCGGCTCGGGCTGGTGGCCTTTCGGGATCGGGGGGACGTCTACCTCACGAGACGGTGCCCGCTAGGATCACCCGAGCACTTTCTCAGCTGTCTCCAGCAACAGACAGCCGCCGGTGGCGGCGGGGGTGAAGAGGCTCTGCTGAAGGGTCTTGAGGCTGCGGCGGCCAGCGGCTGGAGCCGCCAGGCGGACCGGCAGCTGCTGGTGCTCATCGGCGACGCGCCGGGACATCGCGCCGGCGACCCGGCCATCGAACAGCTGATCGACGCGGAACAACGCCGCGGTAGGACCTTCGAAACGCTACAGATCGGTCGCAATTCGCGGACAGAAGCGCAATGGCGCGAGATCGCCCACCGGGGCGGTGGCGCCTATAACGCCGCCGGCACAGCCGCGGACCCGCTGCGTGCCACGCTGAGCGGCCTTTGGGGAACGATGTCGACCCTATAGAACTAAGCCTATGTTTTTATTGGCATTTAGCCTGTAACACCGATGTAATGGTAAACAATCGTTACAAGATTGACACAAAAACTGGGGGGTCAATCACGATTTGCCAACGCCGTCGAGTTACTCTTGTCGGTGGAGGTGTGGTGCATGAGATTTACAGGATATGGCAAAACTGACAGCGGCCAGATGCCCTGTTACACTGCCAAACATCGTAATAAGAAAGCGAATACGGGAATTTTTACTTCGGTATCGGCTCTTTATCCCCATAAGCCGGTCGGCTGGACCCCAGCGGACGAATTCCCCGACGACAAAATTCGTGCGTACACACCCTTGACCCACCTGATCTCAGCTTTCCCAGTTAGCGCGCCAACGTTTAGCAACCAGGACCCGTTGGCCCGGAACTTGCTTGGGTTCAGATATATCCACGTCATGTCGAGAGTACCAGCTATGAAAAGCAACCCACATCCCACAGACGGGTGCGATCTGGCAGGACAAGGAGGTAACAGCCTTCTGCTGACGGTTTTGGCCGTTGCGGTAGGCAGCGCAGCAGGATTGCTGCTGGTTCCTGTTTTTTTGGGAATCCTGATGCTGGCGGCCATTCCGCTGGCGGCATCCAGATTGACCCATTGGCTGTCAGGCGAGGTAACGTCTCCTCGCGCCGAAAAAACGCCCCTAACGCCAAAATTTTGACGGATTGTCGGCCTCCGGGCCGGCTCCGCGAAAAAAAGGGCACCTTGCGCCACCTGCGGTAAATGCCGGAGGCAGTCGTCGCTCCTCTCATTAGAACGTCGTTTCCTACTGCGCCGTCCTGCAGGTCGGTACAATGTCCCCTTTCCGCCTGAGTCCTACTTCCCATGACCGAAACCGTTTCCGTCGACTTCTCTGACGGTATTGCCCACGTTCGTCTCAACCGGCCCGAAAAGCACAATGCGCTCAACATGGCGCTGTTCCGCGACCTGGAGGAGACCCTTGAGGTCCTGACGCGGCAGCCTGGCCTGCGCGCGGTGGTCCTTTCTGGTGAGGGACCGTCATTTTGCGCCGGCATCGATCTCCACAGCCTGGCGGCCCAGCCGGATCAGCTGCAGGAGATGCACCGGCTGCTGAGCGATACGGACCCTAATGGCTCAAACATTTATCAGCGGGTTTGCGTTGGCTGGCAGCGTCTGCCGGTCCCTGTCATTGCGGCGATCACCGGCCACTGTTATGGCGGCGGCATGCAGATCGCGCTGGGCTGCGACGTGCGGATTGCTGCACCGGAGGCCAAGTTTTCGATCATGGAAATTCGCTGGGGCATCATCCCGGACATGGGCGCCACCGTGACAACCCGGTCGCTACTGCGCTATGACCAGCTGCTGGACCTAACGTTGAGCGGTCGAGTGGTTGAGGCCCCCGAGGCCCTCACGCTGGGTTTGATCACCCGCACCGCACCCGACGCCCTCAGCGCTGCGCAGGAGATGGCCAGCGCAATTGCGAACAAGTCACCCGACGCAGTCCGCGCCGCCAAGTCTCTCTATCTGAGCACGCGCCAGCTGAGTGACGTCGACGCGCTGGCGCTGGAGGCCAAGGTCCAGACCGGACTGATTGGCCAACCCAACCAGATGGAGGCTGTGATGGCGGGGATGGCCAAACGCGAGCCCCGGTTCACCGACTGACCCCATGCACTTTCTGGTGATCGCCGCGCTGGTGCTGGGCCTGATCTACGGGCCCGGTTTGTGGGTCAAGCGAGTGATGCAGCGCTACAGCCGCCCGGCCGACCGCTATCCGGGAACCGGGGCGGAGCTCGCCCGGCACCTGCTGGATGGCCTGCACATGAATAACGTGACGGTGGAGAGAACCGAGGCGGGTGATCACTACGACCCCCAGGACAAGGCGGTGCGCCTGACCGAATCGGTTCATGACGGCCGCAGCCTGACCGCCATCACCGTGGCCGCGCACGAGGTTGGCCACGCGCTGCAGGACCGGGATCGGTACCCTGCCCTGGTGTGGAGAACCCGGCTGGTGAAGATGGCCATGCCGCTGCAGAAAGCGGGTGCCGCGATCCTGGTGGCCGCGCCGTTTGTGACCCTGCTGACCAAGGCCCCCGGCACCGGCCTGCTGATGATTGCTGGCGGCCTGCTGAGCCTGACAACCACCACCGTGATTCACCTGATCACGCTGCCGACTGAGCTCGACGCAAGCTTTCGGCGCGCCATGCCCCTGCTTGTTCACGGTGAGATCCTGAAGCCGGTGGATCGGCCACATGCGCACCGACTTCTGACGGCGGCGGCATTGACCTACGTGTCCAGCTCACTGATCAGCCTGCTCAATATCGGCCGCTGGTGGGCGATCCTCCGACGCTAAGAGTGACGTCACGCCCGCGCGCGGACCGCGCGGGCAGCCGCCACAAACACTCAGTTCTCGAAGGAGTCGGCAAAAACCAGGTCGGTGTCAACGCCGCCCACCTCGACGGCACCCACGTCACAATCTGGATCGTTGCGGGCAAAGGTTCGCTGGTCCATGCCGGGACAGCTCGTGTTGTCCGCGCCACCGATGGCGGGACTCCCGGCCAGCGGCAGGTGGGTGAGCGTTGGCCCACCGTTGTCTGCCAGCGGCCCGAGCAGCGGGTCGACGTCGAGGCTGGAGTTGGTGGTGGTGCCGGTGATCGTGGCACCCGCAGTGTCGCTGATAATCAGAAAGTCACCGCTGGTCAGGGCGCCCTGAAAATCGTTGCCGGCGGCGCCGGCGTTTCCGCCGATGATGGTGTTGTCGGCATTAACACTGCCCGACCCGTCGCTGTTGACGCCACCGCCCGGCCCACTGGCGTTGTTGTCAGCCACGGTGACAAAAGACAGGTTGACCGCCGCCCCATCGTTGAAGATGCCGCCCCCGTCACCGCCGCTGTTGCTCGAAACCGTGCTGTTCACCAGGGTCACGGTGCCCGCCTCCAGCGCCAGCCCGCCGCCGTTGGTGCTGCCGGTGTTGCCGGTGACCGCGCTCATATCTACAGTCAGGCTGCCGCTGCCGGTCGACCCTGCATCCACGAACACGCCGCCGCCAAACGGGGCCGCGTTTCCATCGACGCCGGTGGTGGTGAGATTGAGGACGCCAGCGCCTGACAGCCACAAACCGCCGCCTTCATTGGCGGCCGTATTGCCACTGATGGTGCTCGAGCTGAAAGACGTGCTGCCAGGGCCCGTGATGTGCAGCATGCCCCCGTTTACGCCAGCGCTGTTCTGACTGGCGGTGACCTCGGTCAGGGACGCCACGCCTTCGTTTTCCACTGCACCACCAGCGCGAGCGGCTGAGTTGCCGGAAAACTGTACGTTGTTCACCTGCAGCGTGGCGCCGGCCGCATTGAGAATACCGCCGCCGTTGCCGGCTCCCGAGTCTGCCGTGTTAGCGCTGATGACGCTGTCGCGAATCGTCACGCTGCCACCGCTGACGTTGGCGACGCCACCACCGCCGTCGTCCGCTTCCGCGGGACCGGCCGCGTCGTTGCTGTCCAGCGTAACGTCGGTGAGCGTCACGGTGCCGCCGTTATTGAACACGCCGCCACCGCCCTGGATGTCAGCCGCGGCATTGGCGGCGTTGGCCACGTTGTCCGCTATTTGGGTGGCCTCGACGCTCATGCTGCCGCCCGCGTCGTTCCAAAGGCCACCTCCCTCCTGGTCGGCGGTATTGTTCGTCACGGTGGAAGCGAGAATCGACAGCGAGCTGGCGTTGTCGCCGACCGGGTCGGTCACGTGCACCGCGCCCCCATTCCCCGGACTGGCGCCGGTCACGTTGGCATCGAAGACCACCCCGTCGACCAACACGTCCGAATCGCGGGCGTTCGCCGTGGTGATCTCCAGGCCGCCGCCGGCACGCACGGCGCTGTTGCCGGAAACGCTGCCGTCCGCCAGCGAAAAGCTGCCGCCGTCGTTGAGAATGCCGCCGCCGGAGCCCGCGAGGCCGTCAGCGATATTGTTGTCGATCGTTGCGCTGGCGATCGTGACCTGACCGCCGTTGTTGAAGACGCCACCGCCACCCTGGTCCGGGCTGTCGCCGCCGGCCACATTGCCGGTGATGGTGCTGCCGCCGATGATCAGGGTGCCGCCCACGTCGTTCCAGACGCCGCCGCCTTCAGCCGCGGCGCTGTTGCCGGTCAGCGCACCGCCGACCAGAGTCAGCAGGCTCGCGGGCCCGCTGGCGATATCCGTCACGTGAATCCCGCCGCCGTTGCCGGGGCTCGCACCGGTCGTGTTTTGATCGAAAGTGGTGTTGGCGACGGTCACCGTGGAGGCGCGGGCATTGGCCGTCGTAATTTCCAGTCCGCCACCGGCCCGCACCGCCGTATTGCTGGATACCGTCAGGCCGGTCAGGTTCAACGTTCCGCCGTCGTTCAGTAATCCACCGCCGGAGCCAGCAGCGCCGTCCGCGACGTTGCCGCTAACAACTACGCCGGTCAGCGCAGCGGTCCCGCCGTTGTTGAAAAATCCGCCACCGCCCTGGTCCGCACCATCACCGCTGGCCGTATTGCCGCTGAGCGTGCTGGCGCTGACGTTCATCACCGCGTTGGCGTCGTTCCACAACGCACCGCCTTCAGCCGCCGCCGTGTTGCCGGCGTAGGTTCCGCCGTCGACGGTCACCGTCGCCGCCATGCCCGTGACCGGCGCCGTGACGTGAATAGCGCCGCCGTTGCCGGGGGCGCCGCCCGTGGCGTTGCCGCGAAAGTCCGTTTGATCGACCGCGAGGCTGGCCTCTGCCTCTACGGCCCGAAGCTCGACACCGCCACCGGCCCGCGCGGTGCTGTTGCCGGAAACCCGGCCGCCCGTGATCTCAAGTGAGCCACCGACGCTCAAAATGCCACCGCCGCTGCCCGAGCCGACGCTCGCCGTGTTGTCGGTGATGATCGTGCCTCGAAGCGTTACCGACCCCAGATTGCTGCGGGCGTCGTTCAGCACGCCGCCGCCGCCGTCATCAGCTCCCAGAACGCCGCTGACCACGTTGCCGCTGATCGTCGCGTCCGTCACGCTGACCCGCCCGCCGTTGTTGAAAACACCGCCGCCGCCCTGCACGTCCCCGACGGCGTTGGCGGCCGTCGCCCGGTTGAGCGACACGTTTGTACCGGTGATTTGAAGCGTGCCACCCGCATCATTCCACAGTCCACCGCCTTCCTGACTCGCGGTATTTTCGGTGATTGAGCCTGCATTAATCGTGAACGTGCTTGCATTGTCGCCAATCGGGTCGGA
This sequence comes from Pseudomonadota bacterium, assembly GCA_038747195.1. Classification (GTDB taxonomy): domain Bacteria; phylum Pseudomonadota; class Gammaproteobacteria; order Xanthomonadales; family SZUA-38; genus JANQOZ01. The sequence continues at coordinate 14,540 of JBCDKA010000058.1, forward strand.
CACATGTATTCCGCCACCGTTTCCAGGCGAACTTCCTGTCGTGTTGAGCGACACGGTCACGCCATCGAGCCAGATCACCGAATCACGCAGGTTTCGGGTGTTCGCTTCAATTCCACCGCCGGCGCGAACGGCCGAGTTATCAGACACAGTTCCGCCGGTAACTGTCAGTCGACCACCATCGTTCAGAATACCGCCTCCGGAGCCCGAACTGCCGTCCGCCGCGTTACCCTCGATCGTGGCGTCGCTGATCATGACTACGCCACCATCATTAAATACGCCGCCACCGCCCTGATCAGAGCTGCTGCCGCTAGCCGTGTTTCCGGTGATGATTGTCCCGCGAAGGCCCATCGTTCCGCCGGCCGCGTTCCACAGGCCGCCGCCTTCAGCGGATGCCGTATTGCCCGTAAAGGAGCCATCCGTGACGATCACGACACTGTCAATAAGATCGCTTGGTGGATCGGTCACGTGAAGGCCGCCGCCATTTCCGGGCGAGCCGCCGGTAGCGTTGTTCGCCACCACAACCCCGGTCAGGTTGGCACCCGCGTTGTCGATGGCCGCTGCCACCTCAATGCCGCCGCCGGCTCTGACCGAGGTGTTTCCGGAGATCGAGCCTCCTGTCACGTCAAGGCTCCCACCCACCGACAGGACCCCGCCGCCGGAGCCTAAGGCACCGTCAGCGATGTTGGTATCGACAGTCGCGGAGGTCAGCGTGACGGTTCCACCGTTGTTGAAAATTCCCCCACCGCCCTGATCGGCGCCCGGCCCGCTCGCCGTGTTGCCGGTGATGGCGCTGCCGTCGATTGTCAGCGTGCCGCCGGCGTCGTTCCACAGGCCGCCGCCCTCTTCGCCAGCGATGTTGCCGGTAAAGCCACCGCCGCTGACGTCGACACTCGCTATTGCACCGGAGCTTGGCGCCGTGACGTGAATAGCCCCACCGTTACCCGGCGACAAGCCCGCGTCGTTCTCAACAAAGCTGACGCCATCGATGGTGACCGTCATCTGCGTCGCTGCGGCGCTGATTTCCAGGGCGCCACCCGCGCGGTTGGAGAGGTTCCGGGTAAAGTCACCGCCGGTGACTTCCGTCGAGCCGCCGCTCAGGTGGATCGCACCGCCGCTGCCCGCAGCGCCGCTGGCCTGGTTATCGCTGAAGCTCGCCCCATCGGCAATCGTGATGGTGCCGCCCAGGGCGTAAATGGCGCCCCCTCCCTCAGATGCGCTCACGCCACCGGCGACGTTGTTGCTGAATACGCCGCCGGAGATCGTCAGTTCGGCGGCACCAACGTAGATGCCCCCGCCGCTGGCGTCGGCCGTCGACCCCTCGATCGATACGTTGGTCAGGGTCACCTGTTCGCTGCCGGCGATCAGGATGGCGCCGCCGTTGTCACCGGCGCTGCCGCTAGTGCCTCCTGCCGTGAGCTGCAGGTCGTTGATCATCACCACCTCGTCAGCGGCGGTATCGATATTGAAGATCCGAAACTGCCCGGCGCCGTTGATGGCGAGACCCGGCACGTTGGCACCGTCGATGATGACGTCGTCGGAAAGTAGCGGGAGCTCGGAGGCCAGCGTAATCACGCTGTTGGCCGGCAGATTGAAGACGATAATATCGAGCGGATCGGCGCTGGCGTTGGCCTGGGTAATCGCGGTCCTGAGGGTTGTGCTGACGCCAACCGGGTCGCCAGGATCATCCACGGTAAAGGTTGCAGCGCCGGCGAGGGAGACACAGCCGACGGTGAGAAGGGGGACGAGTGAAGCACGCAAGGCGGTCGCTTTCATAAAATACCCCGATGTTGAGTGGAATTATTACGTATAGCCTATTGCAGGTTAGCGGGTTGTTAAGAGAATTCCATCACTGTTCTCAGCGGCCAAAACCGTGCATGGTGACTACATGATCGTCCGTCAAATGGTTGTATCTCGGTGAAACCCTTTTCCTGCGTGTGTGGCAATCGGCTGCATTTCGAAAACACCCGGTGCCTGGCCTGCGGGCGGGCCGTGGGCTTCGATCCGGCCACCCGGGAGATGCGACCGGCTGAGTCGCCCCTGCGCTATTGCAGCAACGGGCTGGAGCATGGCGTCTGTAACTGGCTGCTGCCGGAAGACTCCCCAAGCGATCGCTGCTGGGCGTGCAACCTCAACCAGGTCATACCCAACCTCTCCGACCCGGACAATCTCCGACTCTGGGGCCGGCTGGAGGCGGCCAAGAAACGGCTGCTCTACACGCTCGAACAGCTCGAGCTGCCGCTGGTCACGGACGCATCACAGCCCGGGGCGCTCGCCTTCCGATTCATGGCGGACAGCCTCGACTATTCGGAGGGCGCTCTGGGCAGCCCCGTGTACACCGGCCATGATCGGGGCGTCATCACCATCAATCTCAAGGAAGCTGATGCCGGCGCCCGGGAGACGATGCGCGAGGCGATGAACGAGCCCTACCGGACCCTCCTCGGACATTTTCGGCACGAGATTGGCCACTACTTCTGGGATCAGCTGATTCGAACCAGCAGCTGGCTGAACGAGTTCCGAGCGCTGTTCGGCGACGAGACGCTCGACTACGAGGCCGCGCTGCGAGACCACTACGGCAACCTCCTCGACTCAAGCTGGCGACAGGAGTACGTCAGCGCTTACGCCAGCGCTCATCCCTGGGAAGACTGGGCGGAAACCTGGGCCCACTATCTACATATGTTCGATGGCCTCGAGACCGCCCACGCCATGGGTTTTGAGGTGGCGCACCGACCCGTCGGTTCGCCGCTGCCGTCGCAGGCTGAAGCCTTCAGCGTGCAACCCTGGAGCCCTCACTATCCCAGCTTTGGCCAGATGGTCGATGACTGGCAGCAGCTGACGCTGGCCCTCAACGCGATGAACCGCAGCATGGGGCTCAGCGACACCTACCCCTTTACGCTCACCGAACCCGTGATCGAGAAGCTCGATTTTGTGCACCGCGTGATCAACGACCTCTAGCGGGGCACGGGTCCTCCCGGGCTCATGCGTCCGGCGATTTTCCGCCGTCCTCCCAGTCGAAAGTGGGCAGCACCGAGAAACTCTGCTCCAGCGCCTCGCCCCACTGATCGCAGAGTCGAACGAAGTGAGGGTCATCCCGGTCGAAGCTCAGCGTGCGGGTGAGCTGGAGGCGATCGCGCTCGTAGTAGGCCACTTCAAACGGCGGGCCGACGGACACATTGCTGCGCCGCGTCGAATCGATGGACACGAGCGCCAGGCGCGCCGCGTCATCCAGCGACAGGCCCTTATGAACCAGCCGATCCAGGATCGGCTTGCCGTATTTGGTTTCTCCGATCTGCAGAAAGGGGGCGCTGCTCGAGGCCTGAATGTAATTGCCTTCCGGGTAGATCAGATAGAGCCGCGGCGGCTGGCCCTGGATTTGCCCGCCGAGGATGAAGCTGGCGCGCGTGTTGACGCTGCTCTGATCGGGGCCGGTCAGGCTCTGCGCCCGCCGGCTGATCTGGCCGATGTATTCCGCAGCGTCGAACATATAGTCGAGCTTGTGCAGATTCACCTTGGACCGGCTGTCCTCCAGGTCGCGCTGCAGCCGGTTGGAGACCGCCTGGGTGGTCGCCAGGTTGCCGGCGCTGAGCAGAACCAGGGTACGGTCCGGTGCATCGTCGAAAATCCGTAGCTTGCTGTAGGTATTGATATGGTCCACACCGGCATTGGTGCGGGAATCGGACGCGAGCAGAAGGCCCGAATCCACTTTCAGGGCAAGACAGTAGGTCATGGGGGTCAGCAGATGTTTGCTCGATAAATGCTGGCACGACGTTCACCGGTATGCAAGCATGCCTGGGTATGGCCATTGACTGGAAAGACTACCAATCACCCGATTGCTTCGATGAGTTGATCCTGCCGAGCGGGCGGGCCAGAGCGGGCGCGGGCACGCTCTGTCGGACCTTTGCCGGGATGAATGCACACGAGCTTAAGGAACGAAAAGCCGCCGCTGAGCTTGCGATCCGTACCATGGGCATTACCTTCACCGTCTACAACGACGTCGAGGGCTCAATCGACCGCGAATGGCCGTTCGACATCATTCCCCGAATCATCCAGGCCAACGAATGGGACGAGATTGAGCGGGGACTCAAGCAGCGAGTCAAGGCGCTCAACCGATTCATCGACGACGTATACCACGACCAGCAGATCATGAACGATGGTGTGGTCGATCCGGCGGTCATCGCCAACAGCAAAGACTACCGACCGGAGTGCCGAGGCATCTCGCCGCCGCACGGCATCTGGTCTCACGTGTGCGGTAGCGACCTGGTCCGAGACGAAAACGGCGACGTCTACGTTCTGGAGGACAATCTCCGGGTTCCGTCGGGTGTTGCCTACATGCTGGAAAATCGGCAGGTGATGAAACGGGTCCTGCCGGAGCTGTTCGCTGAATACCTGATTCGACCGGTGGATGATTATCCAACGCAGCTTTACGAGACTCTCTGTTCCCTGACGCCCGAGGCACAGCCAAATATCGCTGTGCTAACGCCGGGAATCTATAACTCTGCCTACTTCGAGCATGCCTATCTGGCGCAGGAGATGGGCGCGCTGCTGGTTGAGGGTAGCGATCTGACCGTGGGCCGCGATCGAAAGGTTTACGCCCGTACCATCAGCGGCCTGACCCGGATTCACGTCATCTACCGGCGGATTGACGATCTGTTTCTCGACCCCAAGGTGTTTCGGGCCGACTCGATGCTGGGTGTACCCGGCCTGATGAGCGCCTGGCAGGCTGGCCACGTGGCGCTGGCCAACGCACCCGGCTGCGGCGTCGCTGATGACAAGCTCGTCTATACCTACGTACCGGACATGATCCGCTATTACCTGAACGAGGAACCCATCCTGGCCAACGTGCCGTCCTATCGCTGTAACGTTAGAGACGAACGGGACTACGTGGTGAATAACCTGGACAAGCTCGTGGTCAAGCCGGTCAGCGAGTCCGGCGGCTACGGCATGCTCATCGGACCCAAAGCCAAGGTCAAAGAACGCCAGGAATTTGCGGACAAGATCCGCCGGAACCCGCGCAACTTTATTGCCCAACCGATGCTGTCGCTGTCCACCGCCCCGGCGGTGATCGGCGCCAAGGCTGAACCGAGGCATCTGGATCTGCGGCCGTTTATCCTCAGCGGCGCCGACACGGCGGTGACCGCCGGTGGCCTCACCCGCGTGGCCATGGTCAAAGGTTCCATTGTGGTCAACTCCTCGCAAGGCGGCGGGAGCAAAGACACCTGGATCGTCGGCGGCACGACCGAGGGAGACGAGGCGTGAGCTTGTCCCCGATGCTGTCGCGCGTTGCCGATCGGGTCTACTGGCTAGCGCGCTACCTCGAGCGGGTGGAAAACACGGCGCGGCTGATCAACGTGACGACGGACCTGATGCTCGACCTGCCCACAACGGGGCATGACGGCTGGTCGACGCTCATCGACATTACCGGCAGCAGCCCACACTTCGATCGCGCCGACGCATCCAACCAGGAACAGGCGGTATGTCGGTTCCTGTTGAGCGACCGGGACAACCCCGGGTCGCTCATCAGCTCACTGGCCGGAGCGCGGGAAAACGCGCGGACAATCCGCGAGATTATGCCGACGGAGACCTGGGAGCTGATCAATGCCGCACACCTTTACGCGCGGGACAATCTTGCAGGCCAGCTGTCGCGATCCGCGCGAGCCGCTCACCTGCGACGGCTGATCGGGTTGGGTCAGCAGCTGAGCGGGCTGCTGGAAAACAGTCTCAGTCGCGGTGATGCCTATGAGTTTCGTCGGCTCGGCAGCAACCTGGAGCGGGCTGACATGACCACTCGAATCATCGACGTGCGCGCCGCCAGCGAAGTACAGGCCGATTCGCCGGCGTCTCGTCAGGGCTATTGGCGCAGCATCCTGCGCTCGCTGTCAGCCGACTCCGCCTATCGTCGACGGATGCAGGCCACCATCTCCCGAGATTCGGTGCTCGACTTCCTGCTGCACGACGCCAGCTACCCTCGGTCGCTCGAATTCTGTGTTGCGCAGATGGGTCTGGCGCTGAAGCAGCTACCTCGCAATCGCCGCGCTTTGGCTTACTGCCGAGAGCTCAGCAAACACTTTTCGCGCGACGTCGAGCGCCTCGCAAGGGACTCGGCGCTCAGCGAGTATCTGGACCGCTGCCAGGTTTACCTCGGCCAGCTGCACGAGCTGATCGCTTTGACCTACTTCAGCCTCGACGGCCATCGACGCAGCCGCCAGCAGCAGTAAGCTCCCTACCAGCCGCCACCCCCACCGCCGCCGCCACCGCCGCCGGAAAACCCGCCGCCGCCAGAGCCGCCGCTGGAGCTCGATCCCGGCGGAACGGAGGATGACGAGATGGCGCTGCCCAGCGCGCTGCCCAGCGAGTTAACGCTGCTGGTGATACCGCTAGACGACAGGTCACCCTGGCTGGAGTACCAGCCCCGGTGTTTGAGCTGACCGGCTTCCTGAAGCCGTGCCAGTTCACTCTCGAAGCGATCGACCCAGGTACTGGCGCAGTCAAGCGCCACCGCGTAGGGGAGCTGTTTCTCAAACTCTTCGAAGGTGGCGAGCGGCTCCTTCTGCCGCTCCAGGTCGGGTCGTTCGGCCACCCCCAGATAGAGCCGCAGGCCCTCGATATGATCGAGCAGCTTACGCCCATGCATCGTCGGTGCTTCCATCCAGCGGAAAAACAGCACGTTGGTGATGACCAGCATGGCGATGACGACCGCCATATACGCACCGGCATAGCGACTGAAAACAAACATCAGTAGCGCCGTCAGAATCGACAGAACCACCCCCCGCCTCAACACACTTCCGTTCAGGCTGAAGTAGCGTTGGCCAAAGTCGCTGACCAGCGAGCGTTTGTGGTTCTTCAAAGCGCTTCGGATCTTGCTATGGTTTTTGTTTTCGAACTTCAGGCGCGTTTTGCGGTGGCCCAGCAGCCGGTCCAATAGCACCTGCTCTCCGGGTGCAAGTGGGTACTTCCCGCCCTGCTCCGGCGTTCGCTTGACGGAAAACATCCGATTGAGCCACCCGTCACTGCGGCGAATGTTGAGTTCGCCTTTAACCGCCAGATTGACCAGCGCAGCGCTGAAACAACCCGAATCATATTTTCGTCGCCAGATGTAGCGCAGCGCTGCCGGCGAATAGCCGTCCGGCGCCGTGTACCTCGGAATAATGATGCCGGCCTTCGGATCTTTTCCCACCCGTCGCCAGGAGAACAGATAGAACCCCAGCACCGCCAGCCAACCGCCGCCGCCGGCCAGCATGCCCGCATTGTTTTCCAGCAGCCGGGCGGCTTTCGCGGCGCCGCTGGGCTCGATGAGGATCCCCTTGGGAAAACCCACACCGATGGTCAGGCCCTGCCGCGGACCCAGCTCGCGCGTGGTTTCGAACAACACTTCGCCGCTGGGCAGTCGCTGCGCCGTTGCGTCACTTCGGGTGCTGCCGAAGGGTCCGGTGTAGGCCGCCAGGCGGAGAGCTTCATCGGCTACCGAAGCCGGGAGTCGGACCCGGGCGCTCGCAGCGGCAATTGAGAAGTCCCAGCCATTGCCGGTGACGTTCCAATACAGCTCATCAAAGTCTTCATAGAACCCCGCCTGGTGGTTGGTCCGATAGCGGATCTCGTAGCTGTAGACGCCCGGCTCAAGCCACACGTCCTCGCGGCCCAGGTACACGCGCACGCCGTTGCTGAGATTTTCGGTTTTGAAATTCTCGGTCTGACCGTCACGGCGGGCGGACAGCACGTCGAAGTCGACGATCACCTCATTGCCCCAGCGATCCCGATAGCGCGTGGGAAAATCGCGGAAAATGCCGCGGCGTATCGCGTTCCCCTGAGCCCGCACCCGGATGGTTTCCGAGACCTCCATCGACCCGTCGGCGGCGAGCGCAATCACGGAGTCAAAGCGAAGAATCTTTTCCTGCGCCAGCGCGACGTGGGTGGTCAGCAGCAGGCCCAGCGTCAGCATTAAGCCGGCGAGCGCCCGCAGGAACCCGCGGTGGCTCATGACAGATCCACCGTGGCGGCGGTTCTCGCATCAGCCTCAGCCTGAAAGTAGTCAGCCAGCTTGAAGCCGAACGATCCGGCGACCAGCTGATCCGGAAAACGCTGCACCCGGTTGTTGTATTCCCGGGTGGCGCCGTTGTAAAAGCGCCTGGCGTATTGAAGCTTATCTTCGATGTCCACGAGATCTTCGTTGAGCTCGAGGAAGCTGTCACCGGCCTTCAGATCGGGGTAATCCTCGACCAGGAGCACCAGCCGCGAGATGGCCTCGCCGAGCGCCTCTTCGCGCTCTCCCTTATCAGCCACCTTCCCGGCACGCACCGCAAGATCCCGGCTTTCCACCACCGCCGCCAGCGTCTCACGCTCGTGGCTCGCGGCAGCCTTGACCACCTTGACCAGCCGCGGGACCAGGTCGTGACGCCGCTGCAGCTGCACGTCGATATCCGCCCAGGCTGAAGCACACAGGTTGCGCGCATGCACCAGACCATTGAACA
>JBCDKA010000059.1:0-22548 GCA_038747195.1 Pseudomonadota bacterium
CGCTGAGGGCGGCATCGGCGGCGGTTTGTCCGAGACGCTGTCCGGTCGCATCTCCTTCCTCGCCAACCGGCGCGATGACTGGATCGATAACCTGTTTACCGGTGCTGACGACGTTGAAGGCGGGCACGAAGAGTTCGCACTGCGCGCCAAGCTGCTGTGGGAACCGAGTGACAATTTGAGTGCGCTCTTTACTTTGCGCTGGCGCGATCTCGACGGCCCGGCGTCGTATTTTCGCGCGAACGTCCTGACGCCCGGCAGCAATCGCCTCAACGAAAACTTTGACCGCGACGGCGTGTATCACGACGCGGGCGAGGCGATCGGCGATATGGAGCAGTGGGGCTTCACAGCGAAGATCGATTGGGATCTCGGCGACATGGTGCTCACGTCCATTACCGGTTATGACGACGGCGAACGCACGGCGTTTGGTGACATCGACGGCGGGTTTGGCGCGGGTTTTCTGCCGGTAGAGTTTCCCGGGCCGATTCCGTTTCCTTCGGCTACCGGCGGTACGGCTGACACCGATCAGTTCACCCAGGAAATTCGACTGGCCAGCGACACCGCTGAATCATTCCGCTGGCAGGCCGGCTTCTACTATTTTGAGAGTGAGCTGACTGACGTCACCGACCCAGGTTTCGTTCCGCCGTCGACCATTACCCGAGACGACGAGCTATGGGCGCTGTTCGCGCAAGGCGCTTGGGACCTCAACGACCGCACTACGGTGACGGCCGGTATTCGCTATACCAATGACGAAAAAGAGCTCAACGCGTTTAACAACCCCGGTGCTCCGGTGCCGACCACTAACCTTGAAGACGATGAGCTCAGTGGCGACATCAGCCTGACTTACCGCGTCAACGACGACGTCAACGTGTTCGGCCGCTACGCACGAGGCTTCCGCGGCCCGTCGATTCAGGGCCGGGACATTGCGTTTGGCGGACAGCCGTCAACCGCCGCGTCCGAGATCATCGATTCGCTGGAGTTCGGCGTCAAAAGTCAGCTGTTTGATGACCAGCTGCGGGCGAACGTCACGGCCTACGTCTACGATATCGAAGACCTGCAGCTGACCGCGGTCGGCGGCACGGGCAATAACGTCCAGCTCGTCAGCGTCGAGGGCGGCGCCGGGTACGGCATCGAGGCAGACATCCAGTGGGCTGCCTCCGAGAACCTGACGATCGCTGCCGGTTACGCCTACAACTACACCGAAATCGAGGATTCCAACCTTCTGGTGCCGGTTTGTGGTTCCGAGATCTGTACCCCCACCGATCCGCTGGTGATGTCACCGGCCGGTCTTGTGGCCCAGGTTGACGGCAACCCGTTCCCCAACGCGCCGCGCTCGACGTTCAATGTGACGGCGGACTACGTTTATCCCTTAAGCAACGGTAACGAAGTGTTTTTTGGACTCGACTACGTTCGGACCGGACGCACGGAGATCTTTATCTACGAGAGCCGCGAGTTTAACCATAGCGGTAACTCCGAGCTGGGTCTGGAAGTTGGCTACTCGATGAACAACGATCAGTATCGTGTCTCGTTGTTCGGTCGTAACGTCACCGACGAAGAAAACCTGATTGGTGGCATCGACTTCAATAACAACACCGGCTTCGTCAACGAGCCTCGAGTGTGGGGTCTGACGTTCCGGGGTCGGTGGGAATAAGACAACGCGCGATGCTGTAAGCCCGCAAAAAAATGCCCGGCGGGAGCGCCGGGCAAGCGGGGAGGGTCAAACTGAATTGTCCATCTGCATCGGACTGCCATCTGATGCGGGGCGAAGGATAGCCGACCAATGTTGCGGCTATATGAAAACGGCAATTCCATAAGACTCAACCAGGAGGGGACCTTCCATGGTGATGAATCAGTTTCGTGCGGCCACTTTCCCGCTAAAGTCGCGGGCGCTCGCCGCGGCGTGTCGCAGGCTTACCCGCCGCGCCCAGCTGGGTCAGCCACCCGCGCGCGGTGACGTGGTCCGCCTGGCGCTCGCCTGGGGCAACCTGGGTTACGCTGCGGGCTTTTCCTACCTGAACTTTGTCGCCGGCCACGTCAGCCGCAACCCAGGCCCAATCTTGGAGTGTGGCTCCGGAGCCACAACCCTGCTAATGGGGGCCCTGACGCACCACCGACAAACGCCGATACGCGTGCTGGAACACAACCGCGACTGGTACGACTACCTGTGTCGGATTCTCGAGGCCCTGCGTTTCGAGCATGTTCAGATGCGGTATGCACCGCTCACCGACTACGACAACTTTCAGTGGTATCAGGCGCCTGCCCAAATCGTTGATCCGTTTCGTCTCGTGGTCTGTGATGGCCCGCCAAGTTCCACCTCTGGAGGGCGCTATGGTCTGGTGCCCGTCATGCATGAGCAGCTCGCTGAGGATTGCGTCATCTTGCTCGACGACACCCATCGTCGCGGCGAGCAGGACGCGATCGCTGGCTGGCAGCGTCTGGGTCAGCTTCGCGCGAACCGGCAGGGGCGATTGGGCCGCTTTGCTGAGGTATCACTCGGGGTTACCGGCGCGGCGCAATGAGCGGTGTCCTGGTCACCGGCAGCAGCGGCCATCTGGGCGACGCACTGGTCCGCCGACTGACCGGGGAATGCCACGTTGTCGGCTTGGATCTGACCCCTTCGTACACCACCTCACACGAGGGTTCCGTCGACGATTCCGAGCTGGTGACCGAGTGTATGCGCGACGTGTCGGTGGTGTATCACACCGCCACCCTGCACAAGCCGCATGTGGCCACCCACAGCCGACAGCAGTTTGTGGATACCAATATCTCCGGCACGCTGACGCTGCTGGAGGCGGCCCTGCGGGCTGGCGTCAAGGCCTTTATTTTCACCAGCACCACCAGCGCATTTGGGGGCAACCTGAAGCCTCCGGCCGGCGAGCCTGCGGCCTGGATCACCGAGCAGATGCCCTCGGTGCCTAAAAATATCTACGGCGCCACCAAAACCGCTGCGGAGGACCTCTGCCATCTATTCCAGCGTCGCTTCGGCTTGCCGTGTCTGGCGCTTCGTACCTCGCGGTTTTTCCCCGAGGAAGACGACAGCCGGGAAATCCGGGAATCCTATGAGGACGCCAACGCCAAGGCGAATGAGTACCTGCATCGCCGGGTCGACATCGCCGATATCGTTGACGCTCACCTGCTCGCGGCGCAGAAGGCGCCTGAGCTGGACTTCGAGCGTCTGATCATCAGCGCAACCACGCCGTTCCTCAAGGAAGACCTAGAAGTGCTGCGCCGGGACGCGCCTTCGGTACTGAAGCGACGGGTTCCGGCGTTTGAGGCGGTTTATCAGGAGCTGGGTTGGAAGATGTTTCCCACGCTCGATCGGGTTTACGTCAACGAGCGGGCTCGCTCGATCCTGGGCTGGCGACCCAAGTACAGCTTTGAAACGGTGCTGAAGGCGCTGGCTGACGGGCGCGATCCTCGGAGCGAGCTAGCGCGGACTGTGGGCAGTAAGGGCTATCACGACCAGTCGTTCGATGAGGGTCCTTACCCGGTAGAGACTGAGTGAGTTCAATGGATCTGGTATTCATCCACGGCCCGGCGGCGGCCGGCAAATACACCATCGGTCGGGCGCTGAGTGAACTCACCGGTCTGCCGCTGGTGCACAATCATCTTGCCGTCGATGCGGCCGGCACGTTATTCGAATTCGGTACGCCGGGATTTCAGGAGCTGCGGGCGGCGCTGTGGCGAAGCTGTTTTGAGGCAGCCGCCCGGCACCGCCGATCATTCATCTTTACCTTCCATCCGGAAGCCAGCGTCGACCCGGCCCTCATCGATCAGCTGACGGCGGCGGTCACCGATCCGAACGGTCCCGCAGGCCAGGTGCATTTTGTGGCGCTGACTGTCAGTCGTGATTCGCTGCTAGGGCGCCTGGACAACGCCAGCCGGCACGAGTTTGGCAAGTTGACGGACCCGAAGCTGTACGCGGAGATTGAGCGCGCCGGTGGCTTCGATTTTCCCGCGCTGCCCGAACCGCTGCTGACCGTCGACACGGATCGCTACAGCGCCCAGGCCGCAGCCGAGCTGATCTACCGCGGACTGGTCGACGCCGGGGCTGATCTTTAGCAGTAGTCGGGTGCTGACCCCGATACTGAACCGGGCGCTGGGCCAGACTCTGACCAAGGGCAGCAGGCGGCCGACGAATGTGACGTGCCTTAACGGCACGCCGGCGGCGGCGGGCTAAACTACCCACTGAATTCTCCGATGGAGTTGTCGCTGTCGATGAACCACTCACCGCACATCCAATGGAAAGCCCGACCGGCCAAGCTCACGCGCACTCTGTTGGTCGGCATGGCCCTGACGGCTCTGCTGGCGCTACCTTGGCCGGCACCGGCGGAGGAGGCGCTGTGGTCTGCCGTCGGCGGTAAGGCGAGCTGGTGGTTTGACGCCAAAGCGCTGCAAAACCTCGGTCTCAAAACGGAGGGAGCAGACGAGCCGCAGGCTGATGGACGCGGCAGGCTGAAGCTCGATGTGCCAATTAGCCGGACCGGCACGCTGGAGTTTGACGGGACGCTCGGTCGCTTTAACCGGCTCCATGGCGGCTCGCTGCTGCTCGACGGTGGGTCGGTGCTAGCGGGACCCGGGGGGCGAATCGATCTGCGGAATCTCCGGCTCACACCGCTTACCGGAACCCGGGACACGGCCCTCGCGGCGCGGCTGCCGGGCGGTCAGGTAGCGCTGACGCTTCGCTATGGACACTTCGAATATCTGCCGACCGCGTCGCGCCTCAATGCCCACATCATGGACGCATTTGCCGGCCCCGCGCTGGCCGTTGCCATCGGCGGCGCCGAGGCGGAGGGGCAGTATGTCGGGCAGGTGAGCCTGTCGCTGGAGGTCATCGCGCCGCAGCGGGCGGCGGCAGCCAAGCAGACCGCCTGCGGCGCCAGCCCCAACTGGCCAACGCTTCCAGGCTTTGCAGCAAATCTCGAAATGCAGGCGATCGACCAGATTGTTGAGACGGCAACCAGCCGCGCCGGCGGCCGGGTCGCCATCACGCCGTCCGCGTTCTTCCGCAACATCGGCAATGCCGACATCCCCTGGTACTCCATGTTCACCGTACCGAGCTCCGACAGCGTGATCGGCAATGAGGGGCCGGATCAGAACGACGACCCCGACTGCCTGGACAACGGCAGCGGCCAGTGCCAGCCGTACGGCGTGGACCAGGGTGGTTTGCTGGTCTGGAACGTCTACCGGCTGACCGACGGCGTGCTTGAGCAGCTCGGTCGGTCGGCGGTGAAACATGCCTGGAACTCGATCAACGGGAGCTGCAGCTGTTCCGGTGGGAGGATCGTTGGCGCTGGCTGCACGGACCTCTACGGGGTCGGCAACAACTCGGACCGAGACGTCCTGGGTCCGCGGAGCGAGGTTGTGCCCGCGCAGGCCCTGTGGGAGAGCGTCGATTCGATCTGGGACGGCGACGGCGACGGTCGGTGCGATACGCTGAACCCAGGCGGTTTCCCGCACGACGCTTCCTGGTGCCGCAACACGCCCACCGACGAGTTCGATCGGCGCTTGGTCGTACAGGAGGCTGATCTTCAGGACCCGGCGGCCCGGTACTTCCTGGAGGCCTGGTACCTGGTGCGAGATGACGCCGACGTGTTTGATTCGATGGGCTTTCAGGAGATCAGTCCCGAGTTTGTTCCCGGGCTGGGCGCTAACGGGCTCTGGCGGTTCCCCTGCACCAACGGCAACTGCAGCCAGACGTTTGTCGGCGGCCCGGTCCTCAACCGGTTTGTCGATCACGGTGCACCGACCGCAGACCAGACGTCGGACGAAGCGGCGGGATCCGAAGGGCATTACCGTCTCGCCAGCGAAGTAACGCCGCTGCCGGGCGGGCGCTTCCGCTATCGCTACACGCTCATGAGCTTTGACTACAACCGGGACTTTCTGGGCGCCTCCATACCCTTAAGCGCGGGGGCAGACATCGACGCCCCGTACTTTACCGACGGTGACCCGGACCCCGGCAACGACTGGCAGCTGACGATCGACAGCAACTCGGTCGACTTCCTGGCGCCAGCGAGCGGGAACCTATCCTGGGGTGGCCTTGTCAGCTTCGGCTTCGACGCGGCGTCACCCCCCACCGAACAGCCGGTCCGTTTGAGCATCGATCTCGGCTCGGTGCCTGGCACCACCACACTGCGGGCTGCCGCGCCGGTCGAGCGTGTCTTCGGCGACGGTTTCGAAACGCGCTGACCAGCGCTCAGTGGGACCGGGTCAGCGTCCTGCAGTAGACTAGGGCCTCAAACAAGAATGAGGCCTTTTCCATGACCGAACATCTCGCGCACACCGTTGCCGGCGGCGGGGAGCCCGCTGGCCAGATCGAGGTCCGCTGTCCCTTTGATGACGAACTGCTGGCCACGGTGGAGACCATTGGCGAGGAATTGGCTGAAAAGGCAATGGCCACAGCCCACGGGCTGTACCGGGATCGATCGCGATGGCTCCCGGTGACCCGCCGGATCGAGATCCTCGAAAAGGTCGCCGAACTGATGCGCGCGAGGGCGGACGAGCTGGCGCTCACCGCGGCGTCCGAGGGCGGTAAGCCGCTGCCCGACTCGATTGTCGAGGTGAATCGCGCGATCGAAGGCGTGCACCTGTGCGTGGACGGGCTGAAAAACCAGGCGGGTCGACAGTATCCGATGGGCGTGTCGGCCGCCTCAGCCAACCGCCTGTCCTTTTCGATCCACGAACCGATCGGTGTGGTGGTGGCCGTCAGCGCGTTCAATCACCCGCTGAATCTCATCGTGCATCAGGTGGGGCCCGCGGTGGCCGCCGGCTGCCCGGTGCTGGTCAAGCCCGCCAAGGCGACGCCAATTTCGTGCTTTCGCTTTGTGCATATGCTTCGCGAGGCCGGCCTGCCGGACGAGTGGTGCCAGATTGCCATGACCGAAAGCAACTCCCTGGCCACCAAACTTGTCAGCGACCCACGGACCGGGTTCTTCAGCTTCATCGGGAGCTCGGCCGTCGGCTGGATGCTCCGCTCGAAGCTCGCGCCTGGCGCGCGCTGTGCCCTGGAGCATGGCGGCGTGGCGCCGGTGATCTTCGCCGCGGACGCTGACCTCGACGCGGCGGTGCCGCTGCTGGCCAAAGGCGGCTTCTACCACGCCGGTCAGGTCTGCGTCTCCGTACAGCGGGTCTATGCCCACGAAAGCGTGGCGAAGGACCTGGCGACCCGGCTTGCGGCGGCAGCCGATCAGATGACGGTGGGTGATCCGCGGAGCGCGGATACCGAGGTTGGACCGCTCATCGATCCGGGTGAGGTCGACCGTATCGACGGCTGGGTCAAGGAGGCTGTTGAGGGCGGAGCCACCCTGGTAACCGGCGGCGGCCGCATCGACGGCAACTGCTACCAGCCGACCGTGCTGCTGGACCCGCCCGACGGCGCCACCATCAGCGGCAACGAAGTCTTCGGTCCGGTGGTTTGCGTTTACTCGGTGGCTGACGAGGACGAGGCGCTCCAGCGGGCGAACTCCCTCGACGTGTCTTTTCAATCGGCCGTCTTTACCCGCAGTATCGATACCGCGATGAAGGTCTACCGCGGCATCGACGCAAGCGCGGTCATGATCAACGACCACACGGCCTTCCGGGTGGACTGGATGCCTTTTGCCGGCCTGCGCACCTCAGGTCACGGCGTGGGCGGTATCGAGTTCACGTTTGAGGAAATGCAGATCTCGAAGATGGCGGTGCTTCGCTCGCTCGAACTGTAGCGGTGATGAGGGCGCCTGACGTGCGGTACGCTGGAGGCAAGCGATGAATATTCCCGGCTGGGTGCTGACCACCCTGGAGATCCTGACCGGCCTGTTTATCCTCGTGCTCGGGGTGGGTTTCCTGGTGCTGGTCGCGCTGTTTTTTATCGACAAGTTCCAGACGGAGAGCACCGTGAAGCGGAACTACCCGGTGATCGGGCGCTTTCGGTTCCTGTTTGAGCACCTCGGGGAGTTCTTTCGGCAGTACTTTTTTGCCATGGATCGCGAGGAGATGCCCTTCAACCGGGCCCAGCGGTCCTGGGCGTACCGCGCCGCCAAGGACGTCAACAATACCGCCGCCTTCGGTTCAACCAAAGACCTGCGGCCTGAGGGTACGGTGATCTTCGCCAACTGTCCGTTCCCGCCGCTGGAAAGCGAAAAGCCTGAGGCTACCCCCATCCTGTTCGGGCCGGATTGTCAGCACAGCTATCGCACGACGGCGTTTTTTAACATCTCCGGCATGAGCTATGGGGCGCTCTCAAAGCCGGCGGTGCAGGCGCTGTCCTTTGGCGCCGCCAAGGCGGGAATCTGGCTCAACACCGGGGAAGGGGGACTGGCGCCGGCCCACCTCCAGGGTGGTTGCGACATCGTTTATCAGATCGGCACCGCGAAGTATGGCGTGCGGAACGAAGAAGGCGAGCTGTGTGACGAGCGCCTGGCTGAGGTTGCGGCCCACGAGCAGGTCAAGATGTTTGAACTCAAGCTTGCGCAGGGCGCCAAGCCCGGTAAAGGCGGCATCCTGCCGGCGGCTAAGGTCACGCCGGAGATCGCTAAGATCCGCGGCATTCCGGAAGGCAAAGCGTCGGTCAGCCCCAATCGGCATCGCGACATCAGCAGCTGCGAGGAGCTGCTCGACGTGGTGAACCGGATTCGACGCGTGACCGGGAAACCGGTGGGCATCAAGGTGGTGCTGTCCAGCGCCAGCTGGCTGGACGAGCTCGCGCAGGAAATCCACTCGCGCGGTATTGAGGCTGCACCCGATTTTATTACCGTGGATAGCGGCGACGGCGGCACCGGTGCCGCGCCACAGCCGCTGATGGATGAGATGGGGCTGCCGCTGCGCGAGGCGCTGCCGATGCTGGTCGACAAGCTCAACGAGTACAGCCTGACCCGGCGGGTGCGGGTGATCGCCTCCGGCAAACGGGTGACGCCAGCGGAGGTGGCCTGGGCGCTATGCGCGGGCGCTGACGTGGTGACCAGCGCACGGGGTTTCATGTTTGCGCTCGGCTGTATCCAGGCGCTGCAGTGCAACAAAAACACCTGTCCGACCGGGATAACAACCCACGACAAGACGCTCCAGCGGGGTCTGGTGCCGAAAGACAAATCTCGGCGGGTGGCTAACTACGCCAAGAATATGGTCAAAGAGGTGACGATCATCGCGCACAGCTGCGGCGTGAGCGAGCCGCGTCGGCTGGCCCGAAAACACGCTCGAGTGGTGAGCGACAACGGCCTCTCAATCCCGCTCAACGAGCTGCATCCGGACGTGTCGCCAAGGGTGACCTTCCCCGGCCGAGCCGCCTAGCTCGACAGCCGACGGTAAACGCGCTAGTCGACGGTCTTAATCAGCTCGCCAGGCTTCGGTTCACCCCGCGGATAGGCCCCGTTGAGCAGGCGGAGATTCTGCTCGGGGTAGGTGGAAATCGCGGATTCCCGAGCGAGCAGGTCGTAGGTGGTTCCCTGCTCGACGCGCACAATTTTCAGCTTCGGTGCTTCCGCCAGTGAGATGTCGGTTGGGTCCATTCGATCGAAGCTGAAAATGGTCGAAATGAACTCAGCGTCGGAGGCGATACGGCTGAGGTCTCGCTTGCCGGTCCCGATGAACACGTAGGCGCGCCGGAAGCGGTTGTCCAGGATCGCCGCAACCCGAGCTGGCCGGTTGCCGAACGGCCCACCAGAATACCGGGAAATGGTGGCGATATGGGCCCGCATGCCCGCGATCGTGATGTCTTTGCCGTCGACGAGCTTCTCGACGCGGTATTTCTTTTTGATCACGTCAGACGCGGTCATTTTGCGACCCGGCACCACCACGTCTACCTGCAGCGCGGCGTCGTTGGTTTCCGACAGGGCCTGGATCTGGGACGACTTACCACCCACACGCCAATCCTCCGGAAACTTCATCTTGATCGCATACTTGCCGTTGTAGAAGTAGTTGCGGCGCACTGTCCCCGGCGTCCTGCTGGGGCCAAACGCCATGCCGTCGATCATGTCCAGAAAACGCTGCTGCTCGTCCGCCCGGATCTCTGCCGGCCGAAACTTCTGGGCGGCAATCAGCGCTTCGCGAAACCGCTCGTCGTTGTCCGGGTGGGTTCGGTTGGTGCCGTGAGGGACTCGAGGATCACGCTTTTCGATCCGCGCGCGCTCGAATTCAAACTGTTCCCGTGTTTTCAGGAGCGCCACGGTGTCGCTGATCGCATCGGTTGAGTAGCCTGTTTTGGCCATAAATTTAGCGCCGAGCGCATCCGCCTCGAGCTCCTGATCGCGGCCGTAGCCGGTCACCATAACGTCACCCACGATGTTGGCGGCCTCCCCGCCGATGTTGCTGCGCGTAGCAATCGCGGAAAGCGCTGCCAGCGCTCCCCACATTTTTTGTTTGCTTTGTCGCTTCAGGCTGTGGCGTGCGGTGACGTGACCAATTTCGTGGCCCAGCACGGCCGCGAGCTCAGCTTCGCTGTTGAGGTGGGCCAACATGCCGCGGGTGATGTAGATATAGCCACCCGGGAGCGCAAACGCGTTGACGAGCTCGTCGTCCAGCACCGTGAAGGTGTACTGGATGTCCGGCATGTCGCTGTTGCGGGCAATTTCCTGGCCGATGTCGTTGACGTATTCCTGGAGCTGCGGGTCGGGGTAGGTGGTGACCTGCGCCATCATCCGCAGATGCAGCTCCGCGCCCAGCTCGGCCTCCTCTTCGATGCTCATCAACGCCTGAACCGGCCCGCCGGCCAGCAGGCCAAGGAGCAGCAGGGGGATGAATCTTCCGAAGGATTTAGCCACGGCAATGCCTCGAGTGTTCCGGTATCTATGATGATAGACCACTCGAAGCGACGATTGGTTTCAGGCTTGAGAGTTAGCGGACCGGCGCCCCGCGCGCGGTCCGGCGGATGACGATCGTCAGAATGGTGCCGGTCACCAGGAAATTGACCAGCTGAGGCCAGCCGGAAAACCCGTAGCTGGGGTCATCCAGCAGGTAGGCGTGCCCCAAAATCGGCAGCATCACGCCCGCGATGAGGAGAAAAAAGTTGACGCTGGACTCGGCCAGGGCGACCAGCTGGCTGGTCTGAGGCACCTTCCACAGCAGCACCGTACAGCCCACGAGGAAACCGTAATACAGAATCCGATGGCCGGGGTCGGCCAGGCCCGCGACGCGCAGATTCAGGCCCAGTACCCAGTCCAGCAGCATGAACAGGGGCGTCAGCAGGTAGTAGGCCCGGATCAACCCGGTTCGCTGCCGGGCTTGCTGACGAGGCGCAGCACCACGTAACCAAGGACCGCGGCCAGGCCGGACCCCATCAGGATCCCCAGCCGGTCGTAGACAAAGTTCTCGGCACCGGTTTCCTGAAACGCCAGCGAGGCGATAAACAGGCTCATGGTGAAGCCGACGCCGCACAGAATCGACATGCCGTAGATCTGCGGCCAGCGCAGTCCTTCGGGGAGCTTGGCGATTCCGGTGGCGACCAGGAGGCCAATCAGGGACATCACGCCGAGCTGTTTGCCGACAATCAGGCCGAGCATAATGCCCAGCGTGATGGGGTGCCCGAGGGCATCCAGCGAGAGGCCGCCCAGCGACACTCCCGCGTTAAAAAACGCGAAGATGGGCACCACGGCGTAGGCGATCAGCGGGTGCAGGTCGTGCTCCAGCGTCTCGAGCGGTGAATGGTCGGTATCCGGGAGCTTCATGGGAATAAACATTGCCACCGCGACGCCAGCCAACGTGGCGTGGACGCCCGATTTGAGGACGCAGACCCAGACCAGCAGCCCGACGAACAGGTAAGAAGTGACGCCGGAGACGTTGCGGAAGTTCATTACCGCGAGGATGACCAGACCGATCGCTGCCAGCCCGAGTGCCAAAACCGAGATGTTGTTGGAGTAGAACATCGCGATGATGATGATGGCCCCGAGATCGTCGAAGATGGCGATCGCCAGGAGCATCAGCTTGAGGGCGTTGGGTATCCGATTGCCGAGCAGCGCAAGGATTCCCAAGGCGAAGGCGATATCGGTGGCGGCGGGAATGGCCCAGCCAGCCAGCGCGTCAGCATTTTCCCAGTTGATCCAGGCGTAGATCCCGGCCGGGACCGCCAGCCCCCCGACAGCGCCCGCCAGCGGCAGCGCTACCTGCGCCGGGCTGGAAAGCTGTCCCACGAGGATTTCGCGCTTAACCTCTAAGCCGACAAGCAGAAAGAACATGGCCATCAGACCGTCGTTGACCCACAGCAAGAGCGGTTTGTCGATCGCGAAGGTGCCGATGCTGATCGCCAGTTTAGTGCTGAGCAGCAGGTCATAGGTGCTCGACAGCGGGCTGTTTGCCACCACGAGCGCGGCGAGGGCTGAACCGATCAGGATGATCCCGCTGGCCGATTCCAGCTTGATGAACTCGCGCATGAGGTTTAACGGCATGGGGCTTTTGCTCGCAGGGCGTTAGCTAAGCGGCGTATTGTCCAAAAAATTGTCCTGATTTGTTAGCCCCTGGAACGACCTGTCAGGAAATTTGCTAGCATGCGCGACCTGTCTCGCTGGAGCCCGCCGATGCAACGAAGATCTTTCCTGAAGGTGACCGGCCTGGGGCTGACCAGCATGAGCGTGCCCCTGAGCACCACGGCCGAGGAAGCGGTCAGCCTCCCCTTAGCCCTGGAGACCAAGCGAGCGCTGGCCGACGTGGCGCTGGAGTCGGCAAAGGCTGCCGGCGCCAGCTACGCTGACGCGCGCATCGGCCGGTATCTCAACCAGTACCTGTTCACGCGCGAGTCGCGGATTCAAAACATCGTCAACACCGAGTCGAGCGGTATCGGTGTCCGGGTCATCGCCAAAGGTACCTGGGGTTTTGCGGCGACATCGAAGCTGGACGCTGACTCGGTGGCTGCGGCCGCCCGGCAGGCGGTGGCGCTGGCGGTGGCGAACTCAAAGGTGCAGTCGCGGCCGGTGCAGCTGGCGCCGGTTAAGGGAGCGGGCGAGGTGACCTGGGGAACACCGATCAAGCGTAACGCGTTTGAGATTCCTATCAAAGACAAGGCGGAACTTTTGCTGGAGGCCAACGCCGCGGCTTTGGGCGCCGGCGCCAGCTTCATCAGCTCAAGCCTGTTCCAGGTGAACGAGCAGAAATATTTTGCGTCCACCGACGGCACCTATGCCGACCAGGACATCCATCGCATCTGGGCGCCGTTTACGGCCACGGCGGTGGACAAGAGCACCGGCCGCTTTCGATCGCGCCAGGCCATCGGCGTTCCGATGGGCATGGGCTTTGAGTACCTGGAGCCCGATCCGGCCGAGCGCGTCGACGGCGTGACGCCACGGTACCGCTATGCCTATGACCTGATCGAGGACGCCCGGCAGGCGGGCCGGCAGGCCAAGGAGAAGCTCACGGCCAAGTCGGTGGAGCCGGGGAGCTATGACCTGGTGCTGGATCCTACGCACCTGATGCTGACTATTCACGAGTCGGTGGGACATCCGCTGGAGCTCGACCGGGTGCTCGGCTACGAAGCCAACTACGCGGGCACCAGCTTTGCCACCCTAGACAAATGGCGCCAGGGTGATTTTCGCTATGGCTCGGACCAGGTCAATCTCGTCGCCGACAAGCAGCAGGTGAATTCGCTGGGTCGGGTCGCGTTCGATGATGAGGGTGTCGCGGCTCGCGAGTGGGATCTGGTCCGGGACGGCATTTTGGTGAACTATCAGGCGACCCGGGATCAGGTTCACATGCTCGATCAGGACCAGTCGCACGGCTGTAGCTACGCGGACAGCTGGTCGAGCGTGCAGTTTCAGCGAATGCCCAACGTTTCACTGGAACCGGGCAAAGCACCGTTGACGCCGGATGACATGATCAAAGACGTCGAGAAAGGCATTTATATCGTCGGTCGCGGGTCGTACTCGATCGACCAGCAGCGCTACAACATGCAGTTTGGCGGCCAGCTCTTCTACGAGATTGTTGACGGGAAAATCACGGGTATGCTGGAAGATGTCACGTATCAGTCAACGAGCACCGAATTTTGGAACGCTTGTGTGGCGAGTTGTGACGCCAGCGACTACCGTCTCGGTGGCACATTCTTTGACGGAAAGGGTGAGCCAAGCCAGGTGAGTGCGGTTTCTCACGGCTGCTCAACCACCCGCTTTAACGACATCAAGGTGATTAATTCCGCCCGAAAAATATAACGATACGGGTGGGCCCGGCGTTTGATGTCGGGACTTTCGACACTGACCGCCGCCGGGCGTGACCGGCAATATCCCGGTCCATAGGCGATCCGACCCTCCTTGTCGGGCCGCAAACTATTAATTTGAGGGGCATTCCCAATGGAAAGACGAGATTTTCTGAAGGTGACAGGTGTCGGTATGGGCACCCTGGCGCTGCCGATCACCGGCAACGTGATCGCGGCTGAGCAGCTGGTGCTGCCCCTGGAGCTGGAGGTCAAGAAATCGCTGGCTGACGCGGCGCTCAATACGGCGACCACCGCCGGCGCCAGCTACGCGGACGTGCGGGTCGGTCGATACCTTAATCAATTTGTTGTGACCCGCGAAAACAAGGTTCAGAACATCGTCAACACCGAGTCGCTCGGCGTCGGTGTGCGGGTGATTAGTAACGGCACCTGGGGCTTTGCCGCCACGTCCGGGCTTGACCCCGATAGCGTGAACCGCGCGGCTGCCAAGGCGGTGGCCACCGCCAAGGCCAACTCGAAGTTCCAGGACAAGCCGGTGGTGCTGGCGCCGGTTAAGGGTGTCGGCGAGGTGAGCTGGAAAACGCCCATCAAAAAGAACGCCATGGAGGTACCGATTGCCGAAAAGGTCGACATGCTGCTGTCGGTGAACGCGGCTGCGCTGGACGCGGGCGCCGATTTCATTAACTCGATTCTATTCCTGGTCAACGAGCAGAAGTATTTCGCCTCCACCGACGGCTCTTACATCGACCAGGACGTCCATCGCCTTTGGGCACCGTTCTTTGCCACCGCGATCGATAAATCCACCGGCAAGTTCAAATCCCGGCAGGGTCTGAGCTCCCCGGTAGGACGCGGCTGGGAGTACCTGGAAGGCCGCGACGAAGACAAGATTAAGAGCGTCACCACGCTTTATGACAAGTCGTACGACATGGTCGAAGACGCGCGGCTTGCTGCCGAGCAGGCGCGCGAAAAGCACAAGGCGAAGTCGGTAGAGCCCGGCAAATACGACCTGGTGCTGGAACCCAGCCACATGTGGCTCACCATTCATGAGTCGGTGGGTCACCCGCTGGAGCTCGACCGCGTGCTCGGTTACGAGGCCAACTACGCGGGCACCAGCTTTGCCACCATCGACAAGTGGCGTGCCGGCGATTTCAAGTATGGCTCCGAAGTGGTCAATCTGGTCGCAGACAAAACCCAGGTTGGGTCGCTTGGGCACGTCGCCTACGACGACGAAGGTGTGCCTACCGGCGAGTGGGACCTGGTGCGCGACGGCACGCTGGTCAACTACCAGGCCATTCGCGATCAGGTTCACATGATCGACCAGAATCAGTCGCACGGCTGCTGCTACGCGGATAACTGGTCAACGGTGCAGTTCCAGCGCATGCCCAACGTGTCGCTGGAGCCGGGCAAAGAACCGTTGACGCCCGAAGAGATGATCAAAGACGTCGAAAAAGGCATTTATATTGTCGGGTCGGGATCGTTCTCAATCGACCAGCAGCGCTACAACTTCCAGTTTGGCGGCCAGCTGTTCTACGAAATCAAAGACGGTGAAATTGCGGGCATGCTCGAAGATGTGACCTACCAGTCCACAACCAACGAGTTCTGGAACTCGTGCGTAGCGGTCTGCGACGAGCGCGACTACCGGCTTGGCGGTTCGTTCTTCGACGGCAAAGGGGAACCCAGCCAGGTGAGCGCGGTGTCGCACGGCAGCGCCACCACCCGCTTTAACGACATCAACGTCATCAACTCATCGCGCAAGATCTAATTCGGGAGACGCATCATGACCATTATGGACAACAAGCAGGCCAAAGGCCTGATGGACAAGGTTCTGGGCTTCTCCAAGGCGGAGGAGTGTGAAGTGAATCTGTCGGGGGCCGTCACGGGCAACGTGCGCTACGCCCTCAACACGGTCACCACCTCGGGCGTCACCGAAGACGTCACGATGGTGGTGCAGTCGGCGTTCGGCAAAAAATCGGGTGTCGCCACCATCAACCAGTTTGACGACAAGTCGCTCGAGCGCGCCGTACGCACCTCCGAAGAGCTGGCGCGTTTGTCGCCGGAAAGCGAGGAGTACATGCCGCGGCTGGGCCAGCAGAAATACCTCGAAGGCAACGGTTTTGTCGACGCAACGGCCAAGATCACGGCGGAATATCGCGCGCAGGCAGCCGCTGACTCGATCATCCCGAGCCGCAAAGCCGAGCTGACTGCGGCCGGTTTCATCAACGATTACGCCAGCTTTTCGGCAATGGCCAACAGCAAAGGGCTGTTTGCCTACTATCCGTCGACCGGTATCGATTTTTCCACGACCATCCGGACCGCTGACGGTACCGGGTCAGGCTGGGCCTCGCGGGACTTCAACGACGTCCGTTTGCTCAACACCGCTGATGCGTCCAAAGTGGCGATGGATAAGGCCGTTCGGTCCCGCGAAGCCAAGGCGATCGAGCCGGGCAAGTACACCGTGATCCTCGAGCCCGCGGCGAGCGTGACGCTGATCAACAACATGGCCGGCTCCATGAATCGCCGCCTCGCTGACGAAGGCCGCAGCTTCCTGTCCAAGGAAGGCGGAGAAACCAAAATCGGCGAGAAGCTGTTCGATGAGCGGGTCACGGTCTACTCCGATCCTCAGAACGCCGACAATCCTTACTCACCCTGGTCGGGTGACGGTCAGGCGCACGCCAAGCGCACCTGGATCAAAGACGGGGTGGTGCAGCAGCTGCCGTGCTCGCGCTACTGGGCTGAGCAGAAGGAATATGAGGCGATCGCCAATCCCAGCGGTTGGATTATGGTCGGCGGCAGCGAGAGTACGGCCGATCTGATCAAGGGCGTACGCCGCGGGATTCTGGTGACGCGGACCTGGTACATTCGCTCGGTGGACCCGCAAACGCAGCTCTACACGGGCCTGACCCGCGACGGAACCTTTTTTGTCGAAAATGGCGAAATCCAGTACCCGGTCAAAAACCTGCGCTTTAACGAAAGCCCGGTGATCATGCTCAACAACATCGAGAAGCTCGGCAAGCCGGTGCGGATCAACGGCAACATGGTGCCGCCGATGGTGGTGCGCGACTTCACGTTCACCTCGTTGTCAGACGCCGTGTAAATGGACTCGCGGCGCCGGCAGTTTTGTCAGGTGCTATCGGGAATGGCGGCAGCAACCGCCGTTCCCGCGTTCGCTGAGCGAGCCTACGACTTTCGTTTCACCCGCCTGATGTATGAATCGGGCAATTGGGATGTGGACGAGCGAATGCCCTCAAACCTTCTCAATAGCCTAATCGAGTACACCAACCTTCGGGTCGACCCCAATGAGTACGTGATTCCGCTGGCCGACCCTTCGATGCTCAGCGCGCCGTTCTGCTACATGGCGGGCCATCGGCTAGTGCAGTTCACGCCGGAAGAAAAGCGAAACTTTGAAACCTACGTTCGCGGCGGCGGGTTTGTTTTTGCGGACGACTGTAACCACGATATCGACGGCCTGTTTGCCGTGAGCTTCGAACGCCAGATGGCGGGGATCTTTGGTGACGATGCGCTGGTCAAGCTCCCCAATGACCACGATCTTTACACCTGCTTCTTTCAGTTTGACGGACCGCCGACTACCTCGCTCGAGCTGAACGGCTGGGGTGATGACCTGGTGCACGACTACCTCAAGGCCATCATCATCGACGGCCGCGTGGGCGTGCTCTACAGCAACAAAGATTACGGTTGTGAGTGGGACTACGATTTGCGCAACAAGCGCTTCATGGCCCGCGACAACACCCGCTTTGGGGTCAACATCGTCGTCTACGCCATCTCATCATGAATACGACTCACAGCCCCCAACACGATCAGCTCGATGACCTGCTCAATTCTCTGGCCGGTGTCGGCGACGAGATGGCGAAAGTTATCGTGGGTCAGCAGGAGGTGGTTCGGCAGCTGCAGGTTGCGCTCCTGGCGGGTGGCCACTGCCTGCTGGAAGGGGTTCCCGGGCTCGCCAAGACGCTCATGGTTCAGACGTTGGCACGCTGTCTGGATCTGAGCTTTACCCGGATTCAGTTTACCCCCGATCTGATGCCGGCCGACCTCATCGGCACCGAGATTTTGCGCCGTAGTGAGGACGGCAGCGCGAGCTTTGAATACCAGCCAGGCCCGGTGTTTACCCAGGTGCTGCTCGCGGACGAAATCAACCGCACGCCCCCGAAAACGCAGGCGGCATTGCTCGAGGCGATGTCGGAGCGCTCCGTGAGCTATGCCGGAGAAACCCGCCTGCTGCCCGCACCGTTTTTTGTGCTGGCAACCCAAAACCCGCTGGAGCAGGCCGGGACCTACCCGCTGCCGGAGGCGCAGCTGGATCGGTTCCTCCTTTTGCTAAACGTGGCCTATCCGAGTCACGAAGAAGAACTGGCGATTCTCAATGCCACCACCGGCAATCGGGAAGGCAAACCTCAGGCGTTGCTCAACGCCGAGCAGGTGCTGACGCTGCAGTCGCTGGCCCGCGACGTGGTGATCAGCGAAACGCTGGTTGACTACGCCGCCAGGCTGGTGCGCGCGACGCGCCCGGGCCAGAGCAAGATCGCAGAAGTGGATCAGTATCTGCGCTGGGGTGCCGGCCCGCGGGCGGGGCAGGCGCTGGTGCTGACGGCCAAAGCCACCGCGCTGCTGGACGGCCGCTTTGCGGTCACCGAAGCGGATCTGCGGGCCAACGCGGGCCCGGTACTACGCCACCGGCTGCTGCCGAACTTCCATGCGCAGGCTGATGGCGTTACTGCCGACGATCTGGTGGAGGCCGTGGTTCGAGGTGAGCCCCGGCCAGCCAGCCCGCTGGACTGAAGCCGCCCCCACTTTTCCCATGAGCAGCGTAGCCGCCCGTCGCGAGGAGGTCATCAATCCCGCCACGCTCGCGGCCATCGGCGACCTGGAGCTGGCGGGGCGCATGCTCGCAACCGGCTACCTGTTCGGCCGTCATCTGGGACAACGTCACGGACCGGGCTTTGAGTTTGCTCAATACCGCGCCTGGCAACCGGGCGACTCCAGCCGGAGCGTTGACTGGCGGCTGTATGCCCGCTCCGAACGTTTGAGCGTACGCGAGTCGGAGCTGGAGACCGACCAGCGGCTCTGGCTGCTGCTGGACACCTCCGCCAGCATGGACTTTGCTTCTCCTGGCGGCGCCCTGAATAAGTTTGCTTACGCCTGTCGACTGGCCGCCGCACTGGGTTACCTCGCTCAGCAGCAGGGGGACGAGCTTGGACTGATCACGCTGGCGTCCGACTGTCGGCTGCGGGTGCCGGCCAGCGCTGGCCGGCT
This sequence comes from Pseudomonadota bacterium, assembly GCA_038747195.1. Taxonomy (GTDB): domain Bacteria; phylum Pseudomonadota; class Gammaproteobacteria; order Xanthomonadales; family SZUA-38; genus JANQOZ01. Next base: position 19,370 of record JBCDKA010000059.1, read on the forward strand.
GCAGTGGTATCGGGTGCTGGGCGCGTTGCGCGATCTGCGCTGCGCAGGCCGCTTGGGTGACGCGTCGTCGGTCGACGGCAATCCCACCGAGCTCAAGCTGCCGCAGGGCTTCAGCGACGCCTCGGAAGGTGCGCTGATTGTTGTGCTGTCCGATTTTTACCAGCATCACAGCGAGCTTAGCGACCTGCTCGGCCGGCTGGCCAACGGCGCGCGCGACGTGCGGGCGGTGTGCCTGGAGACCGAGGCGGAGCGGACGCTTCCCTACCGGGGGGTTGTCCGCCTGCGAGATCCGGAGTCCGGCGTTGAGCGATTCACCGATCCAGCGCAGACTCGCGCGGCGTATCGCGCGTCGCGGCAGTCTTATTTTGACGAGCTGCGGCGCACGCTGCTCGGTCGGGGCGTCAACTTTGAGCGATTCAACGTCGATGAACCGCTGGACGGTCGACTCCGGCGCTACCTGACGGATCAGCCATGATCAGCTGGCAGAACCCAGGCTGGCTTTGGGGGCTAGCGGCACTAGCGGTGCCGTTGGTGATTCACCTGCTTAATGCGTCGAGTGGCCAGCCGCTGACGTTTCCGGCGCTGCGTTTTACGGCGCCGAGCCGAGCGCGACGCGTGCGCAGCGTCGCGCTCAGGCAACCCTGGCTGCTGGCACTGCGCTGGCTGCTGCTCACGCTGCTGGTCCTGTGGCTGGCGGGCCCAACCTGGCGCCCGGCGGTGCCAGCCGCGACCGCGGGTCCGGTGTTGGTCTCGCCGCTGGCCCTCCAGCGATATCCCGAGGCGGCGCGCGCCAAAGCCCTGGAGCTGATGGGCGCTGGCGCGGAGGCGCCGCGCCAGCTCGCTACGGGTTTCCCCGATCTTGACCAACCCGCGGTCTACGAGGGCCCGGTCGATCAGATGCTCCGCTCGCTGGCGGATACCTGGCCTGAGCGGACCCAGGTTGTGACGGTCGCCGATTCTCTGGATCGAAGCTGGCTTGCTGAGCCGCTGCCGGCTGGTGTGACGCTGCACACCGTCGCTGATGGAGCCCTCCCGCCGCTTGAGGTGGGGCTGCTGGCGGGCACGGAGCGTTCGGAAGATGCCCGTTACGTTCGCGCCGCGCTCACCGCGCTGGCGAGTGCCGACCTGGTTCGCTGGCGGGAGCTGACGAGTACCGTCGCCAGCGGGCCTGACTCGAAGGTGTTGGACGCGCTGGTGTCGCTCGGCGTTGACCCGAGCGAGGTGGACGTGGCGCACCGCTTCTATCTGACTGACGCCGCTGGCACCGGCGACCGGTCAGAGCTGACCGTCGGTGAGCAGCGCTTTACGGTGCAGCGTGCCGCAAATCTGCCGGTGGGTGAACCGGTGCTGCGCGATGATGATGGCGTGCCGCTGCTGGTGCTCAGCAACTCAGGTCAGGTTCCGGGGCTCACGTTTGCCGGCCGGTTTCATCCCGACACGAACTCCCTGGTCAGCAGCGCGGCATTTGTCGATCTGCTAAGCGAGTGGTTACTCCTCGCCCGCCAGCTCCCGCAGCCGCTGGCGTTGGCTGAGAACCCCGCGCCCAGCTGGTGGCTGGCGGCGCTGCTGCTGGTGAGCTGGCTGCTGGAGCGCGCGCTGGCGCTGCGGGCATCGCCGACGGCGATCGGCGCGACGCCGAGGCGCGGCGCTGAAGCGACCGCTCAGAACACCCCGGCGGCGGCGACGTGAAGCTCGATCCGGCCCTGCTCCGACTTCAGCAGCGTATGCAGCGCCGCTTGCTGCTGACCGCCTTAGGAAGCGCTTCGATCATGCTGGTTGCGGCCGCCGCCGTCAGCAGCGCCTGGCCCGGCTGGGCTCGCCTTAGCGTCCTGCTGCTGCTGGGCGCAGCCCTGGCGGCCTGGACCGAGCACTGGTGGCACCGGCTGCAGGGGAAGACCCTGGCCCGCCATCTCAACCGCCGCTGGCCCGTGCTGGAAGACAGCGCGCAGCTGCTGGTCGGAGACGAGACGATTTCGAGTCCGCTGGCGGCAAGGCAGGCCAAGCGTGTTGTCCTGGCGCTGGAGCGACAGCAGATTCCCGGTCAGCTGCCGCGAGGCGCGCGACGCAGCATGCTGAAGCTGCTGGCGTTGGCCCTGGCGGTCCTGCTGGTGCCGAAGCTCGGCACGCTGAGCACGCAGCGGGACGGGCTCGGCGTTGCGCACCTGACCGGTTTGGTGCTTGAGGTCAGCCCGCCGGCCTATACCGGGCAGGAAGCACAACGGCTGTCGACGGCGGCAGCGACGGTGGTTGAGGGCTCGCGCCTTCGGTGGGAGCTGGCGTTTGCCGGCGCTGTCGATCGGGTTTGGCTCGCGTTTGACGACGCGCCGAACGTCCAGGCCACCACCCTCGGTCCCGGTCGCTTTGCGGTGGAAGAGCGGATCAGCAGCACTCGCGTCTACACCGTTAGCTGGCAGGCCGCCGGCCAGGACTTCAGCACCGAGCCGGCGCTTATCCAGGTCCAGCGGGATCAGCCGCCCTCCATTAACGTCCAGGTCCCGGAGTTCAGTCCGCAAGAGGTTCGTGATCCGGCCAGCGACCAGCCCACTTTTGTCGTTGAAGTCAGCGACGACTTTGGTTTGGGTGAGGGTGTGATTTTGGCGACGGTCGCGAAGGGGGAAGGGGAGGGCGTGAAGTTTCGTGATATCGAGCTCGCGTTCGACGGCGAAGCGGCCGTCCCGGTCCCGACGGGCATGCGCGCGGCGGTCCGCTTCCGGCGCGTCTGGGACCTGGAGGCGCTGGGCATGGAACCCGGTGATGAGCTCTACTTTCGCGCGCGGGTCACCGATAACCGGGAGCCCGAAGCCAATTCGGCGCAGACGCCCGTGCTGATGCTGCGGTGGCTTGCAGAACGCGGTCGGCGAACCCTGGCGCTGCAGGGGCTGGCGGTGGACATTTTGCCTGAGTACTTTCGCAGCCAGCGCCAGATCATCATAGACACCGAAAAGCTCGTCGCTGACCGCAGCCGGATCAGCGTCGGTGAGGGTATCGGTCGTTCGCGCTCGCTGGCGCGCGACCAGAAAACGCTACGCATCCGCTATGGACAGTATCTCGGCGAAGAGTATGAGAGCGAGATCGGCCTGCCGTCAGCCGCCGATATCGAGCTCGACGACAGCCACGCGGGTGAGAGCTTTGCTGAGCATCTGGCGCATGCCCAGGGACCGCATGGTGGACCGGGCCAC
>JBCDKA010000060.1:0-22232 GCA_038747195.1 Pseudomonadota bacterium
ATGAAGAGCCTGGCCAACACCGATCCCATGACGGGCATCTTGAATCGCCGGGGTTTTGAGTCCACCAGCAGCCCGCTGATCGCTCGCGCTCGGCGCGGCAACCAGCCTCTGTCGGTCATCATTTGCGACGTGGACAACTTCAAAGAGGTCAACGATCAGCATGGTCACAGCGCCGGCGATCGCGCGCTGCTGGTGCTCGCGAAAGTGCTGCAGGCGAGCCTGCGCGAAGGCGCGGTCTTTGGTCGGATCGGAGGTGAGGAGTTTGCCCTGGCGCTGCCCCATACCGACATTGCCCAGGCAGAGAAGACCGCACGGCTGCTCCGGCGAGATCTCGCCGGCACCGAAATCGGCTGGCGTCCGGAGCCGTTTCACATCACGGCCAGCTTCGGCGTGGCGACGCTGCGCGAAGACGATCACTCGATGGACGACCTGCTCCAGCGTGCTGATCGAGCCATGTACCGATCGAAACGCGACGGCCGCAACCGGGTCAGCCTGGAACGAGCGCTGCGGCCAGCGCAGCTGACCCCGGATTTCTGCTGATCCAGGCAATCGGTTAGACTCAGGGACCGCCCAAACCCCGATCGCAGCTTGCAAACCTCATCCGCGGTACTTGAATCGCTCGACCCCGCTATCTACCTGACCGGCGATGCTGTCGGCGAGGCTTATGCCTGCGACTGGACCCGAGCGAATCCCGTCCTGCCGGCGGTGGTATTTCGACCGAAAACCACTCAGCAGGTAAGCGACATCCTTGCCGCCTGCCACGCCAACGATCAGCCGATTGTCATCCAGGGCGGCCGGACCGGACTGGCCGGCGGCGCAACGCCAAGAGCCGGCGAACACAGCCTGTCGCTCGAGCTGATGAATCAGCTGATCGAGTTCGACCGTGACGGTATGACGATAACCGTCGGGGCCGGCATGCCGCTGCAGGTTATCCAGGACACCGCCGCGGCTGAAGGACTGGAGTTCTCGATGGACCTCGGCGCGCGAGGCTCCTGCCAGGCCGGCGGCATCGTGTCGACCAACGCTGGCGGCAACCAGGTGATTCAGCACGGCATGACGCGTTCCCTGATCCTCGGGCTGACGGCTGTCCTTGCTGACGGCACCATCATCGAAGCCGACAACAAGCTGCTCAAAAACAACGCGGGCTACGATCTCAAGCAGCTGTTTATCGGCACAGAGGGAACGCTGGGCGTGGTCACTCAAGTCACGTTCAGACTCAACCCCAGCAAGCCCGCCAGCGCGTCCGCCCTTTGTGCCTGTGCGGATTTTCCCGCGGTCATCAAGCTGCTGCGCCACTGCGGCCAAACGCTCCCGGTGGTGTCGGCGTTCGAGGTGATGTGGCGCGGCTATTTTGACGTGGCGGTCGAGGCCACCGGCAAACCGAATCCGCTTTCCGAAACCGCGCCGTTCTCCGTGCTCGTTCAAACCGAAGGCAGCAACGACCGCTCGCTCAGCGATGATCTGGAACGGTGCTTTGAGCAGGCGCTGGAGCGGGAGCTGGTCACGGACGGCGTGTTGGCCAGCAGTCTGGCAGACAGTCAACGTTTGTGGGAGCTGCGTGACGCGATCGGCGACATTATGCCTACCATGGAGCACCTGGCGGTGTTCGACGTGGGCATTCCCCTGGCAGCTATGGACCGGGTTGCCAGCGCCATTGAACGCGATCTTGGGCAGGAGCTGGACGGCTGCCGGACCCTGCTTTTCGGCCACATCGGCGACGGCAATCTGCACGTGGTCGCCTCCACCGGGCGAGCGGAAGACAAGGCGACCATCGAGGCGATCGTCTACCGACACACGGCCTCCGCCAACGGAAGCGTCAGCGCCGAACACGGCATTGGCACGCTGAAAAAGCGCTGGCTGCCTCAGAGCCGCAGCCCGGCGGAAATTGCGCTGATGAAATCTCTGAAGCAGGCGATGGACCCGAAGAACATTCTTAACCCGGGGAGAGTGGTTGACTCATGAACCAGACGAGCGATCCGCATGACGTCGGCGGCCTCGAGGCGGGCCCGATTGAGCGAGGTGAACACGACACGGCCTGGTGGGAATGGCAGGTCGATGCGATGGTGCGGCTGGCGCTGGGTAAGGGGCTGATCAGCGATTTTGCGGAGCTCCGGGACGGTATCGAACACTTAAGTCCTGCCGACTATGAAAACCTGAGCTACTACGAACGCTGGGCCAAGTCGCTGGCCTCCACGCTTTTGGACAAAGGTGTGGTCACGCAGGCGGCGCTTGAGCAAAAGATGGCAGAGATCGCCGCGCGGCAGGCGCAGACATCATGAGCAACGTCCAGCCGACCGAGTCACCGGCCCGCTTTCATCGAGGGCAACGAGTGCGCATTCACGATCGCCATCCGGGTGTTCATCATCGCGTCCCCCGGTATGTAAAGGGGCAAGAGGGTACGGTCGAGCGGGTCTGCGGACTCCACGGGCAGCCCGAGACCTTTGTGCGGGGTGACGGGCGGCCGGCAACCCGCCTCTATCGAATCTGCATTCCGCAGGCGCAGCTATGGCCGGGCTACCAGGGGCCTGACGACGATTCGCTGGAGGTTGAGGTTTTCGAACACTGGCTGGAGCCCGCCTGATGGGTCACGACCACGATCATGACCATGATCAAACATTTCAACCGGACCACCCTGAGCCGACGAGCGACGCTGCGCGCGTGGGGCTGGCCCTGAGGGAGCTGCTGCTCGAGGCAGGCCACTACACCCGGGCCGAAGAGGCGGCGATGATCAGCCGGATGCAGGGCGCATCACCCGACAACGGCGCCCGTCTGGTGGCGCGGGCCTGGACCGACCCGGCGTTCAAAGAGCGACTGCTGACGGACGGCAGCGAAGCCATCACGGAACTGGGTTTCGACCTGAAGCCCGCCGAGTTTACGGTGATGGAAAACAGCGCTCAGGTGCACAACGTGATCGTGTGTACCCTTTGCTCCTGCTATCCGCGAGCGCTGCTGGGTATGTCACCCTCCTGGTACAAATCCCTCAGCTACCGTTCCAGATTGGTTCGGGAACCGAGGGCCGTCCTGGCCGAGTTTGGGGTCGAGCTGAACGACCAGATTCAGGTCCGGGTTCATGACTCGACGGCTGAGCTTCGCTACATGGTGCTGCCGCAGCGGCCTGCGGGCACCGAAGGTTGGTCGGAAGACAAGCTACGATCACTGGTGACCCGAGACTCGCTGATCGGCACGCAGCGCACGCTCCCGGCCGCCGGCATCGACGCCGGCAACGACCCGGAGCCATAGGCTTTTCGACCGGTGGGTGCCGCAAGAATTGCCGTAGACATTGGCGGAACGTTTACCGATGTGGTGCTGCAAAATGCCGAGGGACAGCGCTGGTCGGACAAGCTGCTGACCACCCATAGCCAGCCGGAGCAGGCCCTGCTCGAGGGAATCGAACGCGTCCTGGGCGGCGCCGGCATCCCTGCGGCGGATCTCTCCATGGTGCTCCACGGCACCACCCTCGCCACGAATGCCTTGATCGAGCGGCGCGGCGCGACCACCGCCCTGCTCACGACCGCCGGCCACCGAGACTCCGTGGAAATGGCGTTTGAAGACCGGTTCGAGCAGTACGACATCAACATCGACCGGGCTCGACCTCTAGTGCCACGCCATCTTCGCCGGCCGGTAACCGAACGGCTCCTGAGCGATGGACGCGTCCACACGCCGCTCGATCCGCAGTCCGTTGCCGACGCCCTGCAATCCCTAGACGAATACGGGGTTCAGAGCATTGCCGTCGGCTTGCTGCACAGCTACCGGGATCCGAGTCACGAACAGCGCTGCGCTGAGCTGATTTCAACGCTGCGACCCGACCTCGCCGTCACCCTGTCCAGCCAAGTGTGTCCGGAAATTCGGGAATACGAACGGCTGTCGACGGCCTGCGCGAACGCGTACGTCCAGCCGCTGATGGACAGCTACCTCCGGCGGCTCGAAGACGGCCTGGAGGCACTGGGCGTCCACTGTCCGTTCCTGCTGATGACCTCCGGCGGCGGGCTGACAGACCTCGACACCGCGGCACGCTTCCCGATCCGCCTGGTGGAATCGGGGCCCGCCGGAGGCGCAATCCTGGCGGCCAGCGTCGCCGGCGGCTGTCATGCAGATCGGGTGCTGTCGTTTGATATGGGCGGCACCACGGCTAAGCTCTGCCTGATCGATCAACGCAAACCGCTCGTGTCCCGCAGCTTTGAGGTCGACCGCAGCTATCGATTCAAAAAAGGTAGCGGGCTGCCCCTGCGAATTCCAGTCATCGAGATGGTGGAGATCGGGGCCGGAGGCGGGTCGATCGCGCATGTCGACAAGCTGGAGCGGCTGCGCGTGGGGCCCCGCAGTGCGGGCTCGGAACCGGGGCCGGCGGCCTACGGACGGGGCGGCACCTCTCCGACGGTCACCGACGCTGACGTGACCCTCGGCAAGATCCGACCCGAACGGTTTGCAGGCGGTGCGCTGAGCCTGAACTCAGACGCGGCGGCCACCGCCATTGACGAACACATTGCCAGCCCGTTGGGCCTAGCCGTTGGCCAGGCGGCGCAGGGCATCAGTGATGTGGTGGAAGAGAGTATGGCGGCAGCGGCCCGGGCCCATGCCGCGGAGTTTGGGCTCGATCTTCGTCAGCGCGACATGGTGGCTTTTGGGGGCGCGGCCCCGCTGCATGCGGCCAGTCTGGCCCGGCGCCTGGGCGTCAACCGCGTGATCATCCCGCCCCAGGCCGGGGTTGGGTCAGCGGTCGGGTTTCTGCTGGCTCGACTGAGTTTTGAAGTGGTGCGAAGCCGGCCGATGACGGTCAGCCAGCTGGATCCGTCCACGGTCAACCAGCTCTTCAGCGACATGCGCGCCGAGGCCGAGGCGGTCCTGGTACCCGCCGCCGGCGGCGAGCCGCTGACCGAGCAGCGCCAGGGCTACATGCGCTACGCGGGCCAAGGGCACGAGCTGCCGATTGTGTTGCCCGTCGAGGTGTACGACGCGAGCGCCGCGGAGCGCTTTTCCGGCGCATTCGAACGCGCTTACGAACAGCTTTACGGAAGAAAAATAGACGGCGTCGATATCGAGCTGCTCAGTCTGACGCTCGCCCTCAGCGGACCGGCGCCAGGCGAAGTTTCGGCCGCCGCGACAACGTCCGACGGTTCTGCGGACGAGGTGGTGACATGTCCGGTGACCGAAGACGGGCAATCGGTGGAGGCGCGCGTGATCAACCGTCAGACGTTGCCTGTCGGCAGTCAGCTGGACGGACCCGCCCTGATCACCGAGGACCAGACCACAACGGTTGTGCCGTCGGGCTGCTCACTGGAGGTCGACCCGGACGGCAATCTTGTGATCACGCGGGACAACGGTGCCTGACATGGATCCGATCACCCTGCAGATACTCTGGGACCGGCTGCTGGCCATCGTGGAAGAACAGGCACAAACGCTGATGCGTACCGCCTTTTCCACGACGGTTCGGGAGGCCGGCGACCTGTCCGCGGGCATCTTCGACGCAGACGGCCGGATGCTGGCCCAGGCCGTGACCGGCACGCCGGGACACGTCAACGCGATGGCGAGCAGCGTCGGTGAGTTCCTCAAACATCTGCCGGCCGCCCAGTTGGAACCCGGGGACGTGCTGCTGACCAACGATCCGTGGCACGGCACCGGGCACCTCAACGACTTTACGGTTGTGACGCCCGTGTTTCGGGAGGACACGCTCATCGCGCTGATCGCCGCAACCTCCCATATTGCGGATGTCGGTGGTCTCGGCTTCGGCCCGGACGGTCGGCAGGTGTTTGAAGAGGGGCTCAATATACCGATCAGCCGCCTGTTTGCCCGCGGTGAGCCCAACGAAACGCTGCTGGAAATCCTGCGCGCCAACGTCCGAGATCCGCGAGCGGCAGAGGGTGACCTGTATTCGCTGACCGCCTGCAACTTCAGCGCGTCCCAGGCGCTTCTCGCCACCCTGGACGAGTTTGGCCTGACGTCCCTCCAGGCGCTCGCAGACATCATCGTCGAGCGCTCGGCCCGGGCGATGGAAGCCGAAATACGGGCACTGCCCGAAGCCAGCTGGCGCTACACCATGACCGTGGACGGCTACGACGAACCGGTGACCCTCGCCTGCAAGGTCACGATCGCTGACGGACGGATCCGGGTCGACTTCGCGGGAACCTCGCCGGCATCGGGTCGCGGAATCAACGTGCCGCTGACCTACACCCAGGCTTATGCGTCGTTCGGCGTACGCTGCGTTGTCGGCAACGACATCCCGAACAACGCCGGCAGCCTCGGGCAGGTGGAGGTTACGGCGCCCGCCGGATGCATTCTGCATGCCGAACGGCCGAGCGCGGTGTCGGCGCGCCATGCTATCGGCCAGATGCTGCCCGATGTTGTGCTGGGCTGCCTGCAGCAGCCGCTCCAGGGTCAGGTGCCGGCAGAAGGCGCATCGTGCCTCTTTGGCCCGGTGTTTATGGGCGGGCGCGGCGTCGTTTCCGGGAGCTCGTCAGAGCCGTTTGTCATCAACGCCTTCTACACCGGCGGCAGCGGTGCGCGGCCGTCCAAAGACGGACTTTCCTGTACCGCGTTTCCCTCTGGCGTTCGCTCAACGCCGGTCGAGATCACCGAAACCACCTCGCCGCTGCTGATCCTGCGCAAGGAGTTCAGGCCGGATTCGGGTGGATCAGGTCAATTCCGAGGCGGTCTGGGGCAGGTGATGGAATTCTGCCACCGCGAGGCCGAGCCGTTTGTCGTATCGCGGATGTTTGATCGAATTGTGCATCCCCCGCGCGGACGCGACGGTGGCGGCGACGGTGCCGGAGCGCGCACGTATGTGCGAGGAGGCGATACCCTCAGCGGCATGGGCCGGAGCCTGATTCCAGCCGGCGGCGTATTTGTGCTGGAAACCGCCGGCGGCGGCGGCCGAGGTGATCCGGCGCTGCGGGATCCTGACGCCGCGCGCCGGGACCAGCTGAACGGGAAGATTTGCTCGGAGGCGTCGAAGCCTTCAGCGGAGGAGTAAAGGCCCCGCGCTGGAGCGACCGGCGAAAGAAAGGCGGGAGCCACCTTCGCGGGAAGGTGGCTCCGTGTCGGTCAACGCTTCAGCTCAAGCGGTCCTTAGCTGATCGGCGATCGGCAGCCGCGAGATCGAGCGCCCCGTGGCGTCCGCAATCGCGTTGGCCAGCGCCGGCGCGGAAGGCGGCGTACCTGGCTCACCCACGCCCGTCGGCGGCTCGCCGGAGTTCACGATGTGCACCTCAACCTTCGGCATTTCGCTGATTCGCAGCGGACGGTAGCGATCGAAGTTTTTCTGGTCGACCTCACCGTTGGTCAGGGTGATGGCTTCGCGCAGTGCAGAGGACAGACCGTAGCCGATTCCGCCTTCCATCTGCGCCTTAACGACATCCGGGGTCAACGCAAAGCCGCAGTCCACCGCGCAAATCACCCGGTCGATGGAGAAATTGCCGCCTTCAGCCATCGTCACCTCAATCACCTCCGCGACAAATGAGTTAAACGACTCGTGAACCGCAATGCCTCGGCCTCGACCAGGCCCGAGATCGGTGCCCCAGCCGGCTTCCTCAGCAGCCTTGTTGAGCACCGCCAGATGACGCGGATGCTCCGTCAGCAGCTCTTTGCGCAGCTCGTACGGATCGCGGCCCATGGTCCTGGCAAGCTGGTCGAAGAACACCTCAACCGCATAGGCGTTGTGCGTGTGGCCAACCGACCGCCACCACAGCACCGGCACACCGGTCTGAGGCTGGTAGCCGTCTACGCGCACGTTGGGGATGGCGTAGGGAAGATCGGTGGTACCTTCGACGACCGAAGGGTCGAGCTCGCTGGTCATCATGGCGGCAAAAGCGGTGCCGCTCAGGATCGACGGGCTCGCAACCTGATGATGCCAGGCGCTGATCTTGCCGTCTTCGTCGAGACCGGCGCGCACCCGATGGACAGCCATCGGCCGATAGCGACCGGCGGCCATGTCGTCTTCGCGCGACCACTGCAGCTTGACCGGAGCCTCGCCGTCGATGGCCTTGGCGATCATCACCGCTTCGGCCACAAAATCGCTGTCCGGCACGGCGCGACGCCCAAAACTACCGCCTGCGAAGCGGGTGTGGATCTTGATACTGGCCGGGTCCAGGCCGGTGATCGCCGCGGTGGTTCCCACGTCCAGCGTCGGAATCTGAGACGCGGTCCAGATTTCACAGCCATCGGACGCAAGCTCAACCACACAGTCCATCGGTTCCATCGTGGCGTGAGCCAGGAACGGGAAGTGGAACTCCTGCTCGATGGTCTGCGCAGCCGAACCCAGGGCCGCCGGCGCATCACCGTCGTTGCGGGCTTCCAGCCCCGGCTGATCCAGCATGGCCGTAAAGTCAGCTTCGAGCTCAGAGGAGCTTCGGTTTTCGGCGTCATCGAAGTTCCACTCAACCTCGAGCATGCCTCGAGCCTTATTGGCGGTGAAGTAGCTGTCGGCCAGCACGGCCACGCCGCGCGGAATTTCGACCACTCGAGATACGCCCGGCACTTCCAGCGCCTTGCTGGCGTCGAAGGACGCCACCTTGCCGCCGAAGCGCGGAGGCCTGGCGACCACCGCCATCAGCATGCCGGGCCGTTTCACGTCGATCGTGAATTCGGTGCTCCCGTCAGTTTTGTCGGCTGAATCGAGCCGCGGCAGGTTAGTGCCCAGCAGCTTGAACTCCGATCGGTCCTTCAGTGCGGGTCGCTCGGGCGGCGTCTGTGTCGCGGCGAGGCCCGCCAATTCGCCAAAGCTGGCGGATTGATCACCGCTGGTGACCCGACCATCAGCGACGGCGATGGTGTCGGCGGCAACACCCCACTGCTCAGCGGCGGCCTGCACCAACATGGCGCGTGCGCCGGCAGCGGCCAGGCGGAGCTGCTCCCAGGAGTTGGCGATTGAGGTTGACCCTCCCGTCCCCTGCACAACACCAAACGCAAGGTTGGCGTAACGGTTGGCGTCAGCCGGCGCAAACTCGGTCCGCATCTGGGACCAGCTGGCGTCGAGCTCCTCGGCCACAATGGCGGGCAGTCCGGTGGTCACGCCCTGGCCCTTGTCGAGATGTTTGACGACCACCGTGACGGTGTTGTCAGCCTGGATTTTGACAAAAGCGTTGAGCTCAGCGTCGATTGCCGCGGGCCGCGGCGCTGCGGCCTCGGTCTGGGCCGCCGGTGCCGCGGTATCCGATTCGCTGCAGCCGATCAGAAAACCCGCGCCGCCCAGGGCGCTCACCTGGAGGAATCTGCGTCGATTCAGTCCTGAGCCACCCTGTCCGACGGACTTCTTGTCCATAAACCGGCTCATGCGCTTTCTCCATTCAAGTCTTCGGCAGCCTGATGAATGGCGGCCCGAATGCGGTGGTAGGTGGCGCAGCGGCAGAGATTCCCGCCCATGGCGGCGTCAATCTCATCGTCCGTCGGGGCCGGGTTGCCTTCCAGCAGCGCGCTGGCCGACATCATCTGGCCGCTCTGGCAGTACCCGCACTGGACCACGTCCAGCTCGCGCCAGGCCTTGCGAACCGCCATGGCGGCCTTCGAGTCGACACCCTCAACCGTGGTGACGCTGCGTCCAGCCACCGCAGCGATGGGCAGCACGCAGCTGCGGGTTGGTGACCCGTCCAGATGGATCGTGCACGCCCCGCACTGGGCGATGCCGCAGCCAAATTTGGTGCCCGTCGCGCCGAGATCTTCGCGGATCACCCAAAGCAGGGGCTTGTCGGTCGGCGCGTCGGTGCGCAACGTTTTGCCGTTGAACTGGAATTCGATCGTCATGGAAGTGCCTCTAAATCATTCGCCAGGGGGGAAAGTGTAAACCAACACCGTGAAAGAACCGCGATTGAATGGTGCAACGCAACCCCGGTTGACGCACAATTTAGGGTTTCCAGCCGCCGGGACCCGTCAGTGAACCCACCGAGAGACGCTTTTGTCTGTGACGCCATCCGAACACCCATAGGCCGTTACGGCGGCGCGCTGTCCACGGTGCGCACCGACGACCTGGCCGCCGTACCGCTCGCGGCGCTGCTGGAACGCAACCCCAGCCTGGATCCCGCTGCGGTCGAAGACGTGATCATGGGCTGCGCCAATCAGGCCGGCGAGGACAATCGCAACGTGGCCCGGATGGCCACCCTGCTGGCGGGCCTGCCCGAGTCAGTCCCGGGTGTGACGGTCAATCGACTGTGCGGCTCCGGGCTGAACGCGGTCGCGATGATCGCCCAGTCGATCCAGTGCGGCATGATCGAGCTCGGTATCGCGGCCGGGGTCGAGTCGATGTCCCGATCTCCGATGGTGCTCAGCAAAGCGACGGCGCCTTTTGATCGCGGCCAGCAGATGTTCGATACCACCCTTGGCTGGCGCTTTATCAACCGACGGCTGAAAGATCAGTATGGGGTGGACTCCATGGCGGAGACCGCCGAAAACGTCGCGGACGATTTCAAGATCAGCCGCGAGGATCAGGATCAGTTTGCGCTGCGCAGCCAGCAGAAAGCCGGGGCTGCGATCAGTGCCGGGCACCTGGCCGGCGAAATCTGCCCGGTCACCATTCCGCAGCGGCGGGGAGAGCCGGTGATTGTGGATACCGACGAGCATCCCAGGCCCGAGACCGATCTGGCGGCGCTCAACCGGCTGAAGCCCTTTGTTCGCGCGGACGGCAGTATTACCGCGGGCAACGCGTCGGGCATCAATGACGGTGCCTGTGCGCTGCTGCTGGCCTCCGCTGAGGGCGCCGAAGCGCAGGGGCTGAAGGTGATGGCCCGGGTGGTTTCCGCGGCCAGCACGGGCCTTGCGCCGCGCATTATGGGGGTGGGTCCTATCGAAGCTTCCCGCAAAGCGCTGAAGCTCGCGGGACTCAGCGTGTCCGACATGGACGTCGTCGAACTCAACGAAGCGTTTGCCGCGCAAGGCCTCGCCGTGCTGCGGGCGCTCGGCATTCCCGACGACGCAGAGCACGTGAACCGCTGGGGCGGAGCCATCGCGCTGGGACACCCGCTTGGGATGTCCGGCGCCCGGCTGGTCACCACCGCGGCGCGTCAACTTCAGGCCTCCGGCGGTCGCTACGCACTTTGCACCATGTGTATCGGCGTCGGCCAGGGTATTGCCCTGGTGCTCGAAGCCACCTGAAGTCACTCCAAACAAGCCCACCAGAAAAGGATCGATCCATGACGGACAATCTCGCGGAAAACTATAAGAAGGCCTACGACAATCAGCTCGGCTACGGTGAGCGGCCGGCGCTGATCCTGATCGATTTTGTGCAGGCCTATTTCGAACCCGACTGCGAACTCTTTGCCGACGTTCAGGCGGAGCTCGACAGCGCGCTGCGCATCCGCGAAGTGGCGCGGCGGGCCGGTGTTCCGGTGATGTATACCAACGTGGTTTATGACGCGGACGGTTTAAACGGCGGCGTTTTCTTTCGCAAGGCCAAACCGCTGCACAACATGATCCGCGGAAATCCGATGGGCGCGTGGCCGGCCGGCCTCGACCCGGCACCCGATGAGCTGGTGGTAACCAAACAGTATCCGAGCGCGTTTTTTGGCACGTCGCTGTCCTCGACGCTGACGGCCGCCAACATCGATAGCCTGATCATTACCGGTCTAACCACGAGCGGCTGCATCCGGGCAACCTGCATCGACGCCTGCTCGTATGGTTTCATACCGATTGTCGTCGCTGACGCCTGCGGCGACCGGCATGAAGATCCTCATCAGGCCAATCTCTTTGACATGAACGCCAAGTACGCGGACGTGGTTTCTGAGGCGCAGGTTACCGAATACCTGGCGGGCCTGGCTTAATGAAAGCGTTGCTCTGCGAGGCCTACGGGCCACCCGAGTCGCTGAAGCTCACGGAGCTGGCGACACCCGAACCCGGCCCGGGAGAGGTTCTCATCAAGGTCAACGCCGCGGCGCTGAACTTTCCCGACCTGCTGTTCGTCAGCGGGCAGTACCAGGTCAACATCCCGCCGCCGTTTATCCCGGGGCTGGAGGCGGCCGGTACGGTCGAAGCGGTCGGAGCGGGCGTCTGTGCCGTAGCGACCGGTCAGCGCGTGATGGTCACCGCCACGCACGGCATGTTTGCCGAGTACATCGTGGTCAAGGAACGCGAAGTGGCGCCGACGCCCGACCAGCTCAGCGACGCGGAAGCGGCGAGTTTCCTGATCACCTACAGCACCGCCTGCCACGGCCTTTATGACCTGGCCGAGTTAAAAGAGGGCCAGCTCGTGCTGGTTTTGGGGGCAGCCGGCGGCGTCGGAAGCGCCGCCATTGAGCTGGCCAAGGCGCGCGGCGCTCAGGTGATTGCCGCCGCCAGCTCCGCCGACAAGCTGACCTTCGCGGAGCGCTGCGGTGCGGATGAGACCATCGACTACAGTCAGGTCTCGCTGCGCGAGGAGCTGAAGGTGCTGACAGCCGGCCGGGGTGTTGATGTGGTCTTCGATCCGGTCGGCGGTGACCTGGCCCTGCCTTCGCTGAAAGCCCTAGCCTGGCAGGGCACCTATCTGGTGGTCGGCTTTGCCAGCGGAGAGATTCCCCAGTTCCCGGCGAACTTAACGCTTCTCAAGGAGGGGTCGATCACCGGCGTTTGGTGGGGTACCTGGGCCAGCCGGCAGCCACAGGAGCAGATCCGCAATCTGCAGCTGATGGCCGGCATGGTGGCGGAGGGCAAGCTAAAGCCGCGCATCTCTGCCAGCTATCCGCTGACGGACTACGCTGCGGCTTTTGCCGATATCAGCGGCCGTAGAGCCCTCGGCAAAGTGGTCTTCGATCTGACAGATTCCTAAAATCGTGCCGCCGAAAGGGTTCGGCGGCGACAGCTTCTCAGGGGGCGGGAATAAAAATGGCGGCGGGGTTTTCCAGCAGCTCTTTCATCCCCTGCACCATGGCCGCAGCGTCGTAACCATCGACGAACCGATGATCGAACGACGTTGACAGGTTCATCATCAGCCGGATCTGGACCTCACCATCGATGACCATGGGTCGCTGCACCGCCTTGTTGACGCCAATGATGCCAACTTCCGGTGCGTTGATGATGGGGGTACTGGCGATGCCTCCGAGCTTGCCGAGGCTGGTAATGGTGATAGTTGAGCCACTGAGCTGACTGCGGCTTGCGCGGTTGCTGCGCGCAAGCTCGGTCAGGTCCCGCATGCCGGATGCCAGGCGCCAGAAGTCCAGCGCCTCCGCGTGATCGACCACCGGCACCTTGAGGCCGTCATCGGTCTGGGTGGCGATACCTAAGTGCACGGCGTGGTGACGCACAATCACGTTGCGCTGCTCATCATAGGTGGCGTTGCACTGGGGAAAGTCTTTGAGCACTCGAATCAGAGCAGCGGCGATCAACGGCAGATAGGTCAGCCTCGGCTGACCGGAAGTTTGGTTCAGGTGCTTGCGCAGCAGATCGAGCTGCGTGATATCCACCTCGTCAACGTAAGAGAAATGCGGAATATCTCTTTTGGCCTGCGACATACGCTGGGCGATAGCCCGACGCAGACCGATGACCTTGATCTCCTCGGTGCCGTGCGCCTTGGCGGGGCCGCCGACAATAGCGGCGCCGGGAGCAGCCGCGGCGGCCAGGAAGGCGTCGACGTCAGCGCGCAAAATCCGGCCGCTGGGCCCGCTGCCGCTAACGTCACTGAGGTTAATGTTCTGTTCCCGGGCGAGGCGCCGGATACTTGGCGAGGTCAGCACCTTGCCGCCGCGCGCGCTGGCGCCTGCCCGCCCGTTGGTTTTGGCCGCGGGCGCTTCGGCCGGCGCAGCCGACGGGGCGGCGGCCGGCTCAGCCGCCGGGGCCGCCGGCTCAGCCTCGTCTGACGCAGCCGCTTCGCTTTCGGTGTCCAGGGTCACCAGCGCTGATCCGACTGCCATCATCGCACCCGCTTCGCCGTGCAGCAGCCGAACCTTGCCGGATACCGGCGAGGCCACCTCGACGGCGGCTTTGTCGGTCATCATGTCAACCAGCGGATCATCCTCGGAGATGACCTGCCCGGCCTCCACGTGCCACTTGGCAATCTCCGCCTCGACCGTTCCTTCCCCCAGGTCGGGCAGCTTAAATACGAATTCACCCATGCGACATCACTCGGTTGATCCCGGCAATCATACGTTTCTGGCCGGGAAAATACTGCCATTCAAACGCGTGCGGGTACGGGGTGTCCCAGCCCGCGACACGCTCGATGGGCGCCTCGAGGTGCCAGAAACAGTTTTCCTGAATCGTCGCCGACAGCTCGGCACCAAAACCGCTGAAGCGCGTCGCCTCGTGGGCAATCAGGCAGCGACCGGTCTTTTGAACCGACTTGACCAGGGTTTCGACGTCGAGCGGCGCGAGCGTCCGCACGTCGATAATATCCGCGTCCACGCCAGCCTGCTCTGCCGCGCTTTGCGCAACGTGCACCAGCGTGCCGTAAGTGATGATGCTGAGCTGATTGCCCGACCGCACCACGTCCGCTTTGTCGAGCGGCACCGTGTAGTAGTCCCTCGGCACCTCACCCTTTGGGTGTGTGGTCCAGGGCACCGCGGGCTTGTCGGGATCCCCATCAAAGGGGCCGTTATAGATCCGCTTTGGCTCAAAAAATACCACCGGATCGTTGCTTTCGATGGCGCTGATCAGCAGTCCCTTGGCGTCGTAGGGGTTGGACGGCATCACCGTCTTGATACCCGAGATGTGGGTGAAGATCGCCTCCGGACTCTGCGAGTGGGTTTGTCCGCCGCGAATGCCGCCACCGCAGGGCGTGCGAATCGTGACCGGCGACGACTGCTCACCGCCCGAGCGATAGCGCAACCGTGCCAGCTCACTCACAATTTGATCAAAGCCGGGATAGATGTAGTCCGCAAACTGGATCTCTGCCACCGGCCTCAGTCCGTTGACGCCGATACCGATGGCTGAACCCACAATGCCGCCTTCGGCGATTGGCGCGTCCAGCACGCGGTGTTCGCCGTACTTCCGCTGCAGGCCCTCGGTGCAGCGAAAGACACCACCGAAATACCCGACGTCCTGGCCCAGCACAATCACCGTCGGATCGCGCTCCATCATGACGTCCATGGCCGAGTTGATGGCCTGAATCATGTTCATCTGAGCCATGATCAGTCCTCCAACGCCAGCATTTCTGCGCGCTGGGCCGCGAGCTGTGGCGTCAGTTCTTCGTACACGTCGTCAAACATTTCCCGCGGATCGAGCTGCGGGCCATCACTCATGGTTCCGAACTTACAGGCCTCCTTCCAGGCTGAGGTCACGCGCTCCTTCAAATCCTGCTCCAGGGCGGCGTGTTTTTCTTCGGTCCAGTTTCCTTCCGAAATGAGGTGCTGCTTCAAGCGCTCGATCGGATCACCGAGGGGGAACGCCGCCCATTCTTCTTTGGGCCGATAGCGGCTGGGGTCGTCACTGGTCGAGTGGGCGCCGGCGCGGTACGTTACCAGCTCAATCAGGGTTGGCCCACGCGATTTGCGCGCTCGCTCGGCCGCCCAGCGGGTCACCGAATACACCGCTAGCAGATCGTTGCCGTCCACCCGGATTCCGGGAATACCCAGCCCGAGGCCGCGTGCCGCAAACGAACGCTGCTCGCCGCCGGCGAAACCTTGGAAGGTGGAGATGGCCCACTGGTTGTTGACCACGTTGAGGATCACCGGCGCCTGATAGACCGCGGCGAAGGTCAGCCCGTGATGGAAATCCGCTTCCGCCGTGCTGCCGTCACCCACCCAGGCGGCGGCCACGTGATCCTCCCCTTTGATGGCTGACGCCATCGCCCAGCCGACCGCCTGCGGGTACTGCGTGCCGAGATTGCCAGAGATCGAGAAGATTCGGCCTTCCTGATTGTGGTACATCACGGGGAGCTGGCGGCCCTTGCACATGTCCCTGGTGTTGGACAGGCACTGGCTCATCATATTGACCAGGCCAGTGCCCCGGAGAATGTATAAACCCTGGTTACGGTAGCTCGGGAACAGCATGTCCTTCGGCTCGAGCGCCATGCCCTGCCCGATCGACACCGCCTCCTCGCCAAGGCATTTCACGTAAAAGCTGATGCGGCCCTGACGCTGCATTCGATGCATGCGATCGTCGAGCGCGCGCGTCAGCATCATCTGACGCAGCGCAACCTGCAGCTCAGCCGCTTCAAGGTGAGGATTCCAGGGCCCCTGCGCGCGATGTTCATCGTCCAAAACCCTCACCAGGTCGTGCGCCAGGTACTCCATGTCGCTGGTCGCGGTCCGGGTGTCGGGACGCTCAACAGCCCCCGCCGGAGACAGCTTGAGGCTGCTGAAATCGGGTTTTTCGCCGGGTCGAGCGGCTGGATGGGGAATGTGGAGTCGAGAGGGGTTAGCCATGAACGTTGCGCAAACTGAGACAAAAGGATGTGAATTTTCGACTACCCAAGCGGATTAGGCAACCTCTGAGGACACCGGGCTGCAGCGAGCCATAGTGAACTCGGGTCTTTGGTCGAAGAGCGTGCGGCGGAGTCTTAGGAGAGGTATGGAAAGCCGGCGCAACGGGGCGCCGGGTACGGAGATAGTGACATCACGATGAGCGAACAGAGATCGTGCCGATCAGCCGGGGGTTTTTTGAGTCTCATAGAACTCTGTCGGCTGATCGGCAGTCACCCTGCTCTCGCGGTCAGCTCAAGCAAAAGCGCGTTGGGCGGTGGCGTCAGCCCGGCGCCGGATGCCTGATTGTTGCAAGCTCGTGGCTCAGCGAGCTGTTGGCACTCGTTGTGAGTTACGTGGCAAGGAGCTAGGCGACCCGGCGATCGTCGTCATGGCCCGCGCGGCCGGAGGACGGCATCTCACCGCGGGCGGAAGCCCAGAAAACCCCCTCCACGGCGGCCAGGCCTTTTTCGCGAGCCTGCAGCGCCATCAAGCGGGCAATGTCCTCGCCGTAGCGGTTAACGGAAAACGTGGCTTTGGCGCTGACGCCGGGTGAAGTCGGCCAGTTCGCCTCCCAATACCAGGATTCCTTTTGCGTACCGTCTTTGAGCCGATACCGCTTGGCGTAGCGATAGACGCCGCTGACGCCCGTAAGATTGTTGGAACGCAGAATCTTGGCAAACGTCTTGCGAGACATCGGCGGGTGCTGGCGGAGGAGATCGTCCCGGTAGTGCTGCGCTGCCAGCAGCGCTTTTTTCTTGCCGCCGTAGTGTCGGTCAGTGAAATTCTTGACCAGTCGCTTACCGTTGCGACGCAGGCTCACGCGCCAGGCGTGTGCGCGCTCCTTCGCTGAATCGATGCGCGAGATTCCGTACATGACTTCGTGTTCGCTGGGCATGACCTGATCCTCCGTCGTAGGTATTCAACAACCGTTTAATCAAGTTACGTGCCATTTCTTTGGCAAACGGGTAACCCGAACAGGATCAGATGCTTATCGCCAATATGTGGAAACGGCGTCGGATTTCGAAGAAAAAGGGCGACCCAACATGGTGCTGTCTGCACCAGTTGCGGGCACTGCCGTGAACCGGCGCCGAAACCCAGTTTGATCGGGCCTTTTGTCACACAAAAAGCATGCTGGGATGGTATCCTCAGCGGGTCGTCATCAGCGCCCCCAGCGCCCGAAATCATCCGAGCTTCTATCTATGTACACAGCCTTTCGGCGAGCCAAGCTCCACCCCAGGCTCGCATTCTGTTTCACCGCGCTGGCCACGGTCATCGCAGCAGCAACACTCACCGGATGTAACACCCAGCCGCAGGGCGGCGGCGAGGCACCGCCCCCACCCCAGGTCACCGTCGCCACGCCCGAGGAACGGGCTATTACGGACTGGGATGAGTTCACGGCGCGCATCGCCGCGGTAGAGGCGGTTGAGGTGCGGGCCCGGGTCAGCGGCTATCTCGAGTCGGTAGACTTTACCGACGGCGATACGGTCGAGCAGGGTGAGCTGCTGTTTGTGGTCGACCCTCGGCCCTTTGAGGCGGCGGTGGCGCAGGCTGAGGCGGTACTGCAGCAGGCGCAGGTGAGCGCCCAGCTCGCCGATAACGACCTTGAGCGGGCGAAGGACCTCTTTAACTCCCGAGCCATCTCCGAAGAGGAGTTCGACGCAAGGACGCAGAACGTCCAGTCGGCCCGGTCGGCCGTTAAGGCGGCGGACGCGGCTTTGACGCAAAGCCGTCTCGATCTGGAGTTCACGCGGGTCAAGGCACCGATCAGCGGCCGCACCAGCCGGGCGCTGGTCACCCGCGGAAATCTCATCAGCGGCGGCCAGTCGAACGCCACGCTCCTGACCACAATCGTCAGCCGCGATCCGGTCTACGCGTACTTCACGGCGGCGGAAGACGCCTATCTGAAGTATCAGCGCCTCGCCCAGTCCGGCGACCGGCCCAGTTCCCGCGTGGCGCCTAATCCGCTGCGCCTCAAGGTTTCGGACGAAGACGGCTATATTCATATCGGCGCCATGGACTTTGTCGACAACGTGGTGGACTCATCTACGGGCACCATCGAAGGTCGCGGCATCTTTCCAAACCCCGACGGGATCCTCATTCCCGGCCTGTTTGCCAAGGTTCAGCTGCAGGGTAGAGGCCCCTATCCAGCGCTGCTGATACCCGATACCGCCATCGGCACAGACCAGTCCAGGCAGTTTGTTTATGTCCTGGACGATCAAAACATGGTTAGCCAGCAGGTCATTACACCCGGTCGGCTGACGGAGGATGGCCTGCGGGTGGTCGAGGCCGGGCTGACCGCGGAATCGCGCTTCATTCTCACCGGACTGCAGCGCGTGCGCCCGGGTATGGTGGTCTCCCCCAGCAGCGCCACCGACCAGCAGGGCCCATGAACCTCGGCCACTTTTCCATCGACCGGCCCCGGTTCGCCGCGGTGCTGTCGATTTTCATTATCCTGCTTGGCGTAATCGCCTACGGCGGCCTGCCCGTGGCGCAGTATCCGGAAGTGGCGCCGCCGACCATCGTGGTGCGCGCCGCCTACCCCGGCGCAACGCCGGAGATCATTGCCGACACGGTGGCTACGCCGATCGAGCAGGAGGTCAACGGCGTCGAGGGCATGCTCTACATGCAGTCGAGCTCAACCTCCGACGGCGTCATGCAGCTGACGGTCACCTTTGCGCTGGGCACAGACCTTGATACCGCCCAGGTGCTGGTCCAGAACCGGGTCGCCAGCGCGGAGCCACGGCTGCCGGAAGAGGTCCGGCGGCTGGGCGTTGTGACGCAAAAAAGCTCGCCAGATCTGATGATGGTTGTTCACCTGCTGTCGCCGGACGACACCTACGACCAGCTGTACATCTCCAACTATGCGTTTCTCCAGGTTCGGGACGTGCTGGCGCGAATCGACGGGGTCGGCAGCATTACGGTGTTTGGCGCTCGTGAGTACAGCATGCGGGTCTGGCTGGATCCGGATCGCCTGGCCCAGCGCAACCTGACCGCCAGCGACGTGGTCGCCGCGCTGCGCAGCCAGAACGTGCAGGTGGCGGGCGGCAGCCTTGCACAGCCGCCGCTGGACGCCGATCGGGCGTTTCAGTACACGGTGAACACCCAGGGCCGGTTCACCGAAGCCCAGGAATTTCGTGAGGTGATCGTCGCCGCCGGCGACGACGGTCGGCTGGTTCGCGTCGGCGACGTGGCGCGGGTGGAGCTCGGCGCGCGCGATTACGTCACCAACAGCTACCTAAACGGCGATCCGGCGGTGGCCATCGCGATCTTCCAGCGGCCCGGCAGCAACGCGCTGCAGACCGCGGAAGAAATCCAGGCCACCATGGCTCGGCTGCAGAAGGACTTCCCGGCGGGCCTGGACTACCGGGTGGTTTACAACCCAACAGAATTTGTCGCCGAGTCGGTGGCAGCGGTGTACACCACCATCATTGAGGCGGTGCTGCTGGTCATCCTCGTCATTATCGTCTTTCTGCAGGACTGGCGTGCGGCACTGATCCCCATTGCCGCCATCCCCGTCTCTCTGATCGGCACCTTTGCCGTCATGGCGGGGTTCGGCTTTTCGCTCAACAATCTCTCCCTGTTTGGGCTGGTGCTGGCCATCGGCATTGTCGTCGACGACGCCATTGTGGTGGTCGAAAACGTTGAGCGGAATATGGAGGAAGGTGAGGCACCACGAGACGCGGCGCGCATCACCATGACCGAGGTCGGCGGTGCGCTGGTATCGATTGCGCTCGTGCTCAGCGCCGTGTTTATCCCGGCGGCGTTTCTGGGCGGTATCTCGGGGCAGTTCTTCCGCCAGTTTGCGCTGACCATCGCCTCCGCCACGATCATCTCGGCACTGAACTCCCTGACCCTCAGCCCGGCGCTGGCGGCCATCCTGATGCGTCCTAAAGGCTCGGACGACAGCGTCTTCGGACGTTTGTGGGAGCGGGTTCTCGGCGGCTTCTTCCGCCTGTTCAATCGCGGCTTCACGCGCCTGGCCAACGGTTATGGTGACGCCGTTTGCCGCTTCAGCCGCCGCCCCGCCATCTCGCTGGTGCTGTTTGTGCTGATGATCGGCCTGACGGTCCTGGCCCTGCAGCGGGTGCCCACCGGCTTTATTCCTGACCAGGACCGCGGGTACGTCATCGTGGCCGTCGAGCTGCCGAAAGGCGCGTCGCTGGCGCGAACCGATGCGGTCATCCAGAAAGCCATCGGCATCATCAACGAAACGCCCGGCACCGGCCCGGTTGTGGCGTTTGCCGGCTTTTCCGGCGCCACCTTTGCCAACGCCTCAAACGCCGGCGCCATGTTTGTCACCCTGAAGCCCTTTGAGGAGCGGGGACCCGAGGAATCGGCGAATGCGATTATTGGTCAGCTGTGGGGACGCTTAGGCTCCATCCAAGAAGCCCAGGTGTTTGTAATCGCACCGCCGGCGGTCTCGGGCCTGGGCAACGGCGGCGGCTTCAAAATGATGGTGCAGGACCGCAGCGGCCGCGGCCTGAAAACACTGGAGGGTGCCAGCTGGCAGCTGATCGGCCAGGCCAACCAGCTGCCCGAAGCGACTCAGGTCTTCACCACCTTCAGCACCGCCTCGCCCCAGTATTTTCTCGATATCGATCGAACCAAGGCGGAGATGCTCAACCTGCCGGTAGAAAATGTGTTCGAGACGCTGCAGGTCTTCCTGGGGTCTGCCTACGTCAACGACTTCAACCTGTTTGGCCGCGCCTATCGGGTGACCGCCCAGGCTGACGGCCCGTTCCGGATCGATCCTCGAGACATTCTGACGCTTCGCGCAAGAAACAACGACGGCGCCATGGTGCCTCTCGGCTCCGTGGCGAGCCTGCGTACCACCACCGGGGCCGACCGTGTGGTGCGCTTCAACCTCTATCCGGCGACCGAGGTGCAGGGCGCCACCCCGCCCGGCGTTTCGAGCGGTCAAACGCTAACCGCCATGGAGAACCTGGCTGATTCCAGCCTGCCCGCCGGGATGAGCTACGAGTGGACCGAGCTGGCCTACCAGCAGCGCTCCGGCGGCAGCGCCGGTCTGCTGGTGTTTCCGCTGAGCGTCCTGTTCGTCTTTCTGCTGCTCACGGCACAATACGAAAGCTGGTCGCTGCCGCTGGCCATTCTGCTGATCGTGCCTCTTTGCATCCTTTTTGCGCTGCTCGGCATCGCGCTGCGCGGCATGGATAACAACATCCTGACCCAGATCGGTTTCATCGTACTCATTGGCCTTGCCAGCAAGAACGCGATCCTGATCGTCGAGTTTGCCAAGCAGCAGGAGAGTCTGGGCAAAAGCATCTATGACGCTGCGACCAACGCGGCCCAGCTCCGCCTGCGCCCGATTCTCATGACCTCGTTTGCCTTTATCCTGGGCGTCGTCCCGCTGGTGATCGCCAGCGGACCCGGGGCCGAGATGAGGCAGGTCCTGGGCACCGCGGTCTTTAGCGGCATGCTCGGCGTAACGCTGGTTGGGCTTTTCTTGACGCCGGTTTTTTACGTGGTGATTCGACGCTGGGTGCGTGGCCCTAAAGAAACCGCCACCGTTGAGCCGGTGGGAGAGACCTCGTGAGACAACTGCTCGCCTTATCGTCTGCGCTAATGATTGCGGCCTGCACGGTTGGGCCTGACTATCAAACGCCCGAGCTGGCACAGGACCCGGCGTTTCACCGCCCGATTGAACAGCCGCTCAGCACCGGCGAGGTGATGGAACGCTGGTGGGTGACGCTCGGCGAGCCGGAGCTTCTCGCTTTGGTGAATCAGGCGCTGGAGGTCAACAACACGGTTGAGATCGCCCGCGCCAACCTTCAGGTCGCCCGCGCAACTTACGCCGAGACCGCCCGCGTCCGTCTGCCGGTGGGAAGCGCTGCCGGCAACGCCACCCGACAGCGTCAGGGCCAGGTGTTTCCCGGCTTCAGCGTCGACGCCAACGAAGTGTATCGCCTGAGCATCGACACC
>JBCDKA010000061.1:0-22014 GCA_038747195.1 Pseudomonadota bacterium
GGGGCTCCCTTCGGGCGCGCACCACAAGGCCTGGAGCGGCGTTGCGAGCCTTGGCCAGGGAACCACCCTGGCCGGCGGCTCGCGCCTAACTCCAGGGCCTTGTGGACACGCGCTGAAATACAACGAACTGTTCAAACAGGACACTAAGTTGACGATGGAACCCTCGATGAATGCCAGGCTGGAGCCGAGGACCGAC
This sequence comes from Pseudomonadota bacterium, assembly GCA_038747195.1. Classification (GTDB taxonomy): domain Bacteria; phylum Pseudomonadota; class Gammaproteobacteria; order Xanthomonadales; family SZUA-38; genus JANQOZ01. The sequence continues at coordinate 197 of JBCDKA010000061.1, forward strand.
ACGATAAGCACCCAGCGCCGGGTGCTCTCAGCGCAGGGCTCGCAGGACCCGCCGACCGGTTTGCCGTCGCAAGGCTGGCGAAGACCGTATGCCAGTGACATGGGAATACCTCTTGCTGTGTTGCAGCCTGCTGCAACGATGGGTTCTGACGCCATTCAACACCCGGTTCCGTCGACAAAGCAACCCGGCCTTTAATGAAACCGGCACTAACGACCGGTAACCGCCTTTTGACCTATGGCTGGATGAGATTCGGACAACTAAGATGGCGGGTAAATGTCGGGAGTCGCCATCATGACCCATGATCTTGAAGTGAGCTGTCGCTGCGGCAAACTGAGGGGTGTTGCCCGCGGAGTGTCGCCGGCCCTGGTCAACCGGGCTAAGTGCTATTGCGACGACTGTCAGCTCTTTGCGTTTTTTCTCGGCGATCCACAGGACGTGCTCGACGAATTTGGCGGCAGCGAAATCTGCCAGATGTCGCCGACCCACCTCGAACTCACCGAAGGCTCCGAGAACCTGGCCTGTGTTCGCCTAAGACCGAAGGGGCTATACCGGTGGTACGCCGCCTGCTGCAATACCCCAATGGCTAACACGCTGACCAGCGCAATTCCTTTTGTGGGCGTAATTCGTCCCGGCATCAAAGGCGTTAGCGATGAGAGCGTCGGACCGGTTCGGATGCGAATTCATGGTCGCCACGCCAAGGGTGGCGCCGAGGCCGCTCGGGCTCATCCCAAAGCCCCGCTATCAGCCGCCTTTGGCATTCTGCTTAAGCTTCTTAGTCGGCGCTTTGCTGGTGAGCACAAGCGTCACCCGCTGTTCGACCCGGAGTCTGGCAAGGCGATCGTCAAACCCCGCGTGCTTGAGGCTGACGAGCTGTCCGAGGTGCAGCAGGCCCGAGAGCGCTGGCTGCACGCGGACTGATACCCGTGCCTTAGCGCCGGCTCGCGCGGTGATCTAGGCCGAGCTCGGGGCACCGTTTCGTTTCCCAGCGGGTCCTTCCCGGCACCCTCGCAGCGGGGTGTGTGCACTTTTCGCGATTGCGTCGTTATCAGATCAAGTTCAACGCACCGCAAAGGAAGGAGCACTCTGGTGAATCCTTGGATAAGTCACTTTTTAGTACCGGCGATGCTGCTTGCAGCCGGGGCCTCAGACGCCGGCACCTTGCTCCGGTCTGACAGCGAAAACCTGGTGCCCAACGGCGAGTTTGCCGTCTCCCCAACTCAGACGCCAGGTGGCGGATGGATTGCGTCGACAGAGGGCGGAGGCGAAGTGTTCTACCAGGCGAGTACCGGCTTTCCGGCGAGCGCGCTGGGAGCCGTTACGATGCGGGTGAACACCAGCGGCGACCGCGCAGCTCTGGTCTCGGACTGTATCAACTTGCCGGCCGCTTCAGGCGGGCTCTCGTATCTGGTTACAGCCCGATACTTGCGGAGCGTTGGCAGTGCCTCTCCCCGGCTGGCGCTTGAGTCTTTCTCCGGTGCTAGCTGCACCAGCGGCGTTCTAGCGGAGATCGGTGACGGCGGGCCTCGTGAGATTGGCTCGTCGATAAACGGCAATTGGAGTTTGCTTCGCGCGACCACCGGGCAACGGTCGGTGAGAGTCTCCTTGGTCCTGGATTTTGCCGAGACCGGCGAAGCCGTGCAGGTGCTGTGGGATGACGTCTCGCTCCGACAGATCAACCACATCGAGAATCCCCGTGGTGTGCTGTGGCTGCAGAGCGATCTTGTGAGTGGTGAGGACGACGGGGCAGATGACGGCTTTGGCACCTCGCTAGCCGTCGGTGATTTCAACGGTGACGGCCGCGACGACGCTGCAATCGGGGTCCCGCTGGAAGATACCGCTGCCGGTGTGGATCGGGGCCAGGTGATGGTCGCTTACGGTTCGCTCTCCGGTCTGACGAGTGCCGGCGCGCAGGCCCTTTCGCCGTCGCAGCAGCCTCTGGAGCAGGTCGGCCAAGCGCTGGCGGCGGGCGACTTTAACTGCGATGGATATGATGACCTGGCGGTCGGGGCGCCAGCCAGCAACACAACCTTCTTCAACGCGGGCGCCGTCTACGTGATCAACGGCTCTGCCGTCGGCCTCGACCCGACGTCCACGGTCAGAATCGATCGGGACACCGGGGATATCAACGGCAGCTCAGCCGGTGGCGATGGATTTGGCGCCAGCCTGGCGGCGGGAAATTTTGACCGGGACAGTGTTCAGGCAGGCGATCGGTTTCGGCAGTGTATCGACCTGGCAATCGGCACGCCGGGCGCCAGTATCAATGGCCAAAACGATGCCGGCGCTGTGTTTCTGCTGTTTGGGGGCCCCGGTGGACTGGAAACCAGTTTCGACAACCCGGGTGGGCGTGTCTGGCATCAGGATCGATCGCTGATTGCCGGCGTGGCGGAAGCCGGGGATCGATTCGGAGGATCGTTGACGGTGGCGTCACGAGGGCCGCAACAGCCAGACCAGTTGTTCATCGGCGCCAATGCGGACGAATTCAATGGCCGCGTCGGCGCCGTTCACCTGTTGCCCGGTGACGCGTTCAGCCAGTTCATGGATCAAGCGAGCAGCGACCACCTGGTGGCTGCTGACATCACTGAGCCTGGCCTGGAGATCAACGGTTTCGGCAAGGCCCTGGCTGTTGGTACCGACTACGACGCGACGGACCAATTTCCCAGCCTCGCGGCCGGGGCGCCCGACAGCGACCTGACTGCAGTGCTCGACCCAGATTTGGGCGCCGCGGTCCAGGTCACCCTGTCGTCGTCTTACCAGTTTCTGAATGCCATGCTGCCGGAGGTTTTCCTGCCGCCTACCGAGGAGACGCAGGCTAACTTTGGGCGGCAGGTGATCTATGCCGACACGCTCAATCGGGCACTTCGAGGTGAACTCTGGGTAACGGAACCTGGCTTCAATCTCGACCGCGGTAGTCTTCGGCTGACCGGACGAAGTCTGCTGGGGATCGGTCCGAACACACCGGTCGCGACGACGGACTTCGTGTTGGACGATTTTGGGTTCACCGGCAGACCTGGCGATCGATTTGGGCAGGTCCTTGCGCGTGGCAACTTCAACGGGTTTGGTGGGGATGAGCTGCTGATCGCCGTTCCGGGCTCGGATTCGACGGTGCCGTTGAATCCGCCTCAAAACATCGGGGCGGTCCTGGAGGTGTCGTTCGACGCCGGGCTGACGGAGGTGGTACCCGACTTTTTGTTCAGCGACAGCTTCGAGCTGCCGGTGGTTCGCTGAGCGGCTGAGTGGAGTTGCCGTTGCTGGGTGAGCTGAAGCGCAAATTTGCGGTTCTGACCCGGTGTCTGGTTTCGTCAGCCCGTACCGCGTCAAATCCAAACCATAGGGCGATTTGATATGGCTAAAGGACCCGGCAGGCCTCGACCTGGGTCACACTTCTAAACAAGCGTTTTTGCTAGGTTTACGGGATGAAAAAGTCTCGTTTTCTGGTCGCGCTGCTTGCGCTGCAGCTTTGCTGCTTACCCCCGGCTTGGTCGCAAGGTGTCCCGAATATTTCGAGACCCGGGCAGGCCGGCGTCCTGCTGGCAGGTCCTGTGGCTCCGGAGATGGGTCGCCTGGCGGTGATCGCGTGGCACGGCGACTATCTTTTTACCCTGCCTGAGATACCTGGCGGCCCCCCGGGCGACTGGATTGTGCGCGCTTGGGACCTTTCGGATCCCGCCAATCCTAGCCGCGTGTCGATCACGCCGCTCACCGGTGACAACGACGGCGATTCGCTGGTGACCCGCCACGGCTTCATGGCCCACGGGTTTATCAAGACCGGCGACGTTCTCAGCTCAGGGCGGGCGTTTCGAGTAGACGGCAACACGCCGGTCGAAACCAACAACGTGAACTTTCGGATGCTCGGCTGGACCCACGGAGGCATGAGCGTCCCGTGGGGTGCGACCAACTACTGGTCTTATGGCGAAACCGACGAGCCGGCGGAGCTGTATCTGGACCTGCCCTATGGCGCTACGCCAAATGCCGTCTTCGACCCGGTTGGGCAGACCGGCGTCATTGGGCACCCATTTATCTTTGGCACCACGCTTTACTACGCCTCGGATCAAAGCCGATCTGGTATCGCTTCGTACGATATATCCGATCCTTCCAACCCGGTGCTGCTGGACGTCCTGACCCAGAACAGCGTTGGTGGATACTGGCCTGACCCGTTTGGGCTGAACGGCCGGCTCTATTTCTTTTTCCCGCACGACAACCCGGAAGGCGGCTTCCAGGTGGTCGACGCCACCGATCCCACCGACCTCCAGCTGGTGGCCTCGGTGCCGCTCGCCGGCAATCTGAACTACGCCCAGTTCCAGGATGAGTTTGCGTTCAGCGAGCGCTACAAAATCGATATGCGTACCTTCGACGTGGTGCTGGAACTCGACGAGGAGGCCAACAATCGCAGCGGTGAACGCATCGACACCAGCCAGTGGCAGCTCCCGGTTGGCAACCTGGTGGTCACCGGCGGAATCTATATCAACGGGACCTGCTCGGTGCCCGGGGGTGGAAATCACTGTGGCACCGGCATGTCGATCTGGGTTCATCAGGAGACCCCGGACAACCGTGGTCCGTTCGTCGGCTACCACCGGCCGGCTGACGGCGAGACCGGCTATCCAACCGACTTTCCGATTCAGGTGCTGATCCACGAGACGCTGAAGTCAGAAACCATCAACAGCTCAACCGTCCTTCTCCAGCCGGTCAACGGTGGAAGCCTTGACTCGCCGCTGGCAACGGAGCTGTGGTTTTCGTCGAACGATATCCTGTCGATTGTTCCTGAACAGCCGCTGGCTGATAACACCACGTACCAGGTCACCTTGGTCGACGATGGCATCGAAGATGCGGTGGGCAACGGCATGCAGGGCTACTCATTCACCTTCTCGACCGGCAGTGCCCTAAGCGGAAACGCTCGACCGGTGATCAACAGCGTCAGTACCAGCTCATCAACCGTATCGCCTGGCACCTCACTGCAGGTCAACGTGTCTGCCGTCGATCCCGACGGTGGATCGCTGGAATACCGATTCGACTTCGGTGATGGCTCGACCCCCACCGACTGGGGGTCGGCTGCCCAGGCCAGCCACAGCTATGCGGAGGTTGGTCACTTTGGCATCTCGGTTCAGGTACGTGATGCCCAGTCTGCCGTGGCAACCGGAACAACGGGCGTCGCGGTCCTCAACAACATCACGCCGGGTGACCATCGGCGGTCGCGCCATCTCGCCCAGGCCCCCGACGGTCGGATCTGGGTGATCAATCCGGACAACAGCACCGTCGCGGTTCTTCGAGACGGAAATCATCAGCGGGTTGCTGAATACCGCACCTGCGCTGACCCGCGAGGCGTTGCGTTTGACGCAGCGGGTCGCGCCTGGATCAGCTGTTTTGATGCCGATCAGCTGATTGTGTTGGAGAGTGACGGCCGGCGTGTCGCCACCGTCGACACCGGCTATGGCTCGGCGCCTTTCGGGGTGGTCGCGCGGTCTCAGAACAACCGTATGCTGGTGTCCCTGTACGGCAGCGGCGAGCTGGCTCTGTTTGACGCGGCCGGGGTCACGGAGCTGGACCGCCTGGCGCTGGGCCCTACAGCTCGAGCCATCACGTTAGCGGACGGCGGCAACCGGGCGCTGGTCACCCGATTTATCTCGCCCGAAGACCAGGCGGAAATTTGGGATGTCTCCGTGTCGGCTAACGACCTGAATCTGGACCGAACGATCACGCTGGCACAGCAGTGGGGGCCTGACGAACGTTTTGACGGTCGAGGTGTGCCCAACTATCTGGCCTCGGTCAGCATCACCCCCGACGGCAGTCGGGCCTGGGTGGCGGCGAAGAAGGACAACACCACCCGTGGGGTTTACCTGAGCGGCGAAGATCTCGATCAGGACAATACGGTGCGGGCCATGGTGGCGCAGATCGATCTGGCGAGTGGCACCGAACTGGAGGAGCTGCGGCGCGACCTCGACAACAGCGAGCAGCCCAGCGACATCGAGTTCTCACCGCAGGGTGACTATGCGTGGGTCAGTTTGCAGGGTAGTAACGTGGTGTTGGTGATGGATACGCTGATGATCGACGCGGGCTTTACCGGCGTATCCAGCGTGATCTCCCGTATCGGGGTGGGCCTGGCGCCACAGTCCCTGCTGCTGGAACCGGGCACGGACATACTGCTGAGCCATAACTTCCTGGACCGTCAGGTCAGCCGGGTCAATGTCGGCAGCTTGCTGAGCACCGGAAGCACGTCCTTCAGCAGTTCTACCCGGGATCTGGTGGGCCGGGAGGCGCTGACGGTCGACGTGAAGCAGGGCAAAGAAATTTTCTACAACGCCGCTGATGAGCGCATGAGCGGCGAAGGCTATATGACCTGCGCAACCTGTCATATCGACGGCGGCCACGACGGCCGTTCGTGGGACTTTAGCGGCCGCGGCGAGGGTGTGCGCAACACCACCGACCTGCGGGGACGAAGCGGTACCGGTCATGGTCTGGTGCACTGGAGCGCCAACTTTGACGAAATCCAGGACTTTGAAAACGATATTCGTGGCGCGTTTGGCGGCACGGGCTTTCTCACCGAGCCGCAGTTCAATCAGACCAGCAATACCCTCGGCACACCCAAAGCCGGGTTAAATGCGGAGCTTGACCAGCTGGCCGCGTACGTTGCCTCGCTGACCCCCCAGACCGTGCCCCGATCGCCACAACGCCGCAGCGACGGCGGGCTGACCTCGGCGGCTCAGCGAGGGCGCGACATCTTCGCCAGCCAGGGTTGCGCCAACTGCCACAGCGGTACCGAGCGGGTGCAGCGGACCGACCTCACGTTGGCGTTGGAAGACCTGGGCACTACCGGCACCGATTCGGGTGGACGTCTGGGCGGCAACCTGGCGGGCATTGACGTGCCCACCCTCAACGGAATCTGGGACACCCCGTCTTACCTCCACGATGGCTCTCAGCCGACGCTCGAACTGGCGCTCCTGGCGACGGGTGATCGGGCCTGGCAGGCGGAGCAGGGTAATTTGAGCGGCAGCACCGACATCCGCTTTCAATCGCACTGGGCGGTGGATGACCTGGCAGTGCTGCGCGGCGGTGAGTACGTCAACATGGATGACGGGTCTGCGGTGACCTTCGACGTGAGTGTCGGGGGGGCTACGGACGCAACCCTCACCATGCGGTACCACGCCAACTATGGTGATGCGAACCTCACCCTCACGATCAACGGTTCCAACCAGTCGGCGCAGGCGCCGCGCACCCTGGCCAACGACTGGAGGTTTCGTCAGTGGGGAGAAATGAGCCTGCCGATCCAGCTCAGCGGCGGCAGCAACACGGTCAGGATTCGGTATGACAACGGCGGATCGTTTGGCCTGGACGAGATCCGAGTCAGCGACACCGCCAGTCAGGTCAGCCGATCGACGCCCCACAGTCGGGTCGCCGACCTGAGCGGCGGCGATTTCAGCGACCTGCTGGCTTTTCTTCGTCAGCTTGACGCGCGCCCGGACAACCCGCTGACCGTGCAGATCAGCACGCCTGGCGCTGATTTTGGCGTTAGCGGAACCGTCAGCGTCACGGGAACCGCAGGCGGTGCCGTGGATCGGGTCGATGTCGCGCTGGCGAACAGCCCATTTGTGGCCGCCAGCGGCACGGACAGCTGGTCTGCGGACGTGAGCGCTCAGGGTGTGGAACAGGGTTGGCAGGTGATTACGGTGCGGGCGCATGACACCTTGACCGGCACCTGGGTAGAAACCCAGCGCCAGATTAATCTGGGCGCCAGCGGACCACCGGCGTTGATTTTCATCAACGGATTCGAATAACCGGCTTCGCCTATTCTTGAGCCTGCGTGGGGCTCCAGGAGTCCGCCGAGCGTAGCGGCAGGACCTCGCAGATCTGGCTGTCCAGCAGCGACAGGACCGCCTCAAACCCATAGCGGGGCTGCCAGCCGAGCTCGTTCTGCGCCAGCGCCGAATCGTAAACCCGGTCGATCGACGCGGGCAGGGACCAGCCCCGCTTGTCGAAGGCGTCACCGAGCTCCGGGCACCGCTGTCGCAGGATGGTCGGCGCGTCGGAACGGAGCCGTTCGCCATCCGCGGGCTTGAAGGGTGTACTGCCCGAAAGGATAAAGGTTCGATATGGTTTGCCGGGCTTCATGATCGCCAGTCGGTGACCCTCAGCGACGTCTCGCGCGTCGACGCCGCGGTGAAGTCGATAGGCCGCCATGAGGGGCGCGGGTTCGGGAAAACACCGTGACATGCGTAGCGTGGTGATTCGAAACTGGTCGCTGGCCTCCGAGGCCAGGTAGGACTCCGCCGTCAGCTTGGTTCGGTGGTAGATCGACTTGGGTAATGGGTGCGTCGCCTCGTCGATCCATGCGGCTCGGCTCAGGTCTTCGTCCACCGCGTGGCCGTACAGTGCGGTTGTGCTGGTAAAAACCAGCGTCTCAACGCCAGCGCGTTTCGCCGCCGTAACCACGTTCTTGGTTCCTTCGATGTTGATCAAAAGGAACTCCTCGTCCGGCACAATGCCGACGTGCGGCGCGTGCAGGGCGGCGGTGTGCGCCACCGCCTGGGCGCCCTCGAAGGAGCGTTCGAGAAGACCGACGTCGTGGATATCGCCGACCACGGAGGTTGCTGACGACAGCGCGCGATCGATACCAACCACCTCATGGTCGCTGCTCAGGCAGAAATGGATCGCCCGTCCGATCCGGCCGCTGGTTCCCGTTACGGCGATACGCATGGATTCGATCTCAATAACTCATCCCGCGGAGAGTGCGAAAGGTTGCAGCCTAAGCGAGCGGCTGGCGAACCGCCAGGGTAATCGGAATGTCGCTTCCCGCGTCTCGGTGCTGAAAGACACCCGGAGTATGCGCCGTAAGCGACCGTAAGAAATCGATAAGGACTCCTGGGCCTGGCTATTCCAGGCTCCGGGAATGAAGTTATTACGTCTGTTCGTCGTCACCTTTGGGCTTTGGATGGCCAGCGAGCTCGCGGGTCAGGCTGAAGGGTCGGTGCCTACGGAGCGCCCGCAAGAAAGAGCGATCGTTGGCTCCAAAGTGATTCAATCCGGTGAAGAACCGGCCAAAACTGAGTGCTGCATGCCCTGGTAGCGAGCAGAGGGTGACACCGCGCCGGTTTTGCTGAGGACACCGAACTGTGGATTGGCTAATGGAATGGCGTCTCGGGCGAGGTAAACTTGTGGGTCATCCAGCAGATCCGCCCCCGGCCCCTTTCGTTGACAAAGCAGTTTCAAATCCGCTCGTGGCGGGTGGACGTTCAGGCCCTTCGACTCTACCGGTCCAGCGAGGAGGTGACGCTCGAGCCTCGCACCATGGCGCTGCTGGAGTATTTCTGTCGACATCCAGGGGTCACCGTCAGCAAAGACAAGCTGCTGGCCGAGGTATGGGGAAGCGAGCACTTCTCTGATTCCGTCGTCACACGGGCCATCTCGCTGCTGCGCACCGCGCTCGGCGATTCGCGAGAAAACAGCGAATATATTCAAACCGTTCCTCGGCGTGGTTACCGCTTTATTGCCCCGGTGGAGGCGCTTGAAGCTGCCCCACTAGAGGCGCCAAACATTCAGACGTCCAATCGGCTGTCGCGCAGACGCTGGCCCTGGGCGGCTGCGGTGATGCTGGCGGTAACGCTTGCTGGCTGGATTCTTATCGAGTCGCCTGACAGCGCGGGGCCGGCGCTCCAAGCCCACCCGCTACAGGGGCTGAGGTCAATGGCGGTAGCGCCCTTCGAACTACCGATAGAGGATGGCCCCGAGCAACCGTTGGCTGGCCTGCATTTTGATGTGGCCGCTCAGCTAGCGCGCCTCGAGTCTCCTCGGATCTATCTGCTGTCCCAGGAAGAGATCGGGCAGGGGTTCGCAAAGGCTGCCGGTCAGGCCGGTGCAGACGCGGTGCTCAGCGGTCGTGTCTACCGCCAGGTCGAGAAGACGTCGATTGAACTCAGGCTGCTGAGGATCGCCACAAAAGAACTGATCTGGTCCTCAGAATACAAAATCGATCAGTCGCAGACCTTCGTCACGCGACAGCAGATGATCCGGGATCTGGCGTCACTGACCCGCGCCGGTCTGGCGCGCTGGGAGTCGCGCGAACAGGACGCGACGATCAATGCCGAGGCGTATGAATCGTATCTGAGAGCCCTTTGGTTTTGGCGCCAGCGCACTCCAGAAAGTCTTGTGCAGGGACAGCAGCTCTTCGAAAAAGCGGTGCGGACCGACACGAGTTTCGCTGACGCTTATGCCGGGCTGGCACTCAGCCATCTGGCTCGCGTTAGCTATGGTTATGAGGATCGCGAGCGAGGTTACAGGGCCGCTGCGGACGCGGCACGGGACGCCATCGCGCTGGACCCTGAAAACCCCTGGGCCCTGACGGCTCAAGGCGAAATTGCCTTCCAGCGTGACTGGGATTTTGAGCGTGCGGGCGAGCTTTTTCAGGCCGCGATAGACGCTGCGCCCAGCGCTGTTGATGCACATCAGTACCTCGCGGAAATTCAAAGCATTCTGGGGCTGCACTCACAGGCACTGCAGACGATTGAAGCAGGGCTTTCGCTGCGTCCCGCCAGTCCACTGCTGCTGGGAATCAAAGGCATGGTTCAAACCGCGGCGGGTGAATACGGCAGCGCTAATGCGACCATGGAGACACTGGAGGACAAGGGTCCAGGGTTTGACTGGTTCTATTGGTATTGGTCGTTTGCACAGCAGCGCAGCGGCGATAGCAAACGTGCGCTGCTGTTGCGCCTACAGCGATATAAGGAGCGAGTGTCAGCGGAGGAGTACTCCAGGATGGTCAGTGGCATTGAGCGTGATCGGGGTGATGTTTTTTGGGAGTTTCAGGTCAATCGACTTCAGGCAGGGGAAGGACCTACCTTTGCGGCCAGCGCCTGTCTGTTGGCAGAAGCGTTGAGCGCTCTGGGCCGCGCGGACGAGGCGATGAATGCGCTGCGACTGGCGGTATCACTGCGCGGCGAAGCGTTTCCGATGTTCCGCATCAGCCCCCAGTTTGATTCGCTTCGCGAAAGGCCCGACTTCAGGGGAATTTTAAGCGAATATCAACTTCCACCAAGCGGCACCAACGGTGCTCAGAATGCTTCGATGTCTCAACGCCCAGAATGAACGCCTTCATTACCGGAGCCCCGCCAACTAGTTCATGGGTGATTCGTCGGTCCAAGTTGAAGAATCTTGCGGACGGGATGGTGCTGGCACCTGGCGGTCAAATCAGGGTAACGTCCGCCGTTTCTTCAAGAGAGTCGGCCAGCTCTGACCAGGCGACTACCCATGCTATTTGACGAGATCAGAGCGGCAGCAGCCTCCGGCGACGCGCTCGAGGTGCCCGCCACCTGGGCTCAGGGGCGAACCGTTTACGGCGGCCTCTCCGCTGGACTTTTGAGTGACGCGGCAGCGCAGGGTATCGACGACGGGCGGCGCTTACGGTCTCTGAAGGTAAGCTTCCTGAGACCGCTGGAAGCGGAGAAAACCTTCGAAATCGATAGAGAGGAGCTCTCATCCGGCCGCACCGTCGCGGTGTGTTCAACTCAGATCCGTCAGGATGATGTAATTCGGGTGACCGCGCAGGCTAACTTCGTGACCGATCGGGAAAGCAAGGTCGCGATTGAGACGTTTCAGGCTCCGGCCCTTAAGCCCTTTGACGCGCCGGAGACATTCGCTATGCGGGCCCGGGGCTTCCCGCTTTTACCCAGTTCATCGATTTTCACGTGGCGACAGCGGGGCTGCCGTTTGAGGGACACGATATACCGGAGCTGGGCGGCTGGATGCGTTTTCACGACGCACCGCAAGCGCTGACCCCGGCGCACCTGGTGTGTCTGATCGACGTCTGGCCGCCTGCGGCCGTACCCTACTTCCGTGAGTGGGCTCCGCTGTCGACCATCAACTGGAGCATCCACTTTGCGGACTCGCTCGAGGGGATCGGAGGCAATGAATACCTGGACTATCTGGCGCGCGTGAATTTCTTCAAAGACGGTTATGGGTCGTCCGCCGCCGATATCTGGTCGCCGGATGGTCGGCTTCTCGCCAAGAGCTACCAAACCTTTCTGATCTACGGCTAATAGCCGTTTCCTCTCGCTAGCGGCCTGGCGACGGTCCTGCTTGCCGTGCGGTTTTCTCCTGGGTGGCATTGCTATAGGTAATCCCCATCAGGAGGAATGCGATGAGAGTCATTTCAGGTCTACTGGTTGTGGCAGCTTTGCTCGCAGGGGCGGCTAGAGCCCAGCACCCGATCATCGACGTCCACGTGCACGCTAACCTGCCAACGGTTAACGGGCCAATTCCTTCGTTTATATGCGTTCCCCTGGCACCAAAGCTGCCGGCTCCCACCACCGCCAAAGCGTGGCCTATGCAGCTCATGGGCGTTACCCGAAATCCACAGTGCGACGACCCCATCCCCACGCCTGAGACACCAAAGAAGATGCTCAAAGCGGTCATCGATGAGCTGGTGCGCAATAACGCGGTGGGAATCCTGAGCGGTCCGCCGGGACTCGTTAACGAATGGAAAGCGGCGGCGCCCGATCGCTTCATCAAGAGTTTGCAGCTGAACGTGATGCGCGATCCGTACACGGCTGAGCAGGCTCGCGAATTCTTTAAGGATGGCGGATTCTTAGTGCTGGGCGAGGTGAGTAACCAGTACATCGGCGTATCGCCAAAAGACGACAAAATGATGCCGTATTGGGCGATGGCGGAGGAACTGAATATCCCGGTACAGATCCACATGGGAAGTGGCCCCCCGGGTGCTGCGGCGCTATACCCCGACTATCGCGTGGCCAACGGTAATCCACTCCTGCTGGAACCGGTGCTCGCCAAACATCCAGGGCTACGAATCTCGATCATGCATATGGCTGAAGGCTTTAACGACGAGCTGATCATGATGCTTTGGACCTACCCGCAGCTCTATGTCGACATCGGCGGCATCATGTGGGGCAAAGGCACCGAGTACTTCTACCGGCAGCTGAAGGACGTAGTGGATGCCGGCTTCGCGAACCGCCTGATGTTTGGCGCTGACGCGATGAACTGGCCGGGCCTGATCTCGAAATCGATTGAGATCATGGAGGGGGCGGATTTTCTGACCGCAGAGCAGAAGCGAGATATCTTCTTTAGTAACGCGGTCCGATTCTTTGGGTTCGACGAAATGGACATCCGACGGCGTGCCTTAGGGTTGCAGCCCGGCAGCATTTCGCCTTAAGGCTTTTCCTGGTCGCGTCACCGTATTTGCGCGACATTAGTTGTCCAGCAAGTGAAAAAACGGTGTGATCTGGCTGCATCGGTCCGCTGGTCGAATCCAAAGGTTTGGATTGCCAGCGGGCACCGAAATCAAAAACCGCTAATTTTGCGACGTACGCACGGAATTTCGGACATAAATACCGTAGCGTGCATCCCATCGGATACGGCCAGGGAGAGGCCAGGCTCGATGAATTCCTCACGACTGTTGCAGCGACTGCGTTCAGGCGCCGGGTACCTGTTGGTTTTGGCTTCTGCCCACATCTCAGCGGGTACGGTCACTGACCTTGTTTACGGCAATAGCTTCGAAGATCCCGGGCTGCCAATAATCGACGTAACCAGTTCCTTGAGTAGCAACGCGATGCTGCTGCCGGGGAATGGCGCTAACGCCCCGGAACGATCGCTGGTGGTTCATTATCTTGGTACTGGCAAGAGCATCGATGGGGCCACTCGCCGACAGGTGCCGATTCGCAGCTACTTTGCATCTTGCGGCCTGAATACCGACCGGCCGCGCCTGTTTGCTTCCGTAACGCTGAACGATGCGAGCGCTCAGGCCAACCCAGAGCATCCACGAGTGGGATCCCTCACGGAAATGCGGCTTAACCCGGACAGCGGGCAGCTTGAGCCCACCGGCAACGCGTCGGTCATCAGCTTCTGTAACGAAACCCACGGGATTGCCGCAAGTGCCGATTGCTCGAAGGTTGCGGTGCTGTGCTCGACACGGATTGAGGAGCCCGTCTCGGAGACCTACGGCGGACCGTTCCGAGATCTCGTAGCCGAGGCCGGAGGGGTGGCGCGGGAGGTTGTGCAGGTGAGCAACGAAGCGATCATTGACAACATTCCGAATCTGACGCCGCAGGAGCGAGCCGCACGCTACCAATACAACGGAGAGATGTGGCTGCTTGAGTATGCGAACGGCAACTTCACCTCGGCGCCGCAAAAGTTTGTGATTCATAAAGGGTATGGCGGGGGACACCCTTTTGCTGCGCCGTCACTGGTTTACAGCGATTCAGATGACACCTACGCCGCGGCTTTTGCGGCCAACGTTTTTGATCTGAACCACGGTGGCCGCCACCACAGTGCCGCGTTGATGATTATCGAGCGAGATGGCTGGAAGCTGAACGATGACGATCGCGGCTGGTCCTGGGCCTGCGGGTATGGCCACGTCTTTAATCTTCGCGCCTTCTGGAATCCATACCTAAACACGGACCGCGCCGGGGAGTTCGGCATGCTGTGTTCGACCGACGGCAATTCCCGCGAAGCCAGCATGGCCGGCTCTATCGCCGTGAAGTATGAGTCATCCAACCTGTTCGAAGGTGGAACGCAGTACCTGTTTGCCTCCAACAGCAGCGGCGTCTCCAACGGCGGCGGCCATACCCTCATTCCGCTGAATGCTGATCGGTCGATTGGGCTGATGGTAGGCGCCGACATGGAGCCGATGCACGACCCGGATTATGTCGCCTATATCGAAGAAGCTGAACAGGCCGCCGAACGCTTCTATGGTGCTGAAGAAGCTGCTGCCAGAGGATTGACCGGCTTGGCGGCGTGCAATTGGTACGACGACGACAACTGCCTGTTCGGCTACACCAACTATGTTTATGACGGCTGGTATCCCCTATTTCAGTGGGGTTTCTGGTCGAAGAACCAGGGTTCGTTCAATTCGCGGGACCTGTCCCGCATCGGCATCTTTCACATGTCCAACGCCGGGCGCGTAGCGAAAAATATCCCACAACCCGACGGTGCCATGGTGCGGTGGCTGGCTCAGGACGAGGACTGTATGTTTGGTGCGCCGCAGCTGGTTGATCTCAAGAACGGTCGACTGCTCCTCGGCTATGGCAAGTTTCAGTGCATCAGCGCTGGATTTCATCTGCGCCGTTTCGCCACGGGTGCCCGTAACACCCGAAGCGTGAGCACGCTGATTCCCAGCCAGTACTACCTAATGGAAATCGATGCCGACGGCAATGCGCTGACGAAACCCACCCCGGTACCTGGGGTGGGCTGGGGCGGGCTGGACGCGATGGTCGAGTTTGGTGTCGGTCGCGCCGCCTGGGCCTACATCCCGGAACCAGAACTCCGGACCGACGGCAGCTTTACCGCGCCCAGCCAGTCGGTATGGAATGCCTTCGTTTATGAATCGAACGTATCTGTCGAGGCTGAGGCTCCGTAGCTACAGCTTTGGCAGCTCACGTGTGTCGCAGTCAAGGACCGGCAACGGGCTCTAGAACTTGCGCGTAAAGCGAGTCGTTGCTCTCAGCTTGACCCAGAGTCGCTTTCGTTAGGGGCTATACTGTTCCTCAATAACCACCGAGGCGTTGGTAGCGTTTGACCAACCGCTTCGACTGGGGGGGCAGTCTCGGCGACTTGAGATTCCACTTTCCCTTCGCCAGTCTTCAGGCCTATCGTTCGTTTTCGGCTGCTGAAATTGCTCGGCTTAGCGCCAAATCCCCCGGCGCGGGGATTGGGCGGCCGCCCGTCAGATATTCGCCCACTATCCGGCAAAAGTTGCGGGGAAAATCGGCCATGCAAACCAGATTGATTCTGCTGCGTCCAAATGCCAGTGGACTGTAACGGCCCATTCGGAATAAACGCGGTGATTGACGTATCTCGCTTACAACACTCACACGGGAGACCGAGTGGCCAATTCAGATGAACAGGTGCTGTTGAGCCGGGCCAAAAACGGTGACCGACTCGCCCTGAAGGCCCTGGTGGAAAGGCATCAGGAGGATGTCTTCTACCTTGCGCTGGGCCTGCTTGGCCAGCGCTCGGAAGCGGAGGATGCAATGCAGGAAGTCATGATTAAGGCGATTAAGGCGCTACCGCGATTTCGAGGCGACTCAGGCTTTGCGACGTGGCTGTACCGCATCACTCACAACACCTGTCTGGATCATATTCGCCGGCAGCGCTGGAGCAAGGTAACCGATTCGATGGATGAAAACCCCGGCTTGGCAGAGCACTGGCAGACTCCCGATCCCACCGACGATCCGGGACGGGTCACGGCGAGCGCTGAGCTAGGGCGGGAGCTGATGCAGGCGATGGACACTTTAACGCCCGCAGAGCGCAGTGTTTTCGTTTTGAGGCAGTTTCAAGAGCTGTCGACCCGTGAAACGGCTGAAGTGCTGTCGCGCGCCGAGGGTTCCGTGAAAAACCTGCTGTTTCGCGCCATGCGGAAACTGCGGGAGGCGATGGCGGAGTTCGACGATTCCTCGGGTCACCGGGAGGCATCGCTATGACCGCCTGCAAAGAGTGGGAAGCCGCGATCAGCGATCGAGTCATGGGCGAGGTAGAAGGGTCGGAACAGGAAGCATTTTCGCGACACGTCGAAACCTGTGCCGGTTGCAGTGCCGAGCTAGCTGCACAGATGGCGTTCCAGGCCTCGCTGGTGCTCCCGGCGAAACCCTTGCCCGGCGAGCTCAACGCCTGGCCGAAGGTGGCTCGGGAGCTGGCTCCGACACCTCGGCGTTCGCGCTCAATGAGTTTTGGGATGGCGGGTTTCCTCGCTGCCGCGATGCTGGTGCTGGGTGTTGGGCTTGGCGGTCTGATGGTCACCAACAGCCCGGTGGATGGTCCGCGCCTCGTGGAGACCTCTGTGTCTGAGGAGGATCGCTATCTGACCTTCCTTGAGGAAGCGGCGCCGCTGCTTCTGGCGGTCACCAATCGCGAAGTTCCTGAGCTGGTGAGCGCCAGCTTTTTGGGGAGCGAGGCCCTGGCGGCGGAACAGCGTGCTGCCGAACGCCTGGCTGATGTTGCGCGAGGCCTGATCGACCAGCTTGAGGACACCGGCCGTGATCGGGAGGCGCAGCTGGTGGGTGAGCTGGAGCTGGTGTTTATCCAGGTTGCCAACCTATCTCGGAAGCAGGACGCCGGCAGCCTGCAGATCCTGAAAGCGGCCATCGATAACCGTGGCCTCCTTTTTCAACTAACGCTGGAAGAACTGAGACATTTGCCCGAGCCGCAGGACGGCGGGGTCTAAACCAAGGAAGCAAAACTATGAAAATTCGCACAATTGTCCAAGTGGTGAGCCTGTGCTCCGGGCTGATAGCTGCCTCGGGAGCCGCCAGGGCTCAGTCCAATGCGGATGGCGCCGCCCAGGCGTATCAGCAGGGTTACAACCAGGTGCTGGATCGGAACTGGTCTGCAGCCCTGGCAACCTTTGGCGCACTGGTTGAGCAATACCCTGGCTCCGACTGGGCTGACGACGCGGAGTTCTGGCGTTGCTATGCACGTGACGAGTTGGGGGAGGCGCCTTCCGAGGTGTTTGGCTGCTACGACAACCATCTGGCCAGCTATCGGCGCAGCGAGTGGAGCGACGACGCCAAACGCGCCATGGTGCGCCTGGCTCGGCAGCTGGATGGACAAGGGCAAAAAGAATACTCCGATCGCGTCCGCCGCTTTGGCCGCAGCGATGACGATAACCGGATGCTGCAGGTGTTGGCGGAGCTCGGAGAGATCGGCGATGAACGTTCGCTGGAGGTGATTATCCAGCACCTGGACGCCACAACCGACGAACAGCTGCGTGCCCGCATCACCGATGTGCTGGAGGACATTGATCTTCCCGCAGCCTCCGAAAAACTTCGGAATCTGGTCTTTAATGACCCGTCGATCAAGGTTCAGCGCACGGCGCTCCACGCGTTAACCCATCACGAATCGGCCAGCGTCACCCCGACGCTGATGTCAGTCCTGGACGATCAGGGTCGCGATCCTGAACTTCGCTCCGACGCATTGGAATATCTGGTCGAGCTGGAGCCGGCGGGTCTGATCGACTTGCTGACAGAGGCGATCCGCGGAACGGACGATCGGCTGGCCATGACCGCAATTGACGAGCTCTCCGACCGAGAGGACCGGCAGGCGCTGAACGTCCTGGTTGCATTGCTGGGCGAAGTTCCGCATCAGCGACGACGGCTTTCCATCGTTGATGAGATGGAAGACTTCGAAATGCCTGAGGCCGCGACCGCGCTGCTGAAGGTGGCACAGAGCGACCCAGACCCGAGGGTGCGCCGTGCGGCAACCGAGTCCCTGGGTGATATGGAAACGCCTGCAGCCCGGGAGGCGCTGATCGAGCTGTTGCAGGGTATGGGAACCGAGCAGTGAGCCACCTCCTGTCTGCAATGGTGGGTTTGCTTGCCCTGGTTGTGGCCCTCTCATGCAGCGCGGCCGGCGTAGAGCGATTCGAATCCGGGTCGCTGGCGCAGCGCTGGACGGACGCAAGCAAGCAAAATTCTACGAAAGAAGCCTGGCTTGGCTGGTCGATTGATCGTTGGGCGGACCCGAACGGGTACAGCTATGCCGGCGGCTGGAACTTTGGCGGCAGCCGGTTCGCCCTCAAGGGACGTCCTTTGAGTGGACTGCTAACCGCGGAAGACTCGCAGGCAGCTGCATTCTCCGGGCCGCCGCCTTACGCCGGCTGGGAGCGAAGACCGATAGCGATTTTGCTTCGCATCTCCCCCGATGGGGTGGTTACTCGGGTCATCAACAGCGACTTCCAGGTTCCGATCAACCTGAGAGGGAAGCCGCTGAACTGGCTCGGCCGCCACAATCCTGAAGACAGCATTACGTTGCTGGTCCGTCTGCTGGCAGGCGGAAGTGGGCAAGCCCGCCCAAGGGTGCGTGAATCGCTGATCCGGGCCATCGCACGCCACAGCCATCCGTCCGCCTTTGAAGTGCTCGAGGGCTTCGTGCAGACGCTGGAAGACCCGGAGCTCCGCGAGGCCGCTACTGAAGGGCTCTCCTGGCAAGATGACCCGAGAGCTTTGCCAGTGCTGCTAAGACTGATTGACGAAGATTCGGCCTGGAAGGTTCGACGAGCGGCCGTGGAGGCACTGGGTGAGCTTCCGGAAGCGGAAGGGCTGCCAGCGCTGGCAAAGATTGCCCACACGCATAACGATCGCGACCTGGGTGAGGAGGCGATCGAAACCCTGGGTAGCCTAGGGCGAAGGCAGCCTCGTGCGCGCGAGGCCCTCTTTCGGCTCCTCACCCTTCACGAGTCTTAGGAGCAGCTGACCACTAGCTAAATCCACCCTCGGCGGGGAGTTTGACCGGCAGGCTCCGGACGCGGACGCCGCTGGCGGCGAAGATGGCGTTGGCCAGGGCCGGCGCAACAACCGGCGTGCCGGGCTCGCCAGCCCCGCCGGGGGCGTGGCCGCTGTTAACGATGTGCGTCTCGATGATGGGCGTTTCGTCGATGCGGAGCATTGGATAATCATGGAAATTACTTTCCTTGACGGCGCCGTTCTGGATATTGATCTCGCCGTACAGGGCGGCGGTCAGCCCAAAAATAATACCCGACTCCATCTGCGCGGTAAGGCCGTCCGGGTTGATGGCCAGGCCGGGGTCGACCGCACACACAATCCGCTCGACCGAAACCCGGCCGTTTTCCACCAGCACGTCGACCACCAGCGCAACGTATGTTCCAAATGATTCCTGCAGGGCGATGCCGCGACCCTCGCCGGGTCCGGTAGGTTCATACCAGCCAGCTTTCTCGGCAGCCGTTTCGAGCACCGTCCGATGTCGGACTGCGTCTTTGAGCAAGTCGCGGCGAAACTCAAATGGATCACGTTTCGCGGCGACTGCGAGTTCGTCGACAAACGATTCGGTGAAAAAGCCCTGCTGCGAATGGTCCACGCTCCGCCACGGCCCAAACGGGACGTGAGTGGAGCTGTCCACGTTAAAAATGCCAACGTTGGGGATCGCGTAGGGGATTAGTGCCGCGTCCGGTGGATGGCGTTTTTGAACGTAGTGGTTCTGCCACGCAACCGGGTTGCCGCTGGCATCCACCGCGCCGACAAAACGGCTGGTAACTGCCGGGCGATACCGGTCCTGACGGATGTCCTCCTCCCGGGACCAGATGAGCTTGACCGGCGCGCCCACCTCCCGCGAGAGTCTGGCTGCTTGAATGGCCACACCGGCTTCGGAGCGGCGACCAAAACCGCCGCCCATATAGAAGTTGGTTAAGCGCACTTTGTCGTCGGACATCTCCATGGCCTCAGCCACGTCCGCCTGGTAGCCCAGTGGATTTTGTGTGCCGGTCCAGATTTCCAGCAGATCTTCTGTGTAACGGGCCGTCGCGTTCAGCGGCTCCATGGTCGCATGGGCCAGAAAGGGCACCTGGTACGTGGCTTCTGTGACCGTTTCTGCCGATTCAATCGCCGCGCCTACGTCGCCGAGCGCCCGGTGCTTTTCTCCGTTGTCCTCGGCAATGGCGGTCGAGATATCTCGGTCATACTGTGCAAAAACATCGCTGCTGCTGGTACTGTCCGCGTCGGTGGTCTCCCACTGGGCATTAACTCTTCCCAGAGCCTGCTTTGCCGTCCAGTAGCCGTCAGCAACCACCGCAACCGCGTCACCCAGATTCACCACCCCACGTACGCCTGGCATCTTCAGCGCTTCTGTGTCGTCGATGCTCGCCACCTGGCTGCCGAATACCGGGCTTTGCTGGATGGTTGCGTAAAGCAAACCCTCGACGTGAGCGTCGATGCCAAACTGGGCGCTGCCGTCAGTCTTTTCAGGCACATCGAACCTGGGCATGGACCGGCCCATGAGCGTGAAGTCGTCGGGACTTTTGAGTTTTGGTGCCACGGGCGGTTTGATCTTGGCGGCAGCTGCGGCAAAGTCCGCGTAGGGCGCGCGCTGGCTACCGCTGACGATATAGCCGGCCTCTGTTCGCAGTGCGTCGATCGGCGTTTCCCAGGCACTGGATGCCGCCTGAAGCAGCATTTCCCGTGCTGCCGCGCCAGCGACGCGCATACCAAACTGCCCGGTTGAGCGAACGCTGGTGCTGCCGCCGGTGATCTGCAGGTTAAACAGCTGGCTAACCTCCAGGAGGGCACCGTCGATGGTCGGCAGCAGCACTGCAGGAATCTTTTTGTCGCCGATCAGAAAACCCTTGGCCAGTATGTGGTTGGCGTACTCCTTGTGCGGGGGCGCTTCCTCGACCCTGATCTGCGACCAGTCAGCATCCAGTTCATCGCCCAGCATCTGGGCCAGCGCGGTCTGGGCTCCCTGGCCCATCTCGGAGTGAGGAACAATGGCCGTGATGCTGTTGTCCGGGGCAATTTTGACCCAAAGGTTCAGCAACTTCTCGCCGTTGCTGGTCACCAGCTCTGCCATCTTGGGTGCCCGATGTCCGGGCCGTACCGCAACA
This sequence comes from Pseudomonadota bacterium, assembly GCA_038747195.1. Lineage (GTDB taxonomy): Bacteria > Pseudomonadota > Gammaproteobacteria > Xanthomonadales > SZUA-38 > JANQOZ01. The sequence goes on from JBCDKA010000061.1 coordinate 21,519, forward strand.
CCCAGCACCATGACTCCGCCGGCCGCGAGGCCGGCGCCAATGAGGCCTCGGCGCGTCCACTTGTTCATCCGTTTTGCTCCGTCGTGGACTCAGCGGCTTGGCTTGCCATGGCCTTGGCTGCGCGATGGATCGCCCGGCGGATACGTGGATACGTGCCGCACCGACAGATATTGCCCCGCAAAGCGACGTCAATCGCCGAGTCATCAGGCGAGGGGTTGCTGTTGAGCAATGCCATGGCCGACATCAGCTGACCAGATTGGCAGTAGCCGCACTGCGGCACCTGCTCATCGATCCAGGCTTGCTGCAGGGGGTGCAGCTGGTCGTCTGGGCCGGCCATCGCCTCGATGGTTGTGATCTCCTGTCCGGCAGCCGCAGAGATCGGCACGCTACAAGAGCGTATCGGCGTACCGCCGAGGTGCACCGTACAGGCACCGCACTGAGCGACGCCGCAGCCGAACTTAGTGCCGTTCAGGCCAAATTGCTCTCGCAAAACCCA
>JBCDKA010000062.1:0-21866 GCA_038747195.1 Pseudomonadota bacterium
AGCGCGTCGAGAAGGTCAGCGACAAGCTGTCCGAGGGCGATACCGTTAAGGTGAAAGTGCTGGAAGTGGACAAGCAGGGACGTATCCGTCTGTCCATGAAAGCGCTGCTGGAGGAATCAGCGGAAGGCTGACGCTCCCGCATAAGCGAGTGTTCTTAAGGAAACCGCCGGCGCCCTCGCCGGCGGTTTTTTTTGTTTAAGAAAAGGCAGGGTGGCGGTAGGTCTGAACTACTAGGTCGGATCCGCGACCTTCAGCAGCTGCTTACCCTGGTTGGCGCCGGTAAAGATGCGCTGAAACGTCTCCGGTGCATTTTCCAGCCCCTCCTGCAGGTCGATCTGGTATTTCAGATCGCCTGACTGAACCCAACCCGAGAGGTCCCGCAGCGCTTCGCCGTAGCGTTTGGCGTAATCGAGAATAATGAAGCCCTGCATGCGGCCGCGCTGCACAATGAGATTGGCGTAGTTTTTGAGCCCGTCAGCACCGGTGGCGCTGTTGTAGCCTGAGATCGCGCCGCACAGCACAACCCGGCCGCCTAGCGCCAGGCCAGCAAGGGCGGCATCCAGCGTAGGTCCACCGACGTTGTCGAAGTACAGGTCGATGCCTTTGGGGAAGTGCTGTCGAAGCGCTTTGCTCAGCTTTTCGGACTTGTAGTCGATGACCCCGTCGAGACCGGCAACCTCGCTGAGCCAGCGGCATTTTTCTTCCCCACCGGCCATACCCACGACCCTGGCGCCCTTGATTCGGCCGATCTGGGCCGCCACCGAGCCGGTAGCGCCGGCGGCGCCGGAGACCAGCACCGCGTCTCCGGGCTTCACCTCGCCGACGTCCAGCATGCCGAAGTAGCCGGTCAGGCCGGTCATGCCGAGCACGCTCATCGTCGGCTGCGGGTCGATGCCCGGATGGAGCTTGCTCGGAGGAATGGGTCCGGCGCCGTTGCTGATGGCGTAGTCCTGCCAGCCGAAGCCGCCGTTGACCAGTTCACCCGCCGTATAGTCCGGGTGATTGGATTTGACCACCTGGGCCACCGAGAAGCAGCGCATTACCTCACCGATCTGGATCGCCGGTAGATAGCTGTCCTGTGCGTTCATCCAGACTCGCATGGTGGGGTCAAACGACAGGTAGAGATTTCGGACCAAAAACTCTCCGTCACCCGGCTCGGGCATCGGGGATTCCTGCCAGCTGAAGTTTTCCCGGGACACCATGTCCTTGGGGCGCGAAGTCATGATCCACTGGCGATTAACGTCGGTCATCCGGTTGCCTGCTTAAGTCCAAAACAGCCCGCATCATAAACGGTTCTCGGGGATTTCGGTTACCGCCGGAATGAGTTTTATCGTCCAGCGTGCCGGCGCCCAGCGCCAGAACGCCTCAGGCGAGGTCAGCGCCTCCGCTGGAGGCTTTTCCTGGCCAAGAAACGACCAGGCCCGTGCCAGTGCCGGCATGGGCTGCTGCGGGTCGATAGGTCGTGCGCCGGTCTGTTTGCTCAGCTTGTTGCCCTGTTCGTTGAGGGCCACCGGCAAGTGAAGATAAGCCGGCTGCGGCAGCCCGAGCAGCCGCTGGAGGAAAAGCTGTCGAGGCGTAGAGCCGATGAGGTCGCTGCCGCGCACCACTTCGGTAATTCCCTGAAAATGATCGTCCACCACCACGGCCAGCTGGTAGGCGGGCTGGCCGTCAGCCCGCCACAGGATGAACGCACCCACCTCTGTTTCGAGCTGCTGACCGTAGGCTCCCTGCAGCAGATCGTCGAAGCCATAGCGCCCGCTCACGCGTACCCGCCAGCTGCGCCGCTCGCGCCCTGGCGGCAGACCGCCGCTGCAGGTTTGTGGATACAGGTGCCCGTGTCCGAGGTGGCGACGGCTGCAGCCGCAGGGAAAAACGTGGCCGCTCGCTTTCATTTGGTCGAGCGCCTGTTGGTAGGCGGCAGTTCGTGTGCTCTGAAAAAGCGTTGGCTCATCAGGCGACATGCCGAAACGCTTCAGGTCAGCCTCGATGGCCTCAGCTGCACCGGGTCGCTCGCGGGGTGGGTCGATATCTTCCATACGGAGCAGCCAGCGTCCCCGCTGCTGCCGCGCCTGGGCATAGCTGGCCAAGGCGGCAATCAGCGAGCCCATGTGCAGCCGTCCGGTGGGCGACGGGGCGAAGCGTCCGACGTAGCTCGCGGCGCGGGCCATCGGTTCAGGCGCGCTCCCGCCGCTCGCAGTAGACCCAGAGCTCAGTTGCCCCACAGACTGCGGCGGGCATCACCGCAAAGTTGACCACGGGAATCAGCGTCATCACGGTCAGGGTCCCGCCAAAACCCAGGGCGTACCAGCGATGCTCGCGGATCCAGCGATGTTTGCCGCCGAAGCCCAGCCCGGCATTACCCAGCGGATAGTCGAGGTACTCGAAGGCAAAGATCCATACGCCCACCAGCAGCCACACCCACGGCGCCAGCAGCGTGGTGGGTGGGAACAGCCAGCAGGCCAGCGCCAGCAGGGCGAGAAAGGCAAAGTAGAGCCACTTGCGGAGCTCTCCCAAGGTGGCCTTCAGGATCTGACCAGCCCAGGCACCCGCTCGCTGCGTTTCGTCGATCCGGTGACCCAGCCGGTCAGCTACCCGCTCGGCCAGCCGATCGTTGAAAGGTGAGGCGAGGAGGTTGGCCACCATGGTGAAGGTGAAATACACCACAACAAGCAAAACGATTGCGGCCAGCGGCAGCAGGACCCACCACAGCCAGCCCAGCGACGCCGGCAGCAGCGTCTCCAGCCAGTCGCCAAGACGCGTCAGGGAATAGGTGGCCGCGGCGCCAAAAACCAGCAGGTTGACCAGCAGCGGGACCAGCAGGTAGCGACGCAAACCCGGCCGGCGCAGCCAGCCGAACCCGCCCAGCGCAAAGCCGGCACCTCGTAATACTTGCGCAATCATGGGCGGCTATCTTTCCTTCTTGCACGCGGTCCGCCCACTGCCAAGAGTTGCCTCGGTGCCAGGCGGGCGTCTGCTGGAGACCTTGATTCGCCCCACAACAAAACCCAGATCAACGGTTTGACGCAACACATCAAGCGAATTCCTCGCGACTCGTCGGCCCGGCTGGCCAGGCGAGTGGTTTAAGACCTGGAGGCATTATGACCCGGATTTTTCTTTTTCTGGCAACCAACATGGCGGTCATCGCGCTGGCGACAATTGTCCTCAAGGTGCTGGGTATCGAGGACGCGCTGGCCCGCAGCGGGAGCGGCATCAACCTGACAGGGCTCCTGATCTTTTCCGCCGTATTCGGCATGGCGGGATCGTTCATATCGCTGGCCATGTCGAAGTGGCTTGCGCTCAAGAGTACCGGTGCCCGCGTCATCAAACAGCCGGCCAACAGCACCGAGGCGTGGCTGGTCGACACCGTCAAACGGCAGGCGGAAAAGGCCGGCATTGGTATGCCGGACGTGGCGGTCTACGACGCGCCTGAGATGAACGCGTTTGCCACCGGCATGAAGCGCAACGATGCGCTGGTGGCCGTCAGCACCGGGCTGCTCACGGCGATGACGGCCGACGAGGTTGAGGCGGTGCTCGGCCATGAGGTGGCGCACGTTGCCAATGGCGACATGGTTACCATGGGCCTGCTGCAGGGGGTTCTGAACACCTTTGTGATCTTCTTCGCCCGCATCATCGGCATGGTGGTGGACCAGGTGGTGTTCCGCAACGAACGTGGCGGCGGCATGGGCTATTTCCTGGTGGTCATGGTGGCTCAGGTCGCCCTCGGCCTGCTGGCGAGCATCATTGCCGCCTGGTTCTCCCGGCAGCGCGAGTTCCGCGCCGACCAGGGCGGGGCGGAGCTGGCAGGTCGGGACAAGATGATCAGCGCGCTACGGCGGCTGAGCCAGACCTATGGCCACAGCTCGTTGCCCGACTCGGTAGAAGCGTTTGGCATCAGCGGCAAAGGCACGGCGGGGCTTAAGCGCCTGATGATGACGCACCCGCCGCTAGAGGAGCGCATCGCTGCGCTGGCCTCGGGCTAGCCGTCTCCGTCGTCGGGCGTCTTAGTGCCCGGCGCCGGATCCGCCTTTGGCGGCGGAATCCGGCCGCTGTCCCGCAGCGCCTCGCGCAACAGAAACTCGATCTGGCCGTTGACGGAGCGCAGGTCGTCGTCAGCCCAGCGCTGAATGGCGGCGAAGATGTCGTCGCTTACTCGCAGCGCAAACGCCTTTTTGCGGGGCATCAGCTAACTCCTGGCCGACCGCCTTGGCGAGGGTTAGTAGAGCGTACCGGTATTGAGCACCGGCTGGGCGTTGTCTTCACTGCAAAGCACCACCAGCAGATTGCTCACCATGGTGGCCTTCCGCTCTTCGTCCAGATCAACGATTTCCTGCCGGCTGAGCTCCGACAGCGCCAGCTCGACCATGCCGACGGCACCTTCCACAATCCGCTCCCGGGCCGCAATGATGGCTGAGGCCTGCTGGCGCCGCAGCATCGCGTTCGCAATTTCCGGCGCGTAGGCCAGGTGGCTAATCCGCGCTTCGATCACCTCTACGCCGGCCTTCTCCAGCCGATCCTGGATTTCTTTCCGCAGCGACTCGGAGATCTTCGCTGGGTGGCTGCGCAGGGAGGTCTCGTCTTCCTTGTCGGACTCGTACGGATAGGACGTGGCCAGGTTACGAAGCGCAGCCTCGCTCTGGATATTGACGAACTCCTCGAAGTCATCCACCTCAAATACGGCCTCTGCGGTATCGACGACGCGCCAGACCACCACCGCGGCAATCTCAATCGGGCTGCCGGAAGATTCGTTGACCTTCAGCTTCCCGCTTTCGAAGTTACGCACCTTCACGGAAACAGCCTTCTTGGAGTAAAAGGGGTTTGCCCAGCGGAGTCCGGGGTTACGCGCCGTGCCCACATAGCTGCCGAACAGCTGCAGAACCTTGGCTTGGTTCGGGTTGACCATAAACAGGCCGAACCAGAGGATGAGAATTCCGATGTTCAGCAGCACCGCCGGAATCTTCCAGAGATCGCTGGACGCTTCCACGGCAAAAATAAACGCCAAAACACCGAGCAGCTGAGCGACCGCGAGACCGACTAGCATGACGTAGCCCGAGCTGACCTTTACGACTTTTTCTGTATTCATCCGATCGCCTTGAGTTGAAAAGATACCAAAATGATATCAAATTAACTCAACAGTTACAGTGCCGTTCGTCATCGGTCTGGGGGCGGCGCAAAAAAAACCCGGCCAGAAGGCCGGGTATGAGGTGACGGAAAGGCGTGGCTTAAGTGGTGGCGACTGCCCAGCGTGCGGATGCAGGCAGCCTAAGCGCCGTCAGAACACCGGAGTTGAAGGCGCTGCCGGCTTTCCGTCGTGGGGGAAAAAGGAGAGCTGTTGGAGGCTGTTGTCAGCCGCCGTGTCCGCGGCGGACGTGCGCCCGCTGCGGCGGCTCAGTGCTCTCTGCGCTGCTGGAGAGACAAATTCAAAACAGGAGCCATCGCTGAACTGCAGCATCAACAGCGACTCTCGGCCTCCACTGACGGGCTTGGAGATGATTCCGGTGACCGTTTTGCCGATGACCGACTGGCTCGCCCGCTGCTGCCGGGCGCTGGGGCCCGCGTCGTGGCGCTTGCCGGACGGGTTCTCGGGAAGCGGAAAATTGACGAGTTGTTGGGTGGCTTGCATAGCGTTCTCCTCTAGCGCGAAGCTATTGGATCACGCCGAATTCTCATTTCCTGAGAATCGTTGAGCCGTTTGAGAAGCTTTTTTGCCCTGTCGCAGAATCATCACGTTACCGGTGAGCACCAGAGCCATGCCGGCCAGGAGCCAGCGGCTGACCTCCAGGCCCTCAAACGCCACCGCGAGCAGCGTTGCCACCACGGGGAACATCACCACCGTATAGCCTGCGCGGTGGGCGCCGATCCGGCTGACGAGGGTCAGGTATAGGACAAAAGCTACGATGCTGCCGGCGAGCACCAGATAGAGCAGAGAGCCGACGTAGGCGACGGACGGATCGAAGAGAAATGGCCGCCCCAGCGCCAGGCAGACCAGCAGGTTGAACAGCGCCCCGTAGCTCATGCCCCAGGCGTTCACCTGGATCACCGGCAGCTGCGTCAGCGCATGCTGCGACAGGATGTTGCCCAGCGAGGCGGAAAGCGCCCCCACCAGGCTGAAGGCGCCGCCCAGCAGCACCGCTTCTGAGACTTCGACCGTCGCCAGGGAAGGCCAGAACAGCACAACGATCCCCAGCATGCCGAAGGCGGCGCCGAGAAGCACCTCGCGCTCCGAGCGCACCTTGAGAAAGATCCGGGCGTTCAAAATGTTCAGCCACAGGATGCACGAGAAAATCAGCGCGTTGAGCGCTGAGCTGACGTACTGCTGGGCGGCGTAGGCCATCAGATAATTCAGGCTGAACATCAGCGCGCCGACCCCGGCAAACAGCTTATGCTGCGCCAGGCTGAACCTCAGCGTTCGTCCGGTCACGGCGCAAAATCCCAGCAGGAGCAGGGCGGCAAGGGCGTAGCGATAGAAGACCGACACCTCCAGCGGGACCACTCCCAGCTGGTAGTTGATGGCCAGCCAGGTGCTGCCCCAGACCAGAACGGTAGTGCCGTAGATCAGCGGGTTGTTCAAAAAGCCACGTTCCTTGAAGATTGATTGAGAACCGTAATGTTCCGCTCAGCAGGTACAGGACGAACACATGTCGGCCGCGGTGCTGCGCCGCCAGTCGTCGCACGGGTCGACCCGTCGCTGTGGCCTGGCGGTCAGCAAGACGGCCCTCAGCCGGGCCGCCAGATAATAACGCCTGAGCCAATCGCTGAAAAAAGTGGGTGGCCAGTGACCGCTGTCGAGGCCACCGCGCTGCCGCAGTCGCCGCGTGGTCCGGCGTAAGACCCTTCGATCGGGTGTCGGTGTTTTCATGCTGAACTCCCATCACCTGTTGTGAGAGAGACTACCGGATCACTGAACAATGCACAGATACAAAAAAATAGTTATTTAACCTATACAGTTGTTTGCCGTATGGTGTTCACCTATGCTCAATACACAAAACCACAGGGGATCAGCCCATGAAACCAACCCTCAAGGATGCGAAGGCTCAGCCTTCAATGCCGGCAGTCGCAAGAAAAAGTGCTTGGCTGCTGACGTTCACGTTGGCGATGGTGGCGGGTCCGGCAGCCGCCCATAAGCTGACTGTCGACAAAAACGGCTGCCATCAGGAGACCAAGAGCGGTCAGTTTCACTGTCACGAGGGGCCGTTGAAGGGCCGCAGCTTCGCCGATCGTCGAGCCATGAACGCGGCGCTGGTGGCGGCACGCCTGGGGCAGAAGAAGCCTGAGAAGGAAGGCAAACCCGGCAAAAACTAGGGGAGCGAGTGCCGCAGGGGGCCGCTTGCGAAGCAGACTGCTCCGCTGATCCGGCAGCAGCGGTCAGGTGCCCCGCACTTTGCTAAATTGACACACCTAGACAGATTGGACGCTGTGATGAAAAATTCTCGACTGCTGCTGGCCGGGCTTATGGGAACGCTGCTCTCGCCGGCGATTTTGGCGCACGACACCGCGCTGAACGAAGATGGCTGCCACAAGGGCAAGAAGCATGATGACTACCACTGTCATGCCGGCGCTCTCGAAGGCCGTAAGTTTCAAAACCCTGAGCAGGCGGCCCAGGCGCTGATCACCGAAGCGGTTCGCCCCAAGGACCAGTCCACCGCGGGCCAGCCGGAGCCGGAAGACCGCGACCCAAGCTGAGGCCCTGAAGGCTCAGTGGCCGCCGGTCACTGAGCTGTAGACAAAGCCGATCAGAATCACCGCCACCGTCGGCGGTATCACCCACCGGATCCAAAACACGAGCCACGGCATGGTGCCGTTGGGGTCGACTTCCTGCGCCGTTGTTTGTTTTCCTAAGCCCCAACCCAGCCCGGTGATCGCCAGCAGGGAGCCGAGGATAAACATGCCGGAGCCAAAGATGTTGTCCAGCATACCCAGCCACTGCGGATTAAACGCAATCGGCGTCACCAGGATCGCAATCGCCAGTCCAAACGCCGGCGTCAGCCAGCGGCGCAGCGGCGCCAGGAACTGGAGCTCGCCAAAGCCGGTGGTCAGGGTATCCAGCGTGGCGACGATACTCAGCAGCGCCACGCTGACCCAGGACAGCAGGAAAATGCCGGCCAGCCAGCGTCCGCCGGGCAGCAGGCTGAAAAGGTGGGGCAGGGTGTCGAACAGCAGCCCCGGTCCGGCTGTCATGTCGATACCGAACATGAGCACCGCCGGCACCACAAATAGTGCCGCCAGCAGCGCGGCCATGACGTCCAGGCCGGCGGTTGTCAGTGCTGTGCCGAGCACCGCCTGCCGCCGGCGCAGATAGCTGCCAAGAACCACGCCTACGGTGCCGGAGAGGCCCACCGAAAAACAGGCCTGACCCAGCGCGGCAAAGGCAACGTCGACGTTCAGGCGCGAGAAATCGGGCGTGATGAACCCCCTCAGTTTGTCAAACGCGCCGTCCAGCCGCAGGACCGCAAAGATGAGATAAACCGCCGCCACGCCAAACAGGGGCACGAGCACCACGTTGGCCAGCTCGACACCTCGTTTGAGCCCTCGCGTCACAATCAGCGTTGAGGCCAGCACCACCAGCAGCGCAAAAGCCAGCTGCAGCGGATGGTTGCCCAGCTCCGCCTGGTAGGTTTCCAGCGTTTGCTCCGCAAAGCCGTGCCTTACGGCAAACCAGGTGCTGTAGGCAACGTTGCCGACCACCAGCGAATAGTAGCTCGCCGTAACCAGCACGCTCAGCAGCACGATGATGCCTGCCGCGGTGCCCGGCGTTTTGCCGAAGGCCGCCGCCATGGCGCCGATGGGCCCGCGGCCGGTGGATCGCCCAAACGCCCACTCCGCGCTCATGGCCGGCACGGCAAAAGCCAGCATCAGCAGCAGATACATCACGAGAAAAGCGCCGCCGCCGTGCTGCCCCATCATGTAGGGAAAGCGCCAGACGTTGCCCAGCCCAACGGCGAGACCGGTCATCGTCATGACGGTTGCCCACTGGGAAGAAAACTTCGGTCGATTAGTCACCGGGATGGTATGCAGCAGCTTTGTTAAGGAGCCCCGGTACTAAAGGCCGGGGCTCACGATCTAGATACCATGCGGCTCTAAGGGAGGCTCTGGCAGTAACTAGTTGCACGAACCGGTACATGGAGGTACCGGCATTTTCCACGGCGGAACGCCGTGGAAAATGTGAGTCAACGGAAAATCACACTTTTCCGTTGACGATATTGAAAAAGCCATGGATGGCTTTTTCAATCCTCAACTAGAAGCGGTAGCTTGCCTGCAGAGCGATGGAACGGGGCCGCTCGACAAAGCCGTATGCGCTGTTGGAACCGAAGGTGCCTGACAGCGGTACCGGGTTGGAGTAGCGGATCACGTCTTCGTCGTTCAGGTTCCGGGCCAGCAGCGCCACTTCCCACGTATCCGCCTGATTGCTCAGGGCGAGACGCAGGTTGATCTTAGCGTAGGCGTCCTGCACCGTCAGCGGATCGTTGTTCTGCGCGGTGAAGAACTCGTCGGTGAAGTTGATATCGAGGTTGCCGCGGAAAAACAGCGAGCTGCCGATGTCCGTGCGGTAGTCGAAACCGACCGAGCCGGAATAGTCGGCCACGTACTGGTTGGTTTCACCGGTACGGTCACACAGGCGGTCGCCTTCCGGATCGGGCTCGCCGAAGAAGCACTGGCCGTTCTGGAAGTTCTTGAACTCGAAGTCCGTGAACGCCACCGCGCCGTACATGCCCCACGACTCGGTGATCTGCCAGCGGCCGTCCAGCTCCACGCCCTGGATGTCCGCCTCGGCGGCATTGCCCACGTTAAAGCCGAGGATGCCGTCGAAGATACTGATCTGCAGATCTTCATAGGAGGTGAAGAATGCCGCGGCGTTTAGCTCCGCAGCGCCGTCAGCGAGACGCATTTTTGCGCCGATCTCCAGCGAGTCAGCCTGCTCGTCCTCGAACTCAAAGGTGCCGTCAGGCAGCGTTCCCGGCGCGAAGATGCCCGGCACGCCGATCGCCGAGGCGCCCGGAATCGTGTTGGAGCGGGTGTCGAAGCCGCCGGCCTTGAAGCCGGTGGAGAACGAGGCATAAAGCATCGTGTCGTCGGTGACGTCCCACTGACCGTTCAGCGAGATGTCGGTGGAGCTGTCGTCGCGCTGGCCAACCAGGTCGTGGCCAATCACCTGGATGCCGAACAGGCCGGCGTAAACCGCGGCCGCGGTGCCAAAGCGCAGCGGCTCGGTGGCCGGATTGATCGGCTGACCGGTGGCAAAGTCGGACAGCACGATGTTGCGCGTGGCGTCCTTAGACTCATCGGTGTAGCGCAGACCGAGGCTCAGGCGCAACGTGTCAGACACGTTCCAGGTCGCCTGACCAAAAATGGCCAGCGCGTCGGTGTCCTGGGTGAAGGTCCGTGCGGCCGAGCTGTTCACAAACAGGTCGCCGGCCCCGGGACCCAGGAGGCCGTTCACAACCGGTCCGATGATGCTGTTGCCGGGTACGCCGGTAGCGTCAGGCGAAGACTGGTCGTTAGTCTGGTAGAACGCACCGACGATCCAGTCGACGGTTTCACCGCCGGGTGAGGTCAGGCGAAGCTCCTGGGAGAACTGGTCGTAGTCTTCCTCCAGCGGGGCGAGAATCACGTTGGCGCCGCTGAAGTCGCAGTCGCATAGCTCGCTGAACTCATACTGCACGTAGCTCGTGATGGACGACAGCGTGAAGCCGCCAAAGTCATAATCGATGTTCAGCGTGAAGTTGTCCGACTCGTTGTTGCTGAAGTCGCCGTTGGCGCTGCGGCGGAAATCCTGAGTCACGTCCAGCGCCGACGGGTCCTGTCCTAGGGCCAGAACCTGGAACTGAGAGTAGGGGATCGCCAACGGGTTGGTGGGTATCGGACCAGGAAACGCGTAGGCGTCGCTAAAAATTTCTACCTGCCGGCCGCGGACGTCGAACTCGTTGCGTTCGAACTTGGCGCTGACGCTAAGCTGGTCGGTCGGATCCCAGCGCAAAATGCCGCGAACCGTCAACTCGTCGCGGTTGGGCTCGTCCCCGCCGATGGTGATGTTTTCGATGTAGCCGTCCATGTCGCGCTTACGTACGGCGAGCCGGCCGGACAGCGTCTCGCTGATCGGGCCGGAGAGAATGACGCTCACTTCCTGTTCGCCGTGGTCCGGCTCATACAGCGCAGAAACCTGGCCTTCAAATTCCTGGGTCGGCTGCGCGGTGGTCAGGCTGATGGCGCCAGCGATACTGTTCTTACCAAACAGGATACTCTGCGGGCCACGCAGCACCTCAACGCGCGCCATGTCGAACAGCGGGGCGCGGGCCAGCTGGCCGCGGCCGTAGTGGACGCCGTCCACAAACATGGACGAGGACTGTTCAAACCCCGGGTTGATGCCCGAGCCGATTCCGCGGATATAAATGTTGTTGCCGATGCCGGTTTCGGACATCGTCAGGTTGGGGACGTAGTTTTGCAGGTCGTCGATCTTCTTGAGCCCGACGTCTTCCATTTTGCGTCCGGTCACAACGTTGACGGAAATTGGGACGTCCTGGAGGCTCTGTTCCCGCTTCTGCGCGGTTACGACAATTTCTTCCAGCATTGGGTCTTGCGCCTGCGCGGGCAGCGCAAGCCAAATTCCAGTAGCGAGCAGAGTCGTGCGGGTCAGCGCCGACCGAACTGGCGTAGATTTCATGGTCCCCTCCTGGGATTGTGGTCAGTGCGCCCCTTATACGCTAAATGTTGGGTTTTTTGTACTACCGTTTGAATTTGCGCGAGCCCCCCGGGAAGCGTCAACGCAGCGGGTGAGGCCGAAACCTTGCGCCAGCCGCGGTAAGATACGGCCCCCACCGGCAGCCAGACACGGAGCGGAGCCCTATGCCCGAACAGTTGACGACCCCGCAGGCCTACCTCTACCGATACGAACGCGAGTGCCCCCAACAGCCGTATCTTCATCAGCCGTCGGATGACGGCACCCGGGTTTTTACCTGGGGTGACTGCGCCGACCAGGCGCGCCGGCTGGCCAGCGCCCTGCGCTCGATGGGTTTCGAGCCCGGCGACCGGATCGCCATCTTTTCGCGCAACTGCGCTGAGTGGATCATCGCTGATCTCGCGCTGATGGTCGGGGGCTACATCTCGGTGCCGATCTATTCCTCGGCCAGCGAGACCACCACGCGCCACACCCTTGAGGATTCAGGCAGCCGGGCGGTGTTTGTGGGCAAGCTCGATCATCCGGAAGAGCAGGACGCAGGTATTGGCCCGGAGGTGGTCCGCATCGCGTTTCCTTACCCGACTCTCGACTGCCAGCATCAGTGGCAGGACCTGCTCGATCAGCATGAACCGCTGGCCGAAAGCTTTGTACCTGCGCCGGACGACATCATGACGCTCCTGTACACGTCCGGCAGCACCGGCAAACCCAAAGGTGCGGTGCACACCTACCAGAGCTTCCTGTACGCCGGCGATCAAATTGGCAGAGCGCTCGACTTTGGCCCCGAGGACCGGCTGCTCTCCTACCTCCCGCTGGCGCACTGCACCGAGCGGTCCTACGTGGAGGCTTCCTCGATCGTGCATCAGGGGCAGCTGTGGTTTGTTCATTCGGTCGATCGCTTCATCGACGCGTTAAAAGAGTGCCGACCGACCTTTTTTGGCTCCGTCCCGCGGCTGTGGAAAATTTTTCAGCTGCAGGTGCTGGATAAGCTGCCCGCCCAGCGTCTGGCGCTGCTGCTGAAGCTGCCGATCATCAGCGGTGTGATCAAACAACGAATCCGGCGCCAGATGGGCCTGGAGCATTCGCGCTGGTTTATGAGCGGATCCGCGCCGATCGCCGGCTCGCTGCTCGACTGGTGGGAAGCGCTCGACATGCCGCTGTCCGAAGGCTGGGGCATGACCGAAACGTTTGCCTACGGCACGCTGCTGCCCTTTGGCGGCGAGATCCGCCGCGGCACCATCGGCAAAGCGTGTCCCGGCACCGAGCTGCGCCTGAGTGAAGAGGGTGAGCTGCAGATCAAAACCGTCACGGCGATGACCGAATACTGGAACGACCCGGAGAAAACCGCGGAGAGCTTCACGGTCGACGGGTTCTTCAAGACCGGCGACCGAGCTGACATCGATGCCGACGGCTATGTCCGGATCACCGGACGCGTGAAGGAGATCTTTAAGACCGCCAAAGGTAAATACGTGGCGCCGGTGCCGATTGAAGGCCGGCTGGGTCGCAATCCGTTTGTCGAGCTGGTGTGTCTGGTGGGGTCGGGCATGACGCAGCCCGTGGCGCTGGTGGTGCTTGCGGAAAGCGCGGCGGGTGAGTCTCGAGAGGCCCTGGCTGAGAGTCTCGATCAAACCCGCAAGGAGCTAAACGAGACCCTGGAAACGCACGCCAAGATCGGCCGGATTTTGGTGGTTGGCGAAACCTGGGATACGAGTAACGGTTTGCTCACACCCACCTTGAAGGTGCGTCGACATCAGGTGGAACAACGCTACGCTGCGGCGCTCGCGGAGGACCACAAGCAGCCCGTCGCTTTTGTGTCGCAATAAAAGTGGCCGTTGCCGGGTCAACTTCGGGTACCCCGTTAACCACGGTTTGTCTCACCACAAAAATCAGGAATTCTTAATGAAGCCCACATTCTCTTTTTTCGCCGCGGCGTCGCTGCTGCTGCTGGCCGCCCTGACGTCTGCTCAGGCGCAGGTTCCCACCGACGCGGCTGACGTCAAGCCGCTGCTGCCGGGCCTGACGGCGCCGGCCTTCTCGGCCACCACGGCGAGCGGCGATACCTTTACCCTCGATCCGGCCAGCATGGAGCGGCCGGCGGTGCTTATCTTTTATCGCGGCGGCTGGTGCCCGTTCTGCAACCTCTACTGGTCAAAGCTGCGGGAGATCGAGGAAGAGATGGCCGCGATGAACCAGGACGTGGTGTTCATCAGCCCCGACCGGCCGGAGCTGCTGGCGGAGGCGCTGGCTGACGAAGAGGATCAGCCGAGCTACCTCCTCGCGTCGGACGGCGACTCGAAAATCGCAGAGGCGTTCGGCATCGCTTTTCGGGTGGATGACGAAACCTATAAGCGAATGAAGCAGTATGAGTACGACCTGGAGGAGATCTCTGGCTTCAAACACCGCCAGCTGCCCGCACCGGCGGTCTTTATTGTCGATACCGACGGCATTATCAAATTCAGCTACGTGAATCCGGACTATAAGGTGCGACTCCACCCGGACGTCCTGCTGGCCGCGGCCAGCAACCTGTCGGGCTTTACGCTGAAAATGCAGCGGTAACCGGCACTTAGAGGGGGCTGCGGCCCCCTCGCACGGTCTGCGGGTTGAATACTGTATAAATGTACAGTATTGTGAAGCCCATGAAAGGTCGTGGCGCTGTATCCAACCCCGCAGGTCGATTTAACCTTCAGGTCACCCAGCCCGACCCGGCGCCGCCGCTGGATCGGATCGCCACTCAGGTTCGCACCGAGCCCAGCCGCACGATCATCACGCGCAACAGCTCGCCGGACATTCCGTTCGATCTGTCGATCAACCCCTATCGAGGCTGTGAGCACGGCTGCATCTACTGCTACGCTCGGCCCGGGCACGCCTATCTGGGCCTGTCGCCGGGGTTGGATTTCGAAACCCAAATTTTCGCCAAGCCCCAGGCGCCGCAGCGGCTGGAGCACGAGCTTCGGGCGCCGTCCTATCGGTGCAAGGTGATTGCCCTCGGCGCCAGCACCGACGCGTACCAGCCGGCGGAAAAGCGCATGGGCATCACGCGCCAGCTGCTGAAGGTGATGAATCGATTCTCCCAGCCCGTCAGCGTCATCACCAAGAGCAGTTTGATCCTGCGCGATAAGGCGCTGCTGGCGGAGATGGCCAGGCGCAACCTGGCGCAGGTGGCGATCAGCATCACGTCGCTGACAGCTGAGACAAAGCGCCTGCTGGAGCCTCGGGCGGCGTCCGCCCAGGTTCGACTGGACGTGATTCGGGAGCTTACAGACGCCGGCATTCCGGTGAGCGTGATGGTCGCGCCGGTCATTCCAAAAATCACCGAACACGAGATGGAGGCCATTCTGAGCGCCAGCCGAGAGGCGGGCGCCGTGTCAGCGGGCTACATCCTGCTGAGGCTGCCGGCTGAGCTCGAATCGCTGTTTGCCGAATGGCTGGGGGAGCACTATCCCAATCGACGGCTGGCGGTGATGAACCTGCTGCGTCAGTGTCACGGTGGAGAAGTCTATCGAGGCGGGTTCGGGCGGCGCATGCGCGGGCAGGGCCCGTTCGCCGATCTCTTTGCCCAGCGCTTTGCGCGGGCTCAACGCAATGCCGGGCTGAGCGCTCGGGACGTGACGCTCGACACCTCACAGTTCCGGCCGCCGCCAGAGGCGGGCGACCAGCTCTCGCTCGCGATTTGACGTCGCAGGACGCTAGAGATCGATCACCATGCCGGGTCGGCTGACCTGGGCCTCAACGCCGGTGTGATGTTTGAGATGGGCGGCAAAATCGTCGCCCGGCTCCGGCTCGCCGTGAACCAGGTAGACCGGCGGACGATTGCTGATGCCCTGATACCAGCGCAGCAGGTCGCCCTGATCGGCATGAGCGGAGAGCCCGCCCACCGTATGAACCTTGGCGGCAACGCGTACGCTCTGGCCGTGGATTTTCACATAGTCGCGGCCGTCGATGATCTGCCGGCCCAGGCTGCCGGGCGCCTGAAAGCCGACAAAAATCACGTGGCACTGCGGACGCCATAGGTTGTGCTTCAGGTGATGCATGATGCGGCCGCCGGTACACATCCCGCTGCCGGCAATAAAGATGGCGCCGCTTTCGATCCGGTTGAGCGCCTGCGAATCTTCCCGGCTTCGCGATAGCTGCAGGTTCGGCAGCGGCGGCATCTGGCTGATCTTGACCAGCTCTTTGGCCTCCTCATCATAGAGGTGAGGGTAGTTCCAGTAGATGTCGCTCGCTTCGATGGCCAGCGGGCTGTCGAGAAACACCTGCCACCGATCGATGCCCCACTCCTCGTAGTGCTGACCCAGCTGAAAGAGAATCTCCTGTGACCGTCCAACCGCAAAGGCCGGGATCATGATGTTGCCGCGATCCGCCCGCGCGGCGGCAATAATCTCGCCGATCTCCTCAATCGTTTGGCTGCGATCGCGGTGGTTTCGGTTGCCATAGGTGGACTCCATCAGCACCACGTCGGCTGAGTCCGGCGATACCGGGTCGCGCAGGATAGGCGTGTCGTACTGGCCGAGGTCGCCGCTGAAGACCAGGCGCTTGGGTTGATCCCCGGTCTGAACCTCCACCTCAACAACGGCGGACCCCATGATGTGCCCGGCATCCAGATAGCGGGCGCGGATACCTGGCGCCGGTTCGAACCACTCGCGATAGCGTTGGCCGCTGAGCAGGTGCACCGTTTCCTGGGCATCGGACTGCCGGTAGAGCGGGCTGTGGAGTGGCTTGCCCTTGCGGCGGCGTTTTCGGTTGATGCGCTCCGCCTCCATCTCCTGGAGGAATGCGCTGTCGGCAAGCAGGATCTTGGTGAGATCCCGGCTGGCGTTTTGGGCATAGATCGGGCCCGAGAAACCCCGCTTTACCAGCAGCGGCAGTCGGCCCGAATGATCGATATGGGCGTGGCTTAGAACCACAGCGTCGATGGCCGCTGGATCGAAGGGAAAGGGGTCGTGGTTGCGCAGGTTGTTCTTCTTGCCGCCCTGGATCATGCCGCAGTCGAGCAGGATCTGGTGTTGACCGGTACGGAGGATATGGCACGAGCCAGTGACCTCGCCGGCGGCGCCGAAAAATTCCAGTTGCATGGGCTTTCCCTGTTGTTTTTTGGACGTTTTTCTTTTGGCGGCTGGAGGCCGCGTAACGGCGACTTAGCCGTCGAGCGCGCTCCTGAGCTGCTCCCCGAGTTTGCGTCGGCGTTGACCCGTCACCGCTTCACCCTGGCAGGCGCGAATGTTCTGCGCCATGTGGTCAGGGTTGGAGGTTGCGGGGATTGCCACGGTGACCGCCTCGTGGCCGACAACATACTTCAGCATCAGCTCGGGCCAGCTGGCGCACTCGTACTCCTGGGCCCAGGGCGGCAGCGGCAGTGACGCGAGGCGCCGAAACACGGCGCCGCCTTCAAAGGGTCGATTGACAATCACGGCCACCCCGCGATCTGCCGCCACGGGGAAAACCGTTTCGGCTGCCGCCGGATTGACCACCGAGTAGTTCACCTGCACAAAATCGAGCGTCTCATCGCGCAGCACCTGAGCAAGGCGCTGATGGGCGCTCGACTGATAGTGCGTCACGCCGACATACCGAATCCGGCCCTGCTCGCGACGCTGACGGATCGAAGCTAGCTGCGTCTTTAGATCCAGCAGGTTGTGCACCTGCATCAGGTCGATGGTCTGTCGATGCAGGAGTTTGGCCGAGGTGTCCATCTGGCGCTCGCCGGCATCTTTGCCTTCCGTCCAGACCTTGGTCGCGTAAAAGAGCTCGTCGGAGATTTTCAGCTGTCGCGCGATGCTCCCCAGCATCGCTTCCGAGCGGCCGTACATGGGACTGGTGTCCACCATGCGGCCGCCACCTTCGTAGAAGGCCGACAGCACCTGGCGAAGCTGGGTCAGCGAGGGATCGTTCGGCGGTATGTCGAAGGTTTGCCAGGTCCCCATGCCGATCACCGGCAGCGATTGGCCGCTGGTACCCATCGGTCTGCTGATCACCGCGCTGGCCGGCCCCGCGGCGGAGGCGCCCAGCGCGGCAAGCGCGCCGCCTAGCAGGCCTCGGCGACGCATAGCGATTTGGGATCACGCGAGGTACACAACATGACGGACACCATAACAGATCGTTGACAACGAACAGTCGATCCACGACTATACGAACACTTTCGTAAAACTGCGGGTTAAGGGAGCCAAAATCATGAAAACGCAATTGCTGGTGCTCATATGTGCCACATGGCTGGCGGGCTGTGCCTCCAGTGGCGGTGAGGTTGCTGATGCATCAGCGTCGACCACGGAAACCGAGAAGCAGCTCATCGCTAAACAGGATACGGAATCGACCAGCGACGGTCGGCGCCTGGTGTGCAAAAGGGAAAAGCCGATCGGTTCAAACCGGGTGGTCAAGGTCTGCCGGACCCGAGATGAGTGGAACGCAGATGCACAGCGAACCCAGCGTGCCATGGGACGCAACATGGGGCGCGGTGTGGGCTGCGCAGACTGCGGTGGCGACGGCTAAGCCGTTACCCAACGCAACAAAAAAACGGCGCTGCCTCGGCAGCGCCGTTTTTATTTAGCCGGTACGTTCTTGCGCGGAAGCGCTTTGAGTCAGTTCCGTCGGATGTTGATCGATCCGTTGACGGTGTCGAGCGTCAGTCGTCCGCCGCCTGAACCCAGGCGGCCCCGCAGGTCTTTTCCAACCATGCCTTTCTCGACGGGCAGATTGAAGTCGTTACGAAGCTGGCCGTGGACCGTCTCAGCACGGATCTCCACGTCAGCGTTGTCAGGCATGTAGACAATAATCTGGCCGTTGACCGACTCCAGCGAGACGCGCTGATCGGAATTCAGGCGATCCAGCTGCGCCTCTACCCGGCCGTTGACGGTTGAGAGTTTGGCGTCGGATTCGATTCCGCTGACTTCGATGCTGCCGTTGACGGTCTCAGCATCCACCTCGCCGGTCACCCCCTCAATCGAGATCGAGCCGTTCACCGTCTCGATGCTGCGAAGGCGAGCGCCGGTTGGGACCATCAGCTCGTACGAGACCGAGCCACCGTCACCGGATCCCCACCAGCTGTTGGACTTCGAGTGAATCGTGTCGATCCGCAGATGATTGGGGTCGGCCTTGATCTTGACCCGAATTCGCTCGAGCGCTTTTTCCGATTTACCGGTGATGCGGTAGTTCACCTGGACGCGGGATTCGTCCCAGGACTTCAGCTCGATATCGCCGTTGATGTTGTCCAGGCTGATGCTGCCGCCGGTTTCCAGCGGATACGACTCGGTGATTTCCTGCAGCGTACGTGCCGCTGCCGGCTGACAAAGCAGCAGCGCCAGCAGTGCAGGCGCTGCGCGGAGGATGTTGTGGCTGGCCGTGGTCATGGGTCCCTACGTTCCTGTTAAAGATTGGCTGAGTCTTTGATGGCAACGACGCCGTTTTGGTTTAAGCGGCGACCGCCCACAGGCCGGCGCCGTCAGCAGGCGGCGCCCGGTAAATTTGCCCCAATTGTACCGCAGGCGGGTGGTTCCGAAGGCTCGCGGGATGGCCTGCCATGCACCTCGGCAAACAATGGACTATCATAGCCCCATGAAATCCATCGCTTTTTTCAATTTGAAGGGGGGCGTTGGCAAGACCGCCGGTGCCGTAAACACCGCCTACTACGCCACCATGGATGGCTATTCCACGGTCCTTTGGGATCTGGACGCGCAGGGTGCTGCCAGCTGGTATCTGCTCGGCGAGCGACAGCGTCAGCCGGGAATGGAGAAGATCTGGTCCCAGAAGGCGCCCATCAGCAAAGTGATCAAAGAAACGCCCTACGAGGGCTTGGACGTGATCGGTTCAGCGTTTTCCAACCGCAACGCCGACGTGTTTTTATCCGAGCTCGGGCTTCGGCGCATGCTGCTCAAGCGGCTGGCGGCGCCGCTGGAAGAAAACTACGACCTGCTCATTCTCGACTGTCCGCCCAGCCTGTCGCGGCTCACGGAGCAAATTTTCCACGCCTGTGACGCGGTGATCATGCCGCTGATACCGACACCGCTCTCTCTCCGGGCCTACGTGCAGGTGCGCGACTTTATGGACAAAGCGGGCCGGGTGGAAACGCCGCTGCTGCCGTATTTTTCGATGGTCGATCGTCGCAAGCGGCTGCACCGCGAGTGGCTGGAGAAGCCGCCGAAGGAGCTCAAGAAGCGCCTCAAGACCTACATTCCCTACGCCTCCAACATCGAACAGATGGGCCTGCGTCAGGCGCCGGTCGGGGTTTACGCCCACAGCGATGTCGGCGGGCAGGCGATGTACGCACTATGGCGCGAGATCAAGCGTCGGGTGAAGTAAGCCCGGTCGCCGTGATACCCGGGTTGAAGCAACGTTAGGACACTACGGGCGACGAGGCACCGGGGAAGTTTGTAAACTCGAACTCATCACGTTTCCGCCGGCCTGAACCTGACCAAAGCCCGTAAAGGGTTCCGTGTTGTAAACGCGGTGGTGCCGAATCATGTCGGACGCCACCGGCTCCCCGTCATCAAGCGCCGGCCGGAAGCGTGCGTACCTCAAGAGCTGCTGCGCCCGCCGGATGTTGGTGGCGTGCAGGTTGCTGCCGGTGAGATGCACTCTCGCCGGACGGCCGTCCGCCCGCACCTCGAGCTGAAAGTTGGCAAATACGTGGTCGTTAGCCCACTGGTAGCCGAGAAGACCCAGCGGGATCTCAGGCCCGTCAAAAATCAGCGCAGGCTTGCCCAACGCCGCCTGCAGCGCCTCAGCTTCCGGGCTCTCGGCGGCGCGCTGCCAGGCGAGTCGATACTGCTCCGCGGCCAAGCGGCGTCGGCTGAACAGCGTCAGCCAGTCGCCGGCAAACAGGTGCGCAGCCGCAGCCTCGGCGGGCTCAAAGGCCGCCGGGTTCTGATCGACAAGGTTGGCTGCTTCCTGGGCCAGCGTCAGGCCCCGGTCCACCTCCGCGCTGCCGCTGCGTAGAAACACCTGAGACAGGCCGGTCATCGCCGCCACGCGAGCCTGAGCCGCTTCACGGCTCTCGTCTGACGGGTCGGCAAGCTGCTGATCTTCAAGCAGCTGGTTAAAGGCCGATATGGCGTGCTTGAAGCGGCCCTGTTCGACAAGCCATTCGGCGAGCAGGTGGACCGCCGCCACCCGCCGGCTGCTCAACGCCGAGGTGTCTTTCTTGATCAGCTTGAGGTGCGTTCGGTAGAGCTGTTCCGTGCTGAAGTCTTCCTCCTGTGCAGCGAGCGATTGCGCGCGGGCCAGGAGCAGCGGAAGCTGGCGCCCATCGGTGGCGCCGTAGTGACGCTGAATCAGATTCTGCGCCCGGATCAGCGAACGGTCCGCCTCGTTGTGCCGACCGAGCGTCTGCTGCGACAGTCCCAGCGCAAGCAGCGCTCCCACCCAGCGCTCGTCAAACCATTTTTCGCCAGGCCGGGCAACCGACAGGCCGCGCTCGAGCTGCTGCGTCGCCGGGCCGTGCTGTCCGCCGAAGTGAAGCGCCAGACCCCAATCAACACGTGCCCGTGCGATGGCCTCGCGCTGGGCTTCACCCTCCAGCATTTCGACCCGGCGCTGCGCCAGGGTGATGGCCTGGCTGAAGCTTCCTGCCAGCACCAGGTCACGCAGGGGATCATCCGGCCGGAGCGCGTCGTAGAGCAGCGAATCCGGAATCTCATGCAACGATTCCAGCCCTTCCGGGGTCGAATCGAGCAAGGTGCCGAAACTCAAGGCGTCGGGCGGGGCGATCCGGCGCTCGCGATCCAGGTGCGGGAACTGGAACATCGGCGCCTCAGCGGTTGCGGTGGGCGGATTGCCGGCCAGCGCCATCGCAAGCAGGGCGGCGAGGGCCATGACAGGCGATCCGAGTCGATGCATTTAGGTCTCCTGAGCGTTAAGAACAGGCGTCCAGCAATTGCAGTCGCCCGACAGGTTAGACATTCAGGCGAGAAAAACCGTTTCAGTGAGTGAGAACGATGACACAGGCCAAGAAAACCCGTAGCCGGATGCTCGACGGACGCAGCCTCCGATACCTGGGGCTGATCGCGGGCCTGCTGGGTCTCGTGTACCTCAATTCGTTTTCGACGCGAGGGCCGTCGGCGGAATCAAACGGAGCGGTCAACTCTACGGCGTCGGAGGAGGCAAACGCTCGGCGAGAGAGACCGACGGCCACCCAACCGGTGGGGAAGCCCGCTGAATCCTGGCTCGAAGCACTGTGGCTCGCGGATGAGGCCGAGGTAGCGGGGCTGATCGA
>JBCDKA010000063.1:0-21814 GCA_038747195.1 Pseudomonadota bacterium
GCGCGGCTGGCCGGTGCGATGCAGCGCAGCGGCGTGGTGGCCGGCGATCGCGTACTCATCTATATGCCGATGGTGCCGGAAGCCGCGTTTGCCGTTCTCGCCTGCGCTCGCATCGGCGCCGTTCATTCGGTGGTGTTTGGCGGCTTCGCCGCCCGCGAGGTGGCAACCCGCATCGACGACGCGAAGCCCAAGCTGATCATCAGCGCCAGCTGCGGTCTGGAGCCGGGCCGCACCGTGTTTTACAAGCCGCTGCTTGATGACGCCATCGACCTCGCAAGCCATACGCCGGAGCGGCACGTGGTGCTGCAGCGTGAGGAGCAGGCCGCCGAGCTGAACCGCCAGATCGATTTGGACTGGCATGAGTTCCAGGATGGCGCTGAGCCGGCGGACTGTGTCCCGGTGGCGGCAACCGATCCGCTCTACCTGCTCTACACCTCAGGCACCACCGGCCAACCCAAAGGCATCGTTCGAGACAACGGCGGTCACGCAGTCGCATTGCACTGGTCGATGAAGGCCATCTACGACATCGATGCCGGCGACACCTTCTGGGCAGCGTCCGACATCGGCTGGGTCGTGGGCCACTCCTACATTATCTACGCGCCGCTGCTGCGGGGCGCGACCACCGTGATGTTCGAAGGAAAGCCGGTTGGCACGCCGGATGCCGGCGTGTTCTGGCGGATCATCGAACGCCATCGGGTTAAGGCCCTGTTCACCGCACCCACCGCCATTCGGGCGATCCGCCGCGAGGACCCGGACGGAGAATTCATCAAGGCGAGCGACCTGAGCCATTTCACCGGGCTTTTTGTCGCGGGCGAACGCTGCGATCCCCCGACCCTCAATTGGGCCGGCGAGCAGCTTGGCGTGCCGGTCATCGATCACTGGTGGCAAACCGAGACCGGCTGGTCCGTGGCTGGCAACACCCTCGGCGCGGGGCTGGTCGACGTTCGTCCCGGCTCAGCCGGCAAGCCGATGCCTGGCTGGGATGTCCAGGTGGTTGACCCCGAGGGGGAGCCCGTGCCCGCCGGCGATACCGGCGCGATTGTGGTCCGCCTGCCGCTGGGTCCTGGCGCGCTGGCCGGCCTGTGGCAGGCTGAGGAGCGCTTCCAGCAGGCCTACCTGACGACATTCCCGGGCTACTACGAAACGGGCGACGCGGGATACCTCGATGAAGAGGGATATCTTTATGTCATGACTCGCACCGACGACATCATCAACGTCGCCGGGCACCGCCTCTCCACGGGAGCCATCGAAGAGGTGATCGCGCTGCATCCGGCGGTCGCCGAGTGCGCGGTCACGGGCATCAAAGACAAGCTCAAAGGTCAACTTCCGATGGGATTCATCTGCACGCAGGCGGACAGCAGCGCCGATCCGCAAACTTTGATCGACGAATGCGTGGCGCTTGTTCGTCAGCATGTGGGTGCCGTTGCCGCCTTTAAACGCGCGGTGGTCGTTAAGCGCCTGCCGAAAACCCGCTCGGGCAAGATTCTCCGCGGCACGTTGGCCAAAATTGCCGACGGTGAGCCGTACGGCGTCCCGGCGACCATCGATGATCCGGAGATTCTCAACGAGATCAGCACGCAGCTGGGTCATCCGGGAAACTCTAGTGTCGGATGAACCGAACTACCCGGCCGAGCGGTTCGGCTGGTATGTGGTCTTTGTGCTCTGCGTCTGCGGCGTGGTCGCCAACATCGACCGGCAGATCATCAATCTGCTGGTGGAGGACATCCGCGCCGATCTGGTGGTCAGCGATACCCAGATCAGTCTCCTGCAGGGTTTTGCCTTCGCCATGTTTTACGCGATCGTGGCGATTCCGCTCGGCCGACTGGCAGACAGCAGAAATCGTCGCAACCTGATTGCGATTGGTATCGTCGCCTGGACGCTGGCCGCCATCGCCTGTGGCCTTGCAGAGACCTACGCCCAGCTGTTTGCCGCCCGCATGGCGGTCGGTATCGGCGAAGCCGTGCTGACCCCGGCGGGCTTTTCGCTCCTGGCGGACATGTTCAAACCGCGCCGCCTGGCCCGACCCTTGAGCGTATACACCGCATCGAGCTTTCTGGGTGGCGGCATTGCCCTGATGGTAGGCGGGATCATCATCAGGGCGCTGGACAACCCGGTGGATGACAGCATGCTGGCTTTCCTCGGTGATCGGGAGCCCTGGCAGTCAGCCTTCATCCTCGGTGCTCTGCCCGGCCTGCCGGTGGCGCTCTGGTTTTTTCTGTCGGTAAAGGAACCGCCGCGCCGCGCAACCGCCAAGGCTCGGATTGACGCGGAGCAATATCGACAGGGATTCAGTCACGCGATCCGCTTTTGCCTGGACAACGGGCGACTGTTTCTGGCGGTGTTTGTGGGTATCTCGATGATGGCTGCGGCCCAGTTTGCGCTCGGCGCCTGGGTGCCCGCCTACTTCATCCGCGTGCACGAATGGACGGCTGCCGAGATCGGTGCGGCTCAGGGGCTGCTGTTCATGATCGGCGGCACCGCCGGCGTGGTGGCCGGCGGCTGGGTCACCGATTTTCTTTTTAAGCGCGGCTACCACGACGCCAACCTGCGGACGGCCGCCATCGCCGCCCTCGGCTGTATTCCCTTTGCGCTGGCCGCCATGCTGGTTACCGACGGCACGTTGGCAATCTGGCTTCTGGCACCGGCCATGTTTTTTGGCACCATGCCGTTTGGACCCGGCCCCGCTACTATCCCCATCATCGCACCGCCCTACTTCCGGGCGCAGCTTGTGGCGCTTTACCTGCTGGTCGCAAACCTTGTGGGCCAATCAGGCGGCCCCTGGGTTGTCGCGATGCTCACCGACAACCTGTTCAAGCGACCCGACGCCATCAATTACTCGCTAGCGATCACCGTGCCGGTGCTTCTCCTCCTCGGCGCCGGGCTGGCGACGGTCGGGTGGAAGCCGCTGCGGGAGCGGTTGGCCGAAGATCAGCAGTGAGGCTTTGGCGACTGACTGAACGTGGCGTCTGGCTCACGCCACTCCTGATGGCCGCCGCGTTGGCCGTGGCCTGCAGCCCCGTCGAGCGACAGGACGCTGAGCCCAAGACTGAAGACCAGCTAGACCCGTCCTCGTTTGCCAACGCCCGCTGGGTCCAGAAGCCACAAGGTACGGTGACCGGCGCGTTGCGGGTACTGCCGAAAGCCAGCGACCGGTCTGCTGAAGCGCTGTTTGAGGACGCGCTGACCTACGCAAGGGAAATGCAAAGCTACGCGCTGCTCATCTGGCATCGCGACTCGCTGCTGCTGGAACATTACTTCCCCAGTTTTGATGCTGAGCTTCGCTCCGAGTCGGCCTCCATGCACAAATCGGTGCTGGCGCTGGCGCTGGCGGCAGCCATCGACCGAGGCTTAATCGAGGGTGCCGACGTTCCGGCCGCCACCTTTCTGACCGAATGGCGGAACGACCCACGCCGGGCAGTGACCCTTCGACACCTGCTGACCATGAGCAGCGGTCTCGAACCTCTTTCGGTCGAGGGCGGAGCCGAGTCGCCGCGCTTCAAGTTTTTTACGGACGGCGAAAGCGCGCGGGCAACCGTACTCAGCCGACCGCTGGCCCGCGAACCCGGCAAACACTTCTCCTACTCCAACGCCGACAGCCAGACGCTGGGGCTGATCCTGGAGCGGGCAAGTGGCCTTAAGTACGAGGCGTTTCTCTCGGAATATTTATGGCGCCCCATCGGCGCTGCGGACGCGTTCGTCTGGTACAACGAGTCGGACGGTTTCCCGCGAACCTACACGGCGCTCCTGGCTCGGCCGCGCGATTGGCTACGGCTTGGGCTGCTGCTCAAAGATCGGGGCCGGCTGTTTGATGAGCAGCTCATCAGCGAAACCGCCCTTGCTGAGCTGCTGTCACCTTCTGCCGTGCAGGATGGATACGGCTGGCAGATCTGGCTCGGCCGCAATCGGATTCCAACGCGCTACTACAACGAAGAACAGCAGGGTCTGAACGTCGCCCAGAGTGAACCGTTTCTTAGCGACGACTGGTTTTTTATGGACGGCATTGGCGGACAGCGCGTATACGTGAGCCGCAAAGAGGAGCTGGTGATCGTGCGGGTCGGTGAGATGCGCATGGATTGGGATGACGCCCAGCTGCCAAACCGGGTTGTCCGCGCCCTGGCATCGAGACGATAACCAGGGCGCGAAACAGGGCGAAGCGTTTACGCCTCCTTAGCGGAACCGATAGGTGGCGGTGATGCCGTAGGTGCGGCGTTCGCCGTAGTAGGCTCCCTGCAGGTTTGAGCCGGCGGCCTGGATGATGGTCAGCGCGTTGGACGCGTACTTCTCATCGGTCAGGTTGCGGGCCCAGAGCGCGACGTCGATGTTGCCAAACTCCAGTCCCGTGCGAAGGTTAGCCACCGTTCGGCTCGGAAACTGGGCCGCGTTGATCGTATCTCCGAAGAAAGACGACTGGTAGGCGACGTCAGCGCGCACGAAGTAGTCGGCGCCCCACGCATCGAGCGATGAACGCCACTGGCCGCCGACGGCAATCTGTGTCGTTGGCGTACGCGGCAGACGGTTGCCGCTCACGTCACCGTCAGAGGAGCAGACGATGTCGTCGCAGGGCGGCGCGGTGAAGGGCCCGGCAATCCGGGCAAAAACCGTGTCGGTCGCGTTGTCGTACTCCGCTTCGCTGTAGGCGAACGAGGCGTCCAGGCTCAGGTTGTCGTTGACCAGCCAGGAACCCTCCAGCTCCAGACCCCAGATCGACGCGTCACCGAAGTTAAGCGTGATAGCCGTGTTCAAGATACTGCCGTTGGGGTCCGCCGCCGTCACCTGCATGTCGCTCCAGTCGGTGTAGTACAGCGCCGCGTTCAAGACGGCCGCGCCACCGAGCAGCGTGTTTTTGGCGCCAACCTCAAAGGTGGTATTGAACTCCGAATCGAAGGTGCGCTCGGGCTCCTCGATCGCGCCAGAGTTGAAGCCGCCGGCCTTGGCGCCGCGCGCGATGGTGCCATACAGGAGCGTGTCGTCGCTCAGGTCGTGCTCCAGCGTGATCCGCGGCGTGATGAAATCATCATCGCGGGACAGCACCAGCCCGTTGCTAAGGCCCGTGGTGGTGATCTCTTCGTTGGTGAAGCGGGCCTCAAGCCCCAGTCGCGTCTTGCCGTTGGCAAACGCATAGTTCACCTCACCGAAAACCGAGGCCACCTCGGTTACCGTCTCGTCATCACGCACAACAAGGTTGCCGAACGCATCGGGGTTAAAAGGAAATCCGCCGAGGAGAAACCCGGTGGAGTCTCGGGTGATGTTCAGCGGCGAAATCGAGTCGGCCGGCTGGCTCACACTCACAAAAAAGTTGTTGTCCGTACCGTCGCCGATAAAGGCTCCAACCGATCCGGTCCACGGCCCGCCGTTGTCGATATCGAGGCGAAGCTCGTAGGAATCGTAGTCCACCTCACCCAGCGGGCTGGCCTGGAAGTTACAGAGGCTAACGCCGCCCTGGATGATGAACGGCGACAGGATCGTGCCGCAGTTGATCGGATCGGATTCAGCGGAAACCGCCGACAGCGTGTCGGCGTCGACGTTGCCGAACAGAAAGTTGAACGAAAACGTCTCGTTGATCTGATAGTCCGCCTCGAAGCGAATAATGTCGCCACCGGATTGCCGGCTAAAGCCGCGCGGCTGAACCAGCACCGAGTCGGCCGGCGCCGGCGGCTCACCGCAGAACAGCCGAAACCCACCGTTCAGAAAGGAGCCGCAGTTGCCCTGGCCCAGACCGGTGCTGCGCCACTGCGACGCGCGCGCCTCTTCTTCACGATCGAAGCCGTAGTAAGACAGATCTAGCGTCAGATCTTCGGTGGCGTTGAACAGCACGTTGAGGCTGTAGGTATCCGTGTCCCATCCCCCAACGTTGCCTTCGGTTCCGGGGCTGATGCCACGGTTGGCGTCTGGGTGATCGTTTCTCCAGCTTCCGTCGAACTCCGTGTGATCGAAGCTCGCGCGAAGATAAAGCTTGTCCTCGATCACCGGGATGGAAATAGCGCCGCCGTAATCGAAACGCTCGTCAGAACCGCCCGTCAGCGTCAGCTCGCCGTCCAGGTCCCCGCCGGCTTTCTGCGGGATATAGTTAATGGCGCCGGCAAAAGCGTTTCTCCCGTAGCGAGCGCTTTGTGGCCCTTTCACAATTTCAATCCGCTGCAGATTGCTCACCCCGAGATCGACCAGCCAGGAGCGAGGCAGGTAAATCCCGTCAAGAAAGGTGGCCGTCGTTTGCTCGCGCGAAGTGACGTTAATGGTGGGCTGGCTTCGGATTACCGGCCCGCCGTTGCCACCGTCGAAATCCTCGAACGCAAAACCGGCAGTGAAGCGGGCCACGTCGTCCAGCTCGGTGATGTTGCGGCGCTTGATGGCGTCGGCATCAAACGCAGTAATGCCGAGCGGTACGTCCTGGAGGCTTTCCGCTCGGCGTCGAGCAGTGACGAGCACTGTCTCAAGCGTACCCTCGGTGGCAACCTCCGCGCCTTCCTGAGCCGTCGCGGGAGTTGGCGTTAAGCCACCGCCGAGCAGCGCCGCCCCAACGGCGCTTGCCAGCAGGCCGGGCCGGATTGCGGATGAGCGACGGCAGCTGTTTTTCCGCTGCAGATCCCGGGATGATGATCGGTAAAGGCGTGTGGTTCTCATTATTGCACCTCGTTGGCGACGGACGGCAAAGCGGCGCCGGCCGGCATTTGCGAAGCCGCTATTCAGTCGGAAAGCGAAGGCAAATACCAATGCAAAGGGTGGAAGCCAGGATAAGCAGCACGCATGTAAATGGTCACTGACAGTCCGGTATTGCCGGCTGCAGTGACTCAAAGGCCGCATTATTCCCTTGGCTCGTTACGCCATAGCTAAATTGCATGAGGCGCCCCGCGATCGCTGGGGTATGGTGTGGCGCTGCATTCCCCGGAGTGGCCCTATGATGCTCATGACAACAACTCGCGCCGGACGACCACCGGCAATCGCTGCCGCGTTGCTGGCGGGTTGCCTGTACGGATGCGCCAGCCAACCCGGCGAGGCAGACGACAGCTATGACCTGGACGCCGCCCGGGAAGAAATCTGGGGCAAAGAGCAGGCGATCTACGCGGCCCGGGGTGATGGCGATCTGCAGACCTACATCAACAACACCTCCGAGCATTACATGGGCTGGCCGCCGGGCTGGGACCAACCCAGCGGACTGGAAAAGCTCCGCGAAGGTGCGCAGGGCTTCACCCAGTATAAGGAAGAAGAACTCACCATGACGTTCGGGGATATCACCTTTTCGGGTGATACCGCCGTGATCTATTACAGCACCCACCGGACGCGGATGCCGACCGGAGAAGCGGTGGATCAACGCTTTGAGATTATTCACGTCTGGACTCGGGAAGAAGGGGAATGGCGGCTAGTCGGCGCACTCGGCCGTACCAAACCACCCGAAGCCTGAGCGCCTTTCAGTAGAGTTGATCGACCTTGGACACGACCGCTAGCGGAGCCCCCGCCGATTCGCGCGCGCTCGGATTTGGGACTCGCCTGTCCTGGGGTATCGGGTCGCTAGGAACAATCGGTTACCTCAACACGGTGACCGCGCTGATTCTCGTTTACCTGACCACCATCGTCGGTCTCGATGCCGCCGTGGCGGGAAGCATTGTTGCCGGCGCTCGGATCATCGACGCGTTCAGCGATCCGCTGATCGGCTGGGTGACGGACCGCACCAAAACCCGCATCGGTCGACGTCGACCCTACCTTTTGCTGGGTGCGATCGTCTGCGGCATTTCAATGCCGCTGGTGTATTCCACGCATTTGCTCACAGCCAGCCTGCCGCCGGTGGCTGTTGCTGCTGGCATCCTGGTGCTCTACTCCCTCGGCTTTTCCATCTTCAACGTTCCATACCTGGCGATGCCGGTGGAGATGACCAGCGACCGGGCTCGGCGGATTCAGATCATGAGCTTTCGTGTTGTGTTCATGATGCTCGGCGGGCTCTTGGGAAACGCGGGCGCACCGGCGTTGATTACCTGGCTTGGCGGCGGCGCTGACGCCTACCAGCAGCTAGGCTTCATCGCCGGCGCGGTGATCTTCGTAGCCATGATGTGGACCTTTCTAGGAACCCGTTCGGCCAATGCCACCGAACATACGCCCACCGAGACGCCGTTCCGCGAGGAAGTCCGCTCGCTGCTGCGCAACAAACCGTTTATGACGCTGGTGGCGGTCAAGGTACTGCAGTTCATCGCGATTGCCGCCTCCGCCAGCACGTTCGCTTTTTTTGTCACGGTGGTGCTCAAGCAGACCTTTAATCTGCTTTCGGTTTTTGGCCTGGTTACAACCGCTTCGATTCTCACGTTTGTGCCTTTCTGGCGCTGGATGAGCGGTCGAATCTCGAAAAAGACCGGTTTCATGATTGGGCTGATCGGGGACATCTTTGCCACGCTTTTGTGGCTGGTGGCCACGCCGGAGAATGCCTACCCCATTGTCATCGTACGAGGGATATTGGTCGGCGTATTTTCCTCAGCCATCTTGCTGAACAGCCAGACCATGTGGCTGGATACCATCGACTATGACCGGAAGATCACCGGCCGTAACCGGGAGGGGCTCTACACGTCGGTCTATGTCTTTGTCGAGCGCCTTGGCTATTCCGTCGGCCCGCTGGCGCTCGGGTTCCTGCTGAGCAACATGGGTTTTGACAAGACGCTGCCGCTCGACCAGCAGCCCGACAGCGCGGCACTCGCGGTGAGTATCGGCATGATCTGGCTGCCGGCGGCGGTCTACGTGCTGGCGTTTTTCTTTCTGAGTCGCTATACCTTGCCCGACAATCCGCGACAGTCCGCGAAGGTAAGTTCATGAACGTTGATCAGCGTGCCAGGGCCGGCCTGCAGTTTCTGGGTTCACTCCAGGTGTTTTCCTCGACCGCATTGCAGCAGCAGGCGGAGGCGGATTTTGATAACGCAGTCGAAGCGCCGGCTCTGACGCGCGATTTTCAGCATGACACCGATCGGAATGGCTGGCTGCAGCGAATCGACCAAGCCCGCGAGGTGGTCGAGCGATCGCCCGCGTTCCGCTTCAATCGGCTTTATCAGCGCTACGTGGCTGAAGAAAACTGGGTGAGGGCGATCACCGGCGTGGAACGCCGGCGAGAGGTCTTCGCCAAGGTTGCACCCACGGCCCCGCCCTCAGGCGATCCGCGGCTCCATCTGAACCCTGATCTCGACATGCCCGATTATTACCAAGGCGTGGAATGGCACCTGCAGCCGGGGGGGCTTGACGGTTACGACCTATCCGCCGCGATGGCGTTCTCCGGTTTTATCCCCTACGTCTTCGCCCGCGGCGGCTTTGCCGCAGTCGCCGTCGGCGACAATTTGCTGCGGCAGCGTCGGGACGTTATCCAGCAGTTTCGCAGCGACAACCTGAAGTGCATCTACGACCCTGGCTGCGGCGGGTCGGGCACGCTGGGGCTCTGTCGAGAACGTTTCCCCGACGCCAAACTGATCGGCGGCGATCTGTCAGCGCAGGTCCTGATCAACGGGCTTAAATTCAGCGACAAGACCGGTATCCACGTAGAGCTGTGGCAGGAGGATGCTCGGCAAACCTCGCAGGCCGGCGGCAGCGTCGATGGCGTCATCTCTTACGCGCTGCATCATGAGCTGCCGCCGGAGGTCAGCTTCGACGTGCTCAAGGAGATGTATCGCATCCTTGAACCGGGGGGCGAGATGGTTATTTCCGACCCGCCACCGTTTCGCGCGGTTGGACCCTTTCAGGCGGTTATGCTGGATTGGGAAACGGAAAATCGATCCGAGCCCTATTTCACGGAAGCAGGCATCTTTGACCTGGCGCAAGCCATGTCGGATATTGGTTTTGTGGACGTTGAGGAGTACCCGCTGCAGGAAACCCGCTATCCCTGGGTCACCCGAGGCCGCAAGCCGCGATGAGCGATGACGCTAAGAACAGCGCTACGCCGGAGCACGCGCAGAGGCCCGACAAACCCTATCTGTCGACACCCGAACTCGACGCGCTTGCCCTCAGCCAAACCGAGCTTCTGTCGGAGCTCTGGATTTTGCGTGACCGAGTCACCGTGTTGGAGTATCTGCTGACGCAGGCCGGTATCCTCAAAGCGGGCGCGATTGATGATTTTGAACTGCCGGCGGATCTTGCTGAGGACCTGGATCGCGAGCGCGACCAGCTGGTCGCGCGCATCGTCGGCGCCGGCCACCGCAAGAAGCTCGACTTGGACACGCTGAAAAAGCAATCCTGACCTATGGCCGCTACCGCACCTATCACCGGCTTTGACGCCTCAGACTTTGCTGCCATCGTTGGGGCCGTCGGCGTCACGACCGATGCCGGTGAGCTCGACTACTTCTCCCAGGACTATTTTCGCAAGGGGGTGAACGCACTCGCCGTTGTCGCTCCTCGGAATGCGGACGAGCTGTCGCGGGTCGTCGCCAAAGCAACGGCCAGCGGTCTGGCTATTTTTCCTCGCGGCGGCGGATATTCGTACACCGACGGCTACACGCCGAGCCAAACGGGCATCACGCTGGATCTTCGATCCATGAACCGCGTGCTGAAGATCGACGAACATAAGATGTATGTCACCGTTGAGCCTGGCTGCACCTGGGCTGAGCTCGACAAAGCGCTGGCGCCATTCGGGCTCCGTACACCGTTCTGGGGACCCTTCTCCGGCCTCAACGCAACGGTCGGCGGATCGGTTTCCCAGGGGACCTTAAGCTGGGGCTCGGGAAAGTACGGCGTGTCGAGCGAATCGGTGCTGGACCTCGAGGTGGTGCTGGCCGATGGGCAGATTGTGCGCACCGGTGCATCCGGTCAACCCAACCATCACCCTTTCTTCCGCAACTACGGCCCGGACCTGACGGGGCTATTCTTAAGCGACTGCGGCGCGCTGGGCGTCAAGAGCGCCATTACGCTGCGGCTGATTAGGCGTCCCGAGCGCATGATCGGCCTGTCGTTTGGCTTTACCTCATTCGACAAGGCGGCGGAGGCAGCCGCTGAGGTGGCGCGGCTCGGCATTGCGGCAGACAACTTCGGCATGCCGGAATCCAAGGCGATCGCCGCCGCCAGCCAGGTCTCGCTCGGGCAGGATCTGAAGACGCTGTGGAAGATCGGCCGCACCGGCTCGGGCGTCCTGGACGGGATGCTGCGCATGGCCAAAGTGGCTGCGGCCGGCCGGCGGTTCTTGAAGGACGTCGAGTTCAGCTTTCACTACGTGCTCGAAGGCGTCAATCAGACCCAGCTGAACGGCTACGCCCAGGCCGTGCGCCAGGCGGTAGGCAGTCTCGGCGTGGAAATAGCCAACACCGTGCCGATAGCGCTGCGCGCGGATCCGTTCCTGAAATACGACATGCTGTCGCCGACAGGCCAGCGTCAGCTGCCGCCCAGCACCATCCTGCCGCTGGACGGGGCCATCCCGTTTCACAAGGCGTTTTTTGAGGCCATCGAGCCGCTCAGGCCAGACATGGAGGCGAGCAACATGGCCGTGACCGCAGCGCTGGCCACGGTCGGCACCACGGGCTTTCTCTACGAGCCGGTGATCGCCTGGGATGACGCGGTGGATGAATTCCATCGCCGCCATACGTCAGAGGCGGTGCTGGAGGGTGTGGCCGATCGAGAGCCGGACGTCGACGCGAGACAGCTGGCCGACGCGATCCGCCAGGTGATGATCGAAAAGGCGTTCGAGCACGGTGGCGTGCACCTGCAGATCGGCCGGGTTTATCCCGTGCTGCGGGAAAGAGATCCTGTTGGGCTAGGCCTTCTGCAGGACCTGAAGCGCCGGGTTGATCCGCTGGGCTTGATCAATCCCGGGGCCCTAGGACTCTAGCCCGAACGCCGCCAGCGCTCTCTCAGCAATCGGCTCGCCGTGCTCCTGCACAAAGTGGCCGGCGTCTTCGATTTCCATGGGCGGGGGACATCCGTTAATGACCTGCTGCATGTGTCCCATAACGGCCGGCCCCAACATCTTGTCCTTCATGCCTACCGCCATAAAAGACTCACCCTGCCATTCCGTCGACCAAAACTCAGCGGCCTTTTTTGACGTCTCGATTCCGTAGGCGTCCTGGCCGACTAGCTTAGGAAATTTGTAGACACCCGCCTTGTGCGCTCGCGTCGGAAAAGGCGCGGCGTAGGCGGCAGCCTCGAGCTCGTTGATGACCGGTTCGTAACGCCGCATAAATGGGGCCAGATCGATATCTTCATCGGTTGTTATGTCCGCCTTCCACGATTCGAACGCCGGGTTGGTTGCCGAGTTTGTCATCAGAACGGTGTTCATGATGAGCAACCGCTTGAACCGCTCCGGATGGGCCATGGGGAGCGTTAAGCCCAGCAGGCCGCCCCAGTCCTGACAGACCAGGGTGACATTGGTGAGATCGAGTTTGGCCAGCAGCGCCAAGAGGTAGTCGCGGTGGAATTTGAAGGTATAGGTTTCTTCGTCTGTCGGCTTATCCGATTTGCCGAAACCGATCAGATCGGGCGCGACAACGCGAATCCCGTTTCGGGTAAACACCGGAATCATCTTTCGATAAAGATAGCTCCAGGTCGGCTCTCCATGGAGGCATAGAAAGACCTCCTCAGCATCGGCCGGTCCTTCATCCAGATAGTGGCCTCGCAGCCCCTCAAATCCGGGAAGATCTTCCAAGTAATGGGGCTCAAACGGATAGTCGGGCAGGTTCTCGAAGCGAGAATCAGGCGTTCGGATTTTGTTGAGCAAAGGATTACCCTCAGGCGGATTAGGTCGTTTGACCTAAAATAATAGGTCAGTTGACCTAGTCGGTCAACCACCTGCTATATTGCCGAGCGCAACCATTCCAAGTGCCAACCTAACGCGAAGCCAGATACGACCCGTGCCCTTTCATGTCGATAGCGTCTGACAACCGGATATCCAAGCAGCAAAAGATCCTGGACTGCGCGCTGCAGATCATCAAAGAACAGGGAGACGCCGGGCTGACGATGCGTAAGCTCGCCGAATCCTCCGGGATGCGGCTGAGCAATGTGCAGTACTACTTTAAAGCGAAAGACGATGTGCTGACAGCGATGGTTGCGTCGTACTTCAAGCAGTGTGAAGAAGAGCTTTCGAAGGTCACCGAGGGAGGCTCCGAACTCAACCAACGCGATCGAATCCACCGCTTGCTCACCGAAGTCCTGCACCACGGAACCGAATTGTCGGATATGTGCCGCGTCTTTCGGGAACTATGGGCCATCGCAACCCGTAACGAGGCGGTTCGGGTCGAAATGGAGAGGTATTACCAAAACCTCTGTTCGTTGCTCGGGCAAGCGGTGCTGGGCTCCGACAGCTCAAAAGAACAGGAGCAGCACGTCGTCAGCCTCCTGCTGCCGTACATCGAAGGTTACTCGATCACGGCATCGTCGCTGCCGCTCAAAATGGAGGATGTCACCGACGTCATCACCCATCTGACGATGGCCCTTATCGACGACACCTGAAAGACTAGCCGTTGATCGCGTCGATCAGATCCGACAGCTCCTGGTTATAGCGCTCCGTCACCGTCATCGGGCAAAAGTGACCACCTTCGGGCAGCATCACCTGCTTGGCGCCCGGGATGAGCGTCGCCAGCTCGTCAGACATATCCGGTGAGGTCAGGCAGTCGTCCCGCGCTGAGATCACTCCGGTGGGAACAGTAATTTCCTTTAGTCGATACCGAAGATCGTGGGTCATCACCGCATTCAGTCGGGCGAGCTCAATCTCCAGGCCGGGAAACGTTTCGATTCTCTGCTTCAGATATTCATCGATGCCCGGATAGGTCGGCGCAATTGACCACGCCGGTGACGCCAGCAGACTCCCCACCATCATGTACTGACGCACGCCGCAGTTGATCAGGATATCTCGGCGGGTGCGGAAGGTGTCAACAAACAGCTGCGTGGGGCCCGGCCAGCTGGCGCTGAGCACCAGCGACTTGACCCGATGGGGTTGCATCAGGGCCATGTGCTGACCGATTGCGCCGCCAGTGGAGTGCCCGACAACGTGGGCGGATTCCAGACCCATCGCGTCCATCAGCGCCAGGACATCCTGCGCCATTTCCTGCGAACTGGTGACAACCGGTGCCGGGGAACTGTTGCCGACGCCGCGATGATCGTGAAGGATCACGCTGAACCGATCCGCCAGCATCGCCACCTGCTTATGCCAGAACGCCCCCTTACCGCCCAGGCCAGCGATGAGCAGCAGTGGCTCACCTTTACCGTGGGTTTCGGTATAGATCTCGGCCTCGCCCACATCGACCATGTTCGTGCGATTGGTCACCGGTTGTCCTGCTTTGCGGCTAAAAACGCAGGTTGACGCGCGCCGCGGCGTTGAACCAATCAAAATTACCTGTTTCGCCATACGCTAGGTGCATGGATGGATCAGCGCGAGCCAACCACGTTGGAGACGGTGTTCCATGCACTCACCGTATGGCACAACCCGACATATGAATTGGCGGTTCTGGGTCTCGCTAGCTACATTGGCGTCCGGAAAAATTCTGGCTATGGTGAAACGATGAACACCAAACCTCAGGCCTGCCGGCCGATCACGGAAGAAGAGATCACCACCTACGAGCGCGATGGCGTTGTTTGCCTGCGCCAGGTATTTGACAGCAACTGGGTTAATCGCCTGCTGCCGGTCGCTCGACGCATTACGATCGACAAAGAGGACTTTGGCCTGCTGCCCAGCTACCCAGGCCGCTACATGTCGCGCACCGTGCCCGAGTTTCGCGACTTTGTGTTTAACTCGCCGGTCGCCGAGGCCGCGGCCCGCGTCATGCGATCCAGCTACGCAAAATTTTTCTTCGATGAAATCTTCGCCAAAGGGCCACGCTCGAACGAAGCCACGATCTGGCACAACGACCGGATGGGCTGGCCCACCAGTGGTGTTATGGTGCCCTCAATCTGGATCCCGCTCACGCCGGTCGCCGAGGAAAACTCGCTGGAGTGCATCTTGGGTACCCAGCACGAGGACGTTCCCTACTGGCTGTTTTCACCCAACGGGCGCCAGATGATCCGGCCGGAAGACCGCCCGCTGCACCCCGACGGCGAAGCGCGTCGCGGTGATCCTAACTTCACGTTCAAGCAGTGGGCGATGGAGCCAGGCGATATCCTGATTGTCCATCCGTGGACCCTGCACTACTCCCACGGCAACACCGCCGACGACTGGCGAATCGCTATTTCCGTACGGGTGTTTGGCGATGACATCCGCTGGAAGCCCCGGCCTGATTGCCTGAGCCTCGCTGGCGTTAGCGTCGACGAGATGATTGTCGGTGAGGTGCCTGCCGGGCCCTGCATCCCAACGCTTTGGTCCGAAGACGGGCAGCGAGATGGTGATGCTCACTTCCCGCGCGGCTTTGCGACCAGCTGGTCCAAGACCCGCCGGGACGACGTCAACGAGTTCGAAGAGTTCAAGCGGCTTCAGGCGAAGCACAAAAGCGAGGCGGTGGCAGGGTGACGCCGGAGGACAAAGCCCGCGCGGCAGCCGAACAGGTGGCCGCTATCGGGATGCCGGAGGCCGGGCAGGAACCGTCGTTTCTGCCGCATCCGCTGATGGACGCCATGATGGAGTCTGTGCTGGCGCTGGGTGGCGAGCTTTGGATTGAGCGCGATCGGCGTCGGACCCTGGAGGCCCTGCTGCAGGACAAGGGTCTGGTCACGGCCGACGAAATTGAGAGCTACCAGCTCACGCCAGAACAGCGGGAGAGCCGCGACCAGGCGCTGGCGGAGATGACAAAACGGGTTTTTGAATCGCTGAAAAAAATCGGCGCGGCTTCAGCCTAATCGGGTTGCGTTCAGGCCGTTTCCGCGGCCTGCACCTCATCCACCTCAAGCTTGATGGACTGACGAATCTCTTCCGCCAGGGCGTTGGCTACCGGCCGCTGAAAAGCCTCTTTCCGGGTGATTAGGCCGGCGCTGCGGATCAGCGGTACGCCCGGCACGTTGAGGCGGGTCACCGTCCCGTCAGCCAGCTCCTGACGAAGCAGATGGTCGGGGATCAACCCGACAAAACCGCCCGACATCACCAACGATTTGATCAACGTCAGCGAGTTGGCCTGCAGCGCCGGCCGCGGCGCCGCAATCCCTGCGGAAATAAACAGCGAGTCGAGCACCTCCAGCGCATGAGGCTGGTCGACCGACGCCCAGCGGGCGTCCCTTAGCTCCTCCAGCGGTGGATCTTCCTGCGCTGCAAGCGGATGGGTGCTGGCCGCAAAGACGCTGGTGTACACCTGCACCAGCGGCTCAAATTCCATCGAGTCAGGAAGCGCCAGCAGCGGGAAGTTGCTGAACGCCACCTCAATCTGACCCAGATCCAGGGCGTTAATGAGGTCTTCGAAATATCCCTGCTGAAGATGCACGCGCACCTTGGGATGGCTGCCGCAAAAGCGACCGATCATGTCGTCGATAATCCGGGTCGCAAACAGGGCGCCGACCCCCAGCGCCACGGACCCGGCAAGTTCACCAACCGGCTGCTGCGCGTCGCGGCGCGCTCGCGCGCATTCGGCGAGAATCGACTTGGCGTGATGGTATAGCCGTTCCCCGGCCGCGGTGGGCGTCGCGCCGCGGGCATGGCGTTCAAACAGCTCAACGCCCAGCTGATCCTCGAGGGTTTTCATGCTGCGGGTAAGCGCAGGCTGACTCAGGGGGATCGCTTCGGCCGCCTTTGACAGGTTGCGCTGTTCAAAAACCGCAACAAAGTGTTTTAGCTGGCGAATGTCCATCTTGGCCTTACCTCGGTTAGGGCGGTTCAACAGGCCTGCAGCGATCGCTCCATCGACGCCGGGTATGGTCTCATACAGCCCATCAATTGGCTGGGTTCTGGCGCTTTTAGTAGTCTGTCGGACTGCGAAAAATCTACTGGAAAGCCTACCATGGAACGAAATAGCGTGGGTAAAGCACCCCGCCAGCCGCGGCTGGAAGACGATAGCTACGCCGACTACCTGACCCAGGTCCGAAACTTTGCGATCCGCGAGTGGTTTCCGGAGGTTGCCGGACAGCTGGTCGCGGGCGCGGGCGCAGCTGGCCTGCCGGACGCAGGGGCTTCCTGCGACTATTCAGATCTCGCTCCCGTCGTCGACTCGCTGCCTGCGGCAAACAGCTGGAAGCGAGTGATGCGAAGCCAGCAGCGGATGACCTGGGACAAGAGCTTTGAAAGCTACAACCGCAACCGTCAGCATTGGATAGATCTGCTCGATCGCGCGGAGCAAAACTTCCCGGGACGCCTGCACCGCGACGAGTCGCTCGTGGTACCCGACTCCGCCTGCGAAAACATTCATTTGCAGCCCGGCGGCTACTGCCGAGACGAGCTCGCGGGGTTCGTGTTCCACCACGGCACCAATGTCTTTTACCAGGGTGACAACGATCATGACGAGCTGCATGACCTGTACGCCGATATGCTGCGCCAGCCCGCCGACGGCCAGCTGAGGCGTATCGTCGATTTGGGCTGCTCCATCGGGCAGTGCACCACAGCGCTCAAGACCCGCCACCCCGACGCGGACATCTGGGGCCTGGATATCGGCTTGCCGCTGCTCCGCTACGCTCACCTGCGGGCCACCGAGCTCGGCAGCGACGTGCACTTCCAGCACGCGTTGGCTGAGGCGACGCCCTTTGAGGACAGCAGCGTTGACGCCGTCTTTGCCTACATCCTGTTTCACGAAGTTCCGCAGTTCAGCTTTGAGGAAATTGTGGCGGAAGTCCGACGCATCCTGCGCCCGGGCGGCACCTTCACGGTGATCGACGCGCCGAACGGCACCAACTTCCCGGCACCTAATCGCATGTGGCTGGCGTTCGACGCGCAGTACAACTGTGAACCCTATTCGCCGGCGTTTGTGGCCAGCGACTTTAAGGGGCTGCTCGATTCGCAGCACTTTGAGCAGATCGAGCAGGGGCCAACCCCCACGTTCCTGTCCATGACCACCGCCGTCAAGCCGGAGTAACGGTACGGTGAATCAGCCCGTCGATCCGATGGGGTCGGATACCGATCAGCTGCTCAAGGCCTTGGCCTCGTGCATGGAGCGCGGAACGCTTGATTTAACTCCTGAGACGCTGGAACTCATGTCCCAGGACGTGTATCGAGCCGGCGCTGAACCGTTGGCGGTTGCTCGACCCCAGACAACGCAGGAGGTGTCTGCGCTGGTCAAGGTCGCCAACGCGCATCAGCTCCCGCTCTACGTCCGCGGCGGCGGCATGTCGTATACCGACGCCTACTACCCAGAAGAAGCGGGCGCCCTCACGCTGGACATGGCGAGCATGAATCAGGTGCGGGAAATTAACGCGCACGATCTGTACGTCACGGTCGAAGCTGGCTGCACCTGGAAGCGCCTTAACGCGGCGCTGGAGCCCCACGGTGTCCGACCAATTTTCTGGGGCCCGATGTCGGGCAAGCTGTCGACGGTAGGCGGCGCCATGGCCCAGGGTGCCGTGACCTTCGGATCGTCCCGAAACGGCCCTTCCATGGCTGCGGCGCTCGGCGTTGAGATGGTGCTCGGATCCGGGGAGATTCTGCACACCGGCTCTGGCGGCCAGCCGGGCCACAGCGCCTTCTATCGCGAGTACGGTCCCGACCTTACGGGGCTGGTCTGCGGTGACGCTGGCGCGCTGGGTATCAAAACGGCTATCACCATGCGGCTCGAGCCCATTCCGGCCACAGGGCGTGGCCTGTCGTTTTCTTTTACGCAATTCAGCGATCTGGTGGAAGCGGTGCGGCGGGTCTCCCGCTATAAGCTCGCGACTGAGATTTTTGGCGCGGAAACCGGTCTCGTGAAACGCGTCGCTGGCCCGCCCGATCTGAAGAGCGACCTGGGCCAGCTACTGACGCTTTTCCGCTCCGCTTCCAATCCGATCGCCGGCCTGCGCAAGATTCTGAAGGTTGCGCTAAACGGGCGACGCTTCATGGATCGATCCCAGTTCCTGGTCAATTTTCTGACTGAGGGAACAGACGGCCCGGAGCTAAAGTGGATGCTTCGGCGAATTCGCCAGGAGATCGGTGAGCTTGGCATTGAGGTAGCCGATACCGTGGCTGAATTCACCCGTGCTGAGCCGTTCCCTGACCCGATGCTGCTCGGTCCGGAAAACCGCCGGCTGCTCCCGCTGCATGGGGTGGTGCCCTACTCCAGCGCCGACCCTTTGCACAACGAATATCGAGCGTATCTGGATAGCATTCAGGATCGCTGCAGCGAGCACGGTGTGGAGGTTTACATCGTCTACGCCACCACCGGCTCAGCCGGGTTCCTCTATGAGTGTGTGATCTACTGGCCGGATTCCTGGCCGCAGCTGCATCAAAAACATACGGCCGACGAAATCTTATCGTCGGTGGCCGAACCTGAGGATAATCCCGAAGGTCGAGCGCTGGTCGAGGAAATCCGCCAGGAGACCATCGAGATTTTCTATCGGCATGGCGCCATCCACTTCCAGATCGGCCGGGCTTATCCGTTTGCGAAGGATCGAAATCCGGCGGCACTCAAGCTGCTGACCGATCTTCGCGATGGCCTGGACCCGAATCGTCTGGTTAACCCGGGAGCACTCGGACTATGAGCGGTACACAGGGGGAAATCGCGATCGTGGGGGGCGGCATCGGCGGGCTCACGCTCGCCCTTGGGCTGGCCCGGGCCGGCGAAAAGCCGGTGGTCTACGAGCAGGCGATTGAGCATAGCGAAGTTGGCGCGGGGATCTCACTGGCGCCCAATGCGGTCAAGGGACTGCGCTTCCTGGGCGTTGAGCCGGCGATCGTTGAGCTCGCCGACGAGCCGATGGAGCAGTACACCCGCCATTACCAGACGGGGCAGCCGCTGGTGACCATCGACCGGCACAACACCGCCAGCCAGTTCGGTGCAAGCTACCTGCAGATGCATCGAGCCGATCTACAGGCCATATTGCTGGACGCGCTCAAAGCTCATGCACCTGACTGCCTACGCTTGGGTCACCGACTGGCCGACATCAGCCAGTCGAGTGATGGTGTCACGCTGTCGTTTGAGGAGCGGGCACCCGTCGACGCAGCGCTGGTGGTTGCCTCCGACGGGCTTCGATCGGTGACTCGCGGCCAGGTGTTCGGCGAGCTCGGCGCCAACTATTCAGGCATCGTGGCTTGGCGTGGCCTGATTCCGACCGAACGGCTCGCCGGCTGCGACCTGCTGCCGGAGTCCAACGTGTTTGTCGGGCCCGATCGGATCTTTGTCCGTTACCCGGTACGCAAAGGTCAGATCCAGAACTGCGTGGCCTTCACCCGGGAACCGGAGTGGCAGGCGGAAGGCTGGATGGAAAAAGGCGATCTGGGCGAGCTAAAGGCGGCGTTCGCGGATTTCCATCCGGATGTGACGCAGGTGCTCGACGCATTCCTGCCCAAAGAGTGTTTCCGCTGGGGTTTGTTTGAACGCCAGCCGCTGCCTCGCTGGGTGGACGGCCGGGTAGCGGTGCTCGGTGACGCCGCCCACCCGATGCTCCCCTGGTTTGGCCTGGGTGCAGCAACCGCCATCGAGGATGCGGTGATTCTGGCCAGGGCGTTGACCGAGTTTGCTAGCGTTGACGAGGCCCTGCAGCGCTACCAGGCGGCACGCTACGAGCGAGTCACCGAGATCCACCGCGAGTCGCTCGCAGGCGGTGAGCGACTCATGACCGCCCACAAAACGCTTTACAAGAGTGAGCCTGTGGTGACCGAGGACACGCTCGGAATGACGCTTTATGATCCTGGCACCGTTGCGCTGTAGGCCCTCCTGATGCAGATCAAAGCCGCCGTCTTCGAGCAACGAGAGCAGCCGCTGGCGTTTCGGGAGCTAGAGTTGGCAGATCCCGGGGCCGGCGAATTGCTCGTCGAAATCCTGGCCTGCGGGATTTGCCATACCGATATCGGCATGCAGGCCTTTCACCCGTTACCGTCGGTTTTGGGCCACGAAGGCTGTGGGCGAGTCTTGAGCTGCGGGCCGGAAGTGAAAGGCCTCAGCCCCGGAGATCTTGTCGTCCTGACGTTTGGTTCGTGCGGGGACTGCGGCAACTGCGAGCGCGATCTACCGTCGCACTGTCACCACATGATGGATCTGAATTTCAGCGGCAAGAACCGTCAGGGTGAGCTGACGCTCGCCACCAAAGAAGGTGATGGCGTTCACGGGTCGTTTTTCTGCCAGTCGAGCTTTGCCACCCACGCGCTGGTCACCGAACGCAATGCGATCCGCATTAACGACCCGGCGGCTCCGCCCGATCTGCTGGCGCCGCTGGGCTGCGGGGTACAGACCGGCGCCGGCGCGGTCACCAATACGCTGAACGTTGAACCGGGTTCGAGCTTCGTTTGCTTCGGCAGCGGTGCGGTGGGCCTCAGCGGGATCATGGCGGCCAAACTGCGCGGCTGCGAAACTATTATTGCAGTCGATATCAATCCCGAGCGGCTGAATCTTGCAAAGGAGCTCGGCGCCACCCACTGCCTGGACGGTCGGGACAACCCCACAGAACACATCCTGGAAATCACCGGCGGCGGCGCTGACTACGCGCTCGAAACCGCGGGTACGGTCGATACCTTCCACGCGTCTATCAGCTGCACCCGCATGGGGGGTCATACCGGCATCGTCACCA
The DNA here is from genome assembly GCA_038747195.1 of Pseudomonadota bacterium. Lineage (GTDB taxonomy): Bacteria > Pseudomonadota > Gammaproteobacteria > Xanthomonadales > SZUA-38 > JANQOZ01. The sequence goes on from JBCDKA010000063.1 coordinate 21,484, forward strand.
TCCCAAACTGGATGGAGGGTTTTCACTTCAAAGGTGCCGATCTGGCGCTGGGCCGAACCGTGACGGGCGTGTTGGAAGGATCAAGCCGTCCTCAGGAATATATTCCTCAGCTTTACGACTGGTATCGAGACGGCCAGCTGCCGCTCGACAAGCTCGTCACTCGATACCCATTCGAGGAAATCAACCAGGCACTCAAGGATCTGGAGCAGGGCACCTCGGTGAAGCCGGTCCTCCTGATGTAAACATGGGGTCAGAGTCAAGGGGGCCAGTTAGCGCTGGTTAATCTGACCCGTGACACAGACCCCCGGCAATTAGGACGACACCAACCCAC
>JBCDKA010000064.1:0-20818 GCA_038747195.1 Pseudomonadota bacterium
GGTAGTTTAGTCACCGAACGACGTGCCAGCTCACCCACCGTGCTTGGGCTGCGATCCTTAAGAAGCGACAGAATCCGCCATTCGGTTGTGCTCAGGCCATAACGCTTAAGCGCGCGTTCCATTTCCGCGTTGTAGGTGGAGGACAGCCGGATGAGGTTGTAGAGCACGTAGTCGTCCAGGTGAAAGCGAGCGTGCAGAGGCCCGATCTTTTCCGGTGCTGCGCTTTCTCCCATCTCCCGTCCCTTCCCTCACTGTCGTGCGACAACAGGTACAATCCGACGGTGTCGGCGAACTGGACGTTCGACGGCACCTGCTGACGACGAAGAGCGTAACGCATCTGTGCTTTACAATTCAATTGATTATTCATTCAATTGCGTTGGCACAACGCACCGCAGACCGCTTCGCCCCAGCCATAACAACAACCAAGGCCGCCCTGCCGCCGCGGCACTGAGGAGACAGAATGGACAACGCTCGCGCCCATGCGCTCATGGAATCCGACCGCTACCGGACGCTGGCCGGTAAACGCCGTCGGGTTGCTGTGGGCCTGACTCTGTTCAACATCGGCGTTTACCTGGTCTACGTATTGATGATGGGCTACGCACGACCACTCATGTCGACGACGGTTGGGGACACGGCGATGAACATCGGCCTGCTGGTCACCATCGGGCTGGTTGTTATGGCACCCCTGATTTCGGGTTATTACATTTGGTGGGCCAATCGAGCCTACGACCCGAATCTAAAGGCGCTGATCGCTGAAGCCGAGTTCGGGGAGCAGCGCTCATGAGTCGATGGGGCGCAAGCGTCGCAGGCCTTTGGGTCATGTTCGCCGCGGAGGTGGCTCTGGCAGCGGAAGGGATTACCGGCAGCGCCGACAAGCAGCCCCTCAATCAGGCGGCGATCACCATGTTTCTCACCTTCGTTCTGGTGACGCTGCTGATCACGGTATGGGCCGCCAAACGTAGTCGCTCGACCAGCGATCTCTACGTGGCCGGCGGCGGCATTTCTGCCTGGCAAAATGGCACCGCTATCGCCGGAGACTTTATCTCCGCAGCATCGTTCCTGGGTATCACCAGCGCGCTCTTCGCGTTCGGCCTGGACGGCAACCTGCTGATCATCGGCGTGATGGGTAGCTGGCCTGTGATTCTGTTCATCATCGCCGAGCGGCTGCGCAACCTCGGTCGTTTTACGCTGGTGGACGTTGTGTCGTTCCGGCTCTCGCCAAAGCCCGTGCGGCTGGTCATCAGCATCGCATCCCTGGCGGTCATTCTTTTCTACCTGATCGGCCAGCTCGTCGGCGCCGGCAAGCTCATCCAGCTTTTGTTTGGCCTGGACTATCTGTATGCGGTCATTACGGTCAGCGCGCTGATGATCATCTACGTCAGCCTGGGTGGCATGCTGGCCACCACGTGGGTGCAGCTGATCAAGGCGATCCTGCTGATCGCCGGCGGCGTGCTTACCTGCATCCTCGTCCTGCGCTACTTTGACTTCTCGCTGTCCGAAGTGTTCTCGCGGGCCACCCAGAACCACCCGCGGGGCGCTCAACTGCTGGCGCCGGGCAACTGGATGGTCGACCCGCTTGGCGGACTCTCGCTGGGCCTTACGATGCTGTTTGGGTTTATCGGCTTGCCCCATGTGCTGATGCGCATGTTCACGGTCAAGGACGCCGCCGCGGCGCGGCAGTCGTCGTTCGTGGCGATCTGCATCATGAGCCTGTTTTATCTGATGGTGATCGTGATTGGCTTTGGCGCGGTTTCGATCCTCATCGAGAACCCCGATTCTTTCTACGACTCGTCCGGGAATCTGCTTGGCGGCGGAAACATGGTCGCGGTGCACGTGGCCCAGTTTGTCGGCGGCAATCTGCTGCTTGGCTTTATGGCGGCGGTGACCTTCGCCACCATTCTGGCCGTGGTGGCTGGGCTGACATTATCTGGCGCGGCTACCATTGCGCACGATCTCTACAAGACCTTCGCCGGGACCTCTCATTCAGAAAAGACCGAGCTCATCATCATGCGCACCTCCGTGGTGGTGATCGGGGTGCTGGGCGTGATTCTCGGCCTGGCTTTCGAGAACCAGAACATTGCGTTTGTCACCACCTTTGCGCTGGCGGTATCCGCTAGCGTCAACGCGCCGGTGCTGATCGCCGCGATGTATTGGCGTGGCCTGACCACGCGGGGCGTGGTGTTGTCGAGCATCATCGGCCTGGTCTTTTCGGTGGCGCTGATTGTTGCCGGCCCCGGCGTGATGGTGAGCATCCTCGGCTTTGAGAAGCCGTGGTTCCCCTACACGTACCCGACAATCGCCACCCTGCCCGTCACCGCATTGTGTATCTGGTTCTTCTCAGCCACAGACCGAAGCGCTAGCGCCGCCCAGGAGCGCGCGCGCTTCGAAGACCAGCGTATTCGATCCGAACTCGGGATCGGCATCGACGCGGCGTCCAGTCATTAGTCGAAGATTCGCTAGCGGATCCGCCGCCAGCTGCGCGTTGGCAGCCGCTGCTGACGCCAGCCGTAGTAAGGGTGCCGTGCCAGCAGGCGCTCGTCTTTGAAGGCGAGCACCAGCAAAGCACCCGCCACAAATCCGCCAACGTGCGCCCAGAACGCTACGCCGCCGGCGCCCCCGCTGCCGAACCCTCCCAGCAACTGTAGCAGCAGCCAATAGCCGAGCATCAGCACCGCCGGCACCGCGATGGTGGTGACAAAAAACAGGATATGCACGTTCACCCTCGGGTAGAGAACAATGTACGCCCCCATCACGCCGCCGATAGCGCCGGAAGCGCCGACCATCGGCACGGCCGAGGCCGGTTCAGCGACCGCCTGGGCTGCGGCGGCAGCAATACCGCACAGCACGTAAAACGCAAGAAAGCGTCCGTGACCCATCGCGTCTTCGACGTTGTTCCCGAAGATCCAAAGAAACCACAGGTTGCCGAGAATATGCATCCAGCTGCCATGCATAAACATGCTGCTGATGACGGTCACCCAGCCGCCACCTTCGATAGGACAGACCACCGGGCCGCTGGGACGAAGGTTGAGCACGTCAGCAGGTATCAGGCCCAGGGTGCAGATCGACACTGACAGGCCGGGCTCACGACCGGCCTGCTGCAGCCCGAGCCACACCAGCAGGTTAACGACGATGAGCGCCAGCGTGACGAAGGGCGTCAAATTGGTCGGATTGTCGTCTCGTATCGGAAGCAGGGTGACAGTAACCTTGTCATGAGAGATCACTTTAGCGAATGACGCGTGATATTGCTGTAACGGACCGTCGCCGGGCGACGTTGGCGGCGCGTTGTGCACAAGGGTTGACCCCCTTGCTCGTTCCTGCCACGATCCCCGTCCTCATTAAGACCAGCTGAGGGACAGGCCCTTTGACGCTGGGGCAACCTGCTACTTCGTAGCTTTGGTGCCAAGTCCTGCGGGGAACTTCCACCGAGCAATGAGCCAGACCGAACTATCATCACGCGCCCCAGGCGTCACCACTTCGATCGTGAATGCGGGTGAGCTGCGTCTGGAATCCGGCGAGAAAATTCCCGAGCTTCAAATCAGCTTTGAATGTATCGGCCCTTCGGACGCGCCGGTTGTTGTGGTGCTGGGGGGAATCTCAGCAACCCGCCATGCCGGCAGCCACGATGGCGACCCCTCCCCCGGCTGGTGGGAACCCGTCGTCGGACCGGGCAAGGGGCTGGATACCACTCGGTTCCGTGTCGTTGGGATCGACTTCCTCGGCGGCAACGGGCAAACGAGCGGACCCCGCAACAGCGACGGCTGGCCACGCACCGTATCGCCCGCCGACCAGGCCGCCTGCATCGCACGGCTGATGGATCAGCTGGAGATCAATCGACTGCATCACTTCGTCGGCGCCTCGTACGGCGGCATGGTCGCCCTGGAGTTCGCTCGCCACTTTGGCGACCGGTGCAAACAGGTGGCGGTGCTCGGCGCCGCCCACCGGCCACCCGCCATGGCCACCGCGCTGCGCTGCGTCCAGCGCGAGGCGGTTCGCGCCTGCAGTGACCTTGGGGACAGCGCCGCGGGGCTGAGGCTATCCCGGGCAATCGGCATGTCCACCTATCGATCCAACCGCGAGTTCGAGGAGCGTTTCTCCCGAAAGCCGGCACCCGGGCAACCGGTGAGCTTCGAGGTCGAAGACTATCTGTTTGCCCGCGGCCATCAGTTCGCCAGCGAGTTTCATCCCGACGCCTACCTCACCCTGTCGACCTCCATCGATCTGCTGGATCTCGAACCCGAGGCTGTCCGGCTGCCGGTGGCGCTGCTCGCTTTTGAGGATGACTTTGTGGCGCCGCCGGCGCTGATGCGGGAACTCAGCGAGCGGCTTAGCGGCCACTCGACGCTCACAGAGCTTCCAACGCTCTACGGACATGACGCTTTTTTGAAAGAGAGTTTCGCCGTCAGCCAATGGCTGACGGACGTGCTCGGCAATGATGCAGCAACGGAGTGATAAACCAACATGAAGATTGAAACCCTGGCCGTCCACGGTGGCTATCAGCCTGACCCGACAACCAACGCGGTAGCGGTGCCTGTTTACCAGACCACGTCCTACGCGTTTGACGACACGCAACACGGGGCAGATCTTTTTGACCTCAAGGTCCAGGGAAACATCTATACCCGGATCATGAACCCCACCACCGACGTGCTGGAACAGCGTCTGGCGGCGATGGAAGGTGGGGTCGGCGCGCTGGCCTTCGGTTCGGGCATGGCCGCGATCACGGCTGCACTCATGACGGTGGCTGAAAGTGGCGACAACATCGTGTCGACCGCGTCACTCTACGGCGGCACGTACAACCTGTTTGCCCACACGCTGCCGAACTTTGGTATCGAAGTGCGGTTTGTCGACGCCGACGACCACACTGGCATGGCGGCAGCGATGGACAGCCGCACCAAGGCGGTGTTTTGTGAATCGATCGGCAACCCGGCCGGTGACGTGATGGACCTCAAAGCGCTGGCGGATAACGCCCACAGTGGCGGGGCGCCCCTGATTGTCGACAACACCGTCCCCTCGCCGTACCTGTGCCGACCCTTTGAGCATGGCGCCGATATTGTGATTCACTCGCTGACCAAGTATCTCGGCGGCCACGGCACCACCATCGGCGGCGTGCTGATCGACTCCGGCAAATTTCCCTGGGCAGAACACGCAGAGCGCTTTCCGAAGTTCAACGAGCCCGATCCGTCCTATCACGGCGTGGTCTATGCCGAAGCGCTGGGCGAGGCGGCGTTTATCGGCCGCGCCCGCGTGGTGCCGCTGCGCAACATGGGTGCCGCCATTTCGCCCTTTAACAGTTTCCTGGTGCTCCAGGGCATCGAGACACTCCCGCTGCGGATGGACAAACACTGCGAAAACGCGGTGGCGGTTGCCAACCATCTTAAGTCGCACGACAAGGTGGGCTGGGTCCGCTACGCCGGGCTGCCCGATCATCCCCACCACGGGCGAACTCAGCAGTACACCAGCGGCAAAGCTTCGGGCATCCTCACCTTCGGGCTGAAGGGCGGCCGAGAGGCGGGTACGAAGTTCATCGACGCCCTGAAGCTGATCGTCAGGCTGGTCAACATCGGGGACGCCAAGTCGCTGGCCTGTCACCCGGCCTCCACTACCCACCGTCAGCTCAATGAGGAGGAGCTGGCGAAGGCGGGCGTGAGTGAAGATCTCGTGCGTCTGTCGGTGGGTATCGAGCACATTGACGACATCCTTCAGGATATCGATCAGGCGCTGGAACACTGCTGACAGAGCCGTAGTTGCAGCGGCTGGCGGCAGGCCTTGACGGCCCGCACGCCGGCGTGTCCCAATGCCCGACTGATCAAGCCACCGGAAGCTCGTACAACCTCATGTCAGAACGTTTTGAAACCACCGACCGCTATGTGGTCACCGAAGATCTGAAAATGGCGGTCAACGCCGCGGTTACCCTTGAGCGACCCATCTTGGTCAAAGGTGAACCCGGCACCGGCAAAACCCAGCTCGCTCACGAGGTGGCACAGTCACTCGGCAAAAACCTGATCCAGTGGCACATCAAATCCACCACCAAGGCCCAGCAGGGGCTTTACGAATACGACGCGGTCGCCCGCCTGCGCGATAGCCAGCTCGGTGACGACAAGGTTCACGACATCAGCAACTACATCGTGCAGGGCAAGCTCTGGGAAGCGTTTGACGCTGAAGCACAGCCGGTGCTGCTGATCGACGAAATCGACAAGGCCGACATCGAGTTTCCCAACGACCTTTTGCTTGAGCTCGACCAGATGTCGTTTTACGTCTATGAGACCCAGCAAACGGTCAAAGCCCGTCAGCGGCCCATCGTGATTATCACGAGCAACAACGAAAAGGAGCTGCCGGACGCGTTCCTGCGCCGCTGCTTCTTTCACTACATTCAGTTCCCTGACGAGGACACGATGAAGCAGATCGTCGAGCTGCACTATCCGGAGCTGAAAAAAGAGCTGCTCAACGAAGCGCTAAACGCCTTCTACAAGCTGCGCGACGTTCCGGGTCTCAAGAAGAAGCCCAGCACCTCGGAGCTTCTCGACTGGATCAAGCTGCTGCTTGCCGAGGACATCCCGCCGGAGGCGCTGCGTACCGACGACAAGCGCAGCGCCATCCCGCCGCTGTATGGTGCGCTGCTCAAAAACGAGCAGGACGTACACCTGTTTGAACAGCTGGTGTTTCTGGACCGACGCAACCGCTCCTGATGCTCCTGAAGTTCTTTTTTATGCTGCGCGATGCGGGCCTGAAGTGCTCGATCACGGAACTGCTGACCCTGCATGAATCCATGAAGCTCGGGGTCGCCGGCCACAGCATCGACAACTTTTACTACCTGGCGCGTTCGTGCCTGATTAAAGACGAGACGCACTTCGACCGCTTCGATCAGGTGTTTGCCGCCCACTTCCGCGGCATCGAGTCGGCCTTCGCCAAGCTCGGCAGCACGGAGCTGCCCGAGGAGTGGCTCCGGCGGCAGGCGGAACTCGATCTCACCGAGGAGCAACGGAGGCAAATCGAAGCGATGGGTGGCTTCGAGGAGCTGATGAAGGCGCTGCGCGAACGGCTGGAGAAGCAGGAGAAGCGTCATCAGGGCGGCAGCAAGATGATCGGAACCGCCGGCACCTCGCCCTTCGGCGCCTACGGCTACAACCCCGAGGGCGTGCGCATTGGGCAGGACCGCAGCCGCCACCGTCGGGCGGTCAAGGTCTGGGACAAACGCGAGTTCCGCAATCTGGACGACTCGGTTCAGCTGGGCACGCGTAACATCAAGGTGGCACTGCGCAAGCTCCGACGGTTCGCGCGGGAGGGAGCGCAGGATCAGCTGGACTTGGACGATACGATCCACAGCACCGCCCGCAACGGCGGACTGCTCGACATCAAGATGGTCCCCGAGCGGCATAACGCGATCAAAGTCCTACTTTGCCTGGACGTGGGCGGCTCGATGGATGACCACGTGCGCATCTGCGAAGAGCTCTTCTCCGCCGCGCGCAGCGAGTTCAAGCACATGGAGTACTTCTACTTCCACAACTTCACTTACGAGAGCTTTTGGAAGGACAACCATCGACGCCACAACGAGCGGATCGGTCTGATGGAAGTGCTCCATAAGTTTGGTCCCGATTACAAACTGATTTTTGTCGGCGACGCCACCATGAGCCCCTACGAGATCAGCTATCCCGGCGGCTCGGTGGAGCACTGGAACGAAGAAGCCGGTGCCGTGTGGATCCGCCGCCTGCTGGAGCACTACCGCAAAGCCGTCTGGCTGAACCCCGAACCCGTGCAGCGCTGGGAATACACCCCATCGATCAAGATGACGCGCGAGATCATGGAAGACCGGATGTATCCGCTGACCCTCAACGGGTTGGATAACGCCATCAAAGCCCTGCGATGAGGGTGCCTGACGCGGTCACCCGGGCGCTTCAGGACGCTCGCAGCATCGGCGTGCTCACGGGCGCCGGCGTGTCCGCGGAGAGCGGTATTGCCACCTTCCGAGACGCGCAAACGGGCCTGTGGTCACAATTTCGTCCCGAGGATCTCGCAACACCCGAAGCCTTTGAGCGCGACCCCGAACTGGTCTGGAAATGGTACGCCTGGCGCCGTGAGCAGGTGACGGAAGCTGACCCCAATCCAGGGCATCGGGCCCTCGCTCAGCTACAGCAGCTACGCCCTACCCAAATCGTGACGCAGAACGTTGACGGGCTTCATCAGCGGGGTGGCGCGAAGGACGTGATTGAGCTGCACGGGAGCATCATGCGCACGCTCTGTCACCGAACGTTAGAACCGGTCGACGACGACTACCTGGCAAAGCAGACCGCCCTCCCGCCACCTTCGCCCCATCACCCCGACGGACTCTGCCGTCCGGGCGTCGTCTGGTTCGGCGAGGCGCTGCCCGGGGTTGCTCTGCAGCGAGCGTTTGCTATCGCAGAAGCCAGCGACGTCTTTATCTCTGCCGGCACGTCAACGGTGGTTGAGCCCGCCGCTTCTCTGCCGCTTGCCGCCAAGCGCGCCGGCGCTTTCCTGATTGAAATCAATCCCGCGCAGACGCCACTGACCCCCCATTGTGACGCCACGCTGCTCGGGCCCTCCGGCGAGGTTTTACCTCAGCTGGTGGAATCCCTCGCAACGACCTGACGGTATAATTACGCCATGAGCATTCCCCAAACCATGCAGGCCCTCGTCAAGCGTGAGGCGGGCCCAGGCATCTGGCTCGAAGAGGTTCCTGTACCTGAGGTCGGCACCAACGAAGTGCTGATCCAGCTGGAAAAGACGGCCATCTGCGGCACCGATGTGCACATTTACGCGTGGGATGAATGGTCCAGCCAAACCATCAAGCCCGGGCTGGTCATCGGCCATGAGTTTGTCGGCCGCATCGCCGCGCTCGGCCCAGGCGTTGTGGGTTATCAGGTCGGGGAGCGAGTCTCCGCTGAAGGCCACGTGGCGTGTGGGGTCTGCCGCAACTGCAAGCGAGGCAAGCAGCATCTGTGTCCCTACACCGAAGGCATCGGCGTCAACCGCAACGGGGCGTTTGCTGAATATGTCGCCGTGCCGGCATCCAACCTGTGGCGGATTCCAGAAGCGGTGCCTTCCGAGCTGGCGGCGTTTTTTGACCCCTTTGGCAACGCGGCGCACTGCGCGCTGAAATTTGATCTTGTCGGCGAAGATGTTTTGATCACCGGCGCCGGCCCCATCGGCATCATCGCCGCGGGCATCTGCCGCCACGTGGGGGCGCGCAATGTGGTTGTCAGCGACGTCAACGACTACCGGCTGGAGCTGGCCGCCAGCATGGGGGCCAACCGAACGGTAAACGTCACCCGCGAATCGCTGCAGGAGGCCACCAGCGAGCTCCAGCTGGAGGGATATGACGTTGGGCTTGAGATGTCGGGCAACGGTCAGGCCTTCGACGACATGCTCGAACTGATGTACCCCGCCGGCAAAATCGCCATGCTGGGCATCCTGCCGCGCGAGTCGCAGGTCAATTGGCACCAGGTGATTTTCAAAGGCCTGGAGCTGCATGGCATCTACGGCCGGCTCATGTACGAGACCTGGTACAAGATGACCCAGATGCTGCTGACCGGCTTTCCCTTGGAAAAAGTGTTGACTCACCAAATCCCGATCAGCGACTACGAGCAGGGTTTTGCCCTGATGCTGGAAGGACGCTGCGGGAAGGTGGTCTGTGACTGGAGTGAACGGGCATGAGCGCTGCGCAGGACCGATTGAAACTCGAACTAAAACAGATTCAGGCTGACGGCCTGTACAAAACCGAGCGGGTGATCAGCACCCCGCAGCGCGTCGCCATTGTGGCTGACGGCCAGGAGGTGTTGAATTTCTGCGCCAACAACTATCTCGGGCTAGCCGACCATCCCGAGGTGATTGCGGCAGCCCACCAGGCGCTGGACGAGCACGGATTCGGGCTGGCCTCCGTCAGGTTTATCTGCGGGACCCAGGATCTTCACAAGCAGCTTGAGCGGCAGATCAGCGAGTTTTTTGGCACCGAGGACACCATCCTCTATCCCTCGTGCTTCGACGCTAACGGCGGCCTTTTCGAAACGATTCTGGGGCCCGAGGACGCGGTCATTTCCGATGCCCTGAACCACGCGTCAATCATCGACGGCATACGGCTTTGCAAGGCACAGCGCTACCGCTATGCCAACAGCGACATGGCGGATCTGGAAACGCAGCTCAGGAATGCGGCTGACGCCCGAACCCGGCTGATCGCCACCGACGGCGTCTTTTCGATGGACGGGTACATCGCCAAGCTGGACCAGATTTGTGAGCTTGCTGAGCGCTACGACGCGCTCGTGATGATCGACGACTGTCACGCCACCGGTTTTGTCGGTCCGACAGGTCGGGGTTCAGCAGAGCACCACGGCGTCATGGATCGGGTCGATATCTTTACATCCACCCTGGGCAAAGCGCTTGGGGGAGGCTCCGGCGGGTTTACCACCGGACGCCAGCCCGTGATCGACATGCTGCGTCAGCGCTCTCGCCCTTACCTCTTCTCCAACACCCTGGCACCCGCGATTGTCGGTGCCAGCATCAAGGTGTTTGAGCTAATGGACTCAAGCGATGGCCTTCGGCAGCAGCTCAATGAGAACACGCGCTATTTTCGGGAGCAGATGACGGCCGCCGGGTTTACGATCCTGCCCGGAGAGCACCCGATTTGTCCGGTCATGCTGGGTGACGCTGAGCTATCCCAGGAGATGGCCCGCCGCTTAATGGACGAAGGCATCTACTGCATTGGCTTCTTCTACCCCGTCGTGCCGAAAGGTCAGGCCCGCATTCGGCTGCAGATCTCGGCGGCCCACACGCGGGAGCACCTGGATCGGGCGATTGCGGCCTTTGGCAAGGTGGGTAATGCACTTGGGGTTGTTTAGCTAATCCCGGCGAAGCGAACGCCAAAATGGAGCTAGCCTGACCTGTCGTATGCCTCTGTCATCCAAGCTTTGACTTCCCTGTCGAAGTCCGAGGCAGACTCGAGGCGGACCCGGTGGCTGCACATGGCGTTGTAGCTCTCCAGGCGACCTTCGGCAGGGTCGCCCTTGAGAGCGAGGCCCAGATCGATCCGGGTCTTGGTGGCCGGGGTAACCAGCGCAAACTGCTTTTTTCGCCGCAGGCTGACGCTGCCCTTCTTGGGTGCCACCTCCACGTCCGGACCCAGCGCGGAGGCGAATTTCACGATGGCGTCATGCAGGGGCCTGAGGCCCGCTTTCGGGCCAGCGTACTGGGCCGCAACCAGGTCAACGGGTTCGGCCACCTTGAGGCATTCCGAAGCAATCAGATTGGCGAAGCCATGGGTAATACCGTGGTCTGACTTGAGCATCTTGACGACCTGCCCGTGTTTCCCCAGACCGCTTTTGGCAACCATTTTTTTCCATTCTTCCAGGTTCTTACCGGTTTTAACTGGGAGGTTTTTGAACATTGTTTCGAGTTGTTTTTCAACGCTGGACATGGCTTCTCCTCAAAGTTCCAGAATCTTTTCGAAAGACCAGTTTTCTGAGCGGCAGACCTTCGGCGTCAGCGGCTGAACCAGTCCGATGATGCCCAGCATCAGGCGGCCTCCGAACGTCGGGCGGCCGTTCTCCACCACCGACTTGAATGTATTGACGATGAAGGGTCCGCCCTGAGCCATACCTTTCTCAGTTTTGGTGCCCACCGGAACGTTGGTAGTGATGAGCGAAAACTCGACGCCCTCGGCCACCTCTTTAAGTTCATAAGTCACCGTGCACGGTGCATCGTCATGGTTCGTGAATTTGAAGGTATGTGCGTAACGATGCGGCGGGCTGAAGTCCAACACTTTGCCAACCACGCTTCGGTATTTCCCGTTGGTGGTCTGCATCGCCACCGGGGCACCAACCTCAAGCTGTTCGGGGGTCTTGCATACCGCCCCAAAGAAAAATGGCAGGACCTGATCCGTCTTTACCAGCTCCGACCAGACGGTCTCAATCGGTGCGTTGATCACAACCCGGTAGATGGCCTTATTGCTGTCGCTTGTTGTCATTTTTTTTCCTTCGCGGCCTGCTCGGCCGCGTATTTGATGGAGGCCAGACGCCCTGCCCAGTGGCCGCTGTAGTCGTCGGTCCAACGGTCATAAATCAGCTGGATGGGCATGATGTTGAGATAAAGCCGACGCGACCGGCGGTCTTTTTCGCTGGCAACCAGGCCCGCTTTTTCCAGGACACCAAGGTGATTCATGACGGCAATGCGGCTGACGTCGAAATGAGACGCCAGCTGGCCAACGGTCAAGCCGGGATGCTCGCGGAGCAAATCCAGAATGGTCCGCCGGGTTTCATGCGCCAACGCCTGGAAGATGGAATCCATACTGTTATTAGTCAACATGTAATTACATTATTACATATTGAAATACAGTTCAAGCCCGACCTTGAGGCATCGAATCACGGTGCCAGTTGCACCGCCGACAGCCACACCTGGCGAGCGGGTTCTTTAGGAGTTTTGAGTCTCCGCGAGCAGGTCACCCTGCGCGGGAAAGTACGAGCAGGTTCGATTGGCCAGAGCCACCAAGGACAGCATGACCGGCACCTCCACCAGCACGCCAACCACCGTCGCCAGCGCGGCGCCGGAGTTAAGGCCAAACAAACTGATGGCCACAGCCACAGCCAGCTCAAAAAAGTTGGACGTGCCAATGAGCGCCGCGGGCGCCGCGGTCTCAAAAGGGACGCGCCACCAGTACGCCCAGCCGTATGCGACAAAGAAGATGCCATAGCTCTGAATGATGAGCGGCACAGCGATCAACGCGATCACCCCCGGCTGCCCGAGGATTTTTTCGGCCTGAAATCCAAACAGGAGCACTACCGTAGCGACGAGTCCGACGATGGAGAAGGGTTTGATCCGATCGGTGAATGCCGCGACCCGTTCTGGCTTTTGAGCCGCACCCAGCAGTCGCCGAGTGACGTAGCCGGCCACAAGCGGCGTGACCACGTAAAGCAGCACCGACAGCAGCAAAGTTTGCCAGGGCACCACCACTTCCGTGATGCCAAGCAGCATCGCAGCCAGCGGCGCAAAGGCAAAGACCATGATCAAATCGTTGATCGACACCTGAACCAGCGTGTAGTTGGCATCCCCGCGCACCAGCTGGCTCCAGACAAACACCATCGCCGTACAGGGAGCAACACCCAGCAGGATCATGCCCGCGATGTACTCCCGGGCCGTTTCCGGCGCAACGAAGCCAGCAAAGAAATATTCAAAGAACAGAACGCCGAGGGCGGCCATGGAAAAGGGTTTGATCAGCCAGTTGACCACCAGCGTGATGCACAGCCCGCGGGGACGGCGCCCGACGTCGCGGAGTGACGCGAAGTCTACGTTCACCATCATCGGGTAAATCATGGCCCAGATCAGGACCGCAACCACCAGATTGACGCTGGCATATTCAACGCCTGCAACGGCCTCAAAAACACCCGGAAACTGGGCGCCCAGCGCAATACCTGCAGCAATGCCGAGTCCAACCCACAAGGAAAGCCAGCGTTCAAAGAGCCCCATTGGGGAGGCGTCCGTGGTCATCGGTGGTTCCCTGCGTTTGATTCCAGGCGGTGGAGGCTGTCAGGCGCTCAGCAGCAGCGGGTTGACTCAGGCTGACCTTGATCAAGCTCGTGACGCTCGTGCCCATAGACCGCCGTACGACCGTGGGTCAGGAACGTCTCCCAGGCCACGCCCTGCGGGTCGGTGATCCATCGTTTGGTAGATCGGGCATAGCAACAGGTTGTGGTTCCCTCATCGAGAATGGCGCCGTTGGCCGAGTCAAGCCGCTGGTAAACCTCCTCCAGCTCTGTCTCATCGTCAACCTGAATGCCGAGGTGGCTGACGCCTTGGCTACCGGCGCGCGTGCTGACCGCAAAATTGATCCGAGGATCGTCCAGCATCCAGCTGGCGTAGTCCTTCTCGATGACCTCTGGGTCCGCTGCAAAAAGGGTTGAGTAAAACCCGATCGACGTCTGGAGGTCTTCTACGTCCAGATGTACGTGGAGTCGTTTCATCAGTGATTCCTCTTCTGTTGTGCAGGCTCAGCGCCTTGAACTGAGCAGCAGGCGGACAAGGCGCTGTCGATGGCCGGCGAACATACCTCCGGTTGGCCCTGACAGCAGTCCTCAAGCAAAAACGCCAGCAGCTCCCGCGTGCCGGCGAAGTCAACCCGATAGATGATGCTTCGGCTTTGGCGCCGGGACGTCACCAGGCCGCTCCTCGCCAGGCAGGCCAAATGACTGGACAGCGTGTTGTGAGGCACGCCCAGCTCTCGCGCGATGTCACCAGCGGCCATTCCCGTTTCGCCGGCTCTGACGAGCAGACGAAAGGTCGCGAGGCGACTTTCTTGTGCCAGCGCGCCCAGCGCGTTGATGGCGTTTAATAAATCCATATGTCGACGATAATCGACATATGGAAATAAAGCAAGGCTCTTTGCTAATTCGATAGAAAAACGCGACGCGGAACGCGCCACTTAAGGGTCTCAGCCTTCGGTTTGCGCCTTCACCCAAGGCACCACGCTGTCGAGCGCCGTGGCGAGATTGCCGGGCTCGCTGCCACCAGCTTGAGCCATATCCGGTCGACCACCCCCTTTACCACCCACCTGTGCCGCCACGTGATTCACGAGATCACCCGCCTTGACCCGGTCGGTGGAATCAGCGGTTACGCCGGCCGCAAGCTGCACCTTCGCGTCGTCAGCCACGGCGAGCACAATTGCCGCGGTCTGAAGCTTGTCTTTGAGCTTGTCGACCATCTGCCGTAACTCCTGCGGCTTAACACCCTCCAGCCGGGCTGCCACCACCTTGATGCCACCGACCTCAACGGCCTGCTCAGACAGATCACCGCCCGCTTTGCTCGCCAGACTCGCTCTAGCGGCAGCCAGCGCTTTTTCCAGCTCGCGCGACTTCTCCATAAGCTGCCGCACCTTCGCCGGCACGTCCGCCGCGGAGCCTTTCACCAATGATGCCGCCTCACTGAGCGCGGCCTCCTGGCTCGCAACATAATCGAGCGCGCCGTCGCCGGTCACCGCCTCGATGCGCCGCACACCCGCTGCGATCCCCGATTCGCTTACGATCTTGAGCAGACCGATATCCCCCACCCGCTGGACGTGCGTACCGCCGCAGAGCTCGATGGAGAAATCGCCAAACCGAAGCACGCGAACCTCGTCGCCATATTTCTCACCGAAAAGCGCCATGGCGCCCGTTTCGAGCGCCTGGTCAAAGCTCATCAGGTTGACGTCCGCGGCAGCATTGGCCCGAATCTCCCGATTCACCATGCGCTCAAGCTGCAGGATTTCGTCGGGCGTCACCGGTTCAAAATGCGAGAAATCAAAGCGGAGCCTGTCTGGCGCCACCAGTGATCCCTTCTGCTCTACGTGCTCACCCAGCACCTGTCGCAGCGCGGCGTGCAGCAGGTGCGTCCCGCTGTGATTCAGGACAATGGCTTCGCGGCGCGCCACGTCGATACTGGCGTTAACCACTTGTCCCACGGACAGCTCACCCGATTTCAGCCTGCCGATATGCGCGTGGTGCACACCGGCCAGTTTCTGGGTGTCATCAACGGTAAACACCAGTCCGTCACCGGTCAGAGCGCCCTGATCGCCGACCTGTCCGCCCGATTCGGCATAAAACGGCGTCTGGGTCAAAAAGACCGTCGCTTCCACGTCACCGGAGACGCGCTCCACCGATCGACCGTCGACCATCAAGCCGGTCACCTGCGCGGAAACCCCTTCCAGGTGCTGGTAGCCTAAAAACTCCGGCGCCGGCAGGCTGGCCAGCAGCTCGCCGTCCACGGCGCCGCCGGTCTTGAACTGGCTGGCGGCCTGGGACTGTTTGCGCTGCACGTCCATGGCGGCATCGAAACCCGGCTGATCCACCGTCAGGCCTCGCTCGCGGGCCACGTCGGCGGTCAGATCCACCGGAAAACCGTAGGTGTCGTAGAGTTTGAAGGCGGTGTCTCCCGGAATCTGCTCGCTCGAAAGCCCAGCAATGGCGTCGTCCAGCAGCTTCATGCCGTTTTCGAGCGTTTCGGAGAAGCGCTCCTCTTCGTTCGTCAGCACACGCTGAACGAAGGCCACCTTGGCGCGGAGTTCCGGGTACGCTTCGCCCATCTGCGCGTCGAGCGCTGGCACCAGCGCGGCAAAGAACGGCCCTTTCTGACCGAGCTTATAGCCATGCCGAATCGCGCGCCGGATGATGCGGCGCAGCACGTAGCCGCGACCCTCATTAGCCGGCAGAACGCCGTCGACAATGAGAAACGAGCAAGCGCGAATGTGGTCGGCGATCACCTTCAGCGAGTTGTCGTCCCGATCATCGGTGCCGGTGAGCTCCGCCGCGGCGGTAATCAGGGCCTGAAAGGTGTCTGTTTCGTAGTTGGAGTGTTTGCCCTGCAGGATCGCAGCCAGGCGCTCCAGCCCCATGCCCGTGTCCACGCAGGGTTTGGGCAGCGGCCGCATCTCGCCACTGGCGTCGCGGTCGAACTGCATGAACACCAGGTTCCAGATCTCGATAAAGCGATCGCCGTCCTCGTCCGCGGACCCCGGCGGGCCGCCTGCGACATGATCGCCGTGGTCATAAAATATCTCTGAGCAAGGACCGCAAGGCCCAGTGTCGCCCATGGCCCAGAAGTTGTCGCTCTCAAACGGTTTGCCTCCCGGCTTATCGCCGATGCGCAGCACCTTCTCCGCCGGAATACCCATCTTGCCGGTCCAGAGATCAAACGCCTCGTCATCACTTTCATACACGGTGACCAGCAGCTTTTCTTCCGGAAGCTTGAGCACCTCCGTCAGGAATTGCCAAGCGTAGGAGATCGCTTCCTCTTTGAAGTAATCGCCAAAGCTGAAATTGCCCAGCATTTCAAAGAACGTGTGATGCCGCGCGGTGTAGCCCACCTCGTCCAGGTCGTTGTGCTTGCCACCGGCCCGTACGCAGCGCTGCGACGAGACCGCCCGCTGGTACGGTCGCTGCTCCGCGCCCAGAAACACGTCCTTAAACTGCACCATGCCGGCGTTGGTGAAGAGCAAGGTGGGGTCGTTGGCAGGCACCAGCGGGCTGCTGGCCACCACCTGATGTTCGTGCTCGGCAAAAAATTGAATAAAGCTGGCCCGAAGGTCGGAGCTACTGGTCATGGAACAATGATCGGCTTATCGGATGACAGTGCGGATGATATCGTGGCTGAAGCCCCGCTGCGCAAGGTATTTTTGCTGCCGGGCCCGCTCTTTGGCGCTCTCCGGCGGCACGGACTTAAAGCGCTTGTGCCACGCCGTCTGCGCCGCTTCATGCCAGCTTTCCGCCTCCAGCGCCAGGCTCACCAGCGGCGATGGGACCCCCCGCTGCCGAAGCTCCATCCTTACCCGCTGTGGCCCGTATCCCTGTCGGGCCCGCCGTCGGCAGAATGCCTCGCTGAAACGCTCGTTGCTGATCAGATCGTTGCGGAGCAGCCATTCCATGGTGTGCTCCGCAACGTCGCTGGGAAACGCCCCCTGCTGCTCAAGCTTCTGGCGCATCTCGCCGGTGGCATACTCCCGGCGGGACAACCAGGCGACCGCCCGATGCCTGGCCTGACGAAACGCTTCGTCAAACTCGGCTTCCGGATTGGTCTCAGAACGCTGCTGCGGTACCTCGTCCGACAGCTTCAGGCCTCTTCGGGCGTGGGCTCAGCGTCCTGATCCATCTCAACGTCGCTGCCCAGCAGCTCAGCGCGGATCCTGCCCTCAATCTCAGCCATCAGGTCCGGATTGTCCTTGAGGAAGTTCCGCACGTTGTCTTTACCCTGGCCAATGCGGTCGCTGTTGTAGGAATACCAGGCGCCGGCCTTGTCCACGATGTTGTGCTCGACGCCCAGGTCGATCACCTCACCCTCGCGCGACACGCCCTCTCCGTAGAGAATCTCAAATTCGGCTTTGCGGAACGGCGGGGCGGTTTTGTTTTTCACCACCTTGACCCGCGTGTCGTTGCCGATCACCTCATCGCCCCGCTTCACCGCGCCAATGCGGCGGATGTCCAGGCGAACGGAGGAATAGAATTTCAGCGCGTTGCCGCCGGTTGTGGTCTCCGGGCTGCCGAACATCACGCCGATCTTCATGCGGATCTGGTTGATAAACATCACCAGCGTGTTCGACCGCTTGATGTTCGCGGTGAGCTTCCGCAGCGCCTGAGACATCAGGCGGGCCTGCAGGCCGACGTGCGAGTCGCCCATCTCACCTTCGATCTCCGCCTTCGGCGTCAGTGCTGCCACGGAGTCGACGACGATAATGTCGATGGCGCTGGACCGCACCAGCATGTCGGCAATTTCGAGCGCCTGCTCGCCAGTGTCCGGCTGAGACACCAGCAGATCGTCGATATTGACACCCAACTTCTCTGCGTAGCTGGGATCGAGCGCGTGCTCAGCGTCGATAAAGGCCGCGGTGCCGCCGGCCTTCTGACATTCGGCGATCGCCTGCAGGGTGAGCGTCGTCTTACCGCTGGATTCCGGACCATAGATCTCGACGACACGGCCTTTCGGGTACCCACCAATACCCAGAGCCACATCGAGCTTCAATGACCCGCTGGAGATGACGTCGATGTCGGCCGCGGTGTCGTCGCCCATGCGCATGACCGCGCCTTTGCCGAACTGCTTTTCAATCTGGCCCAGAGCTGCTGCCAGAGCGCGCTTTTTGTTGTCTTCCATTGATACCTCGAAACTGTGGTGGGGGGTTGGCGGGAAAGCGAGTCATTATCCCACAGCCCTTCAGTTTTGGGTATCAGTCAGCCACCTGAAAAAACGTCAGCTTCCGCTCAAATGCCGGGTCAGCGCCTGATGTAAGTGATTGAACGCAAAGGCCACCGACTGGCGCCTGACCTGATCTCGGTCGCCGTCAAAGCGACAGCTCTCCGCCCAGCAGCGGCCGACCAGGAAAAATCCAAACCAGACCAGCCCCACCGGCTTTTCTTCACTGCCGCCACCGGGGCCGGCCACGCCGCTGACGGCAATGGCGGCATCACAGGCGCCAAGTGCTGCCGCCCCCAGCGCCATGGCCCGCACGACCGGCTCGCTCACCGCTCCGTGCGCAGCGAGCACCGCTTCCTCCACACCCAGCAAGCGCATCTTGAGCGCGTTGCTGTAGGAGACCACCCCGCCCTCAAACCAGTCGGAGCTGCCGGCCAGGTCGGTGGCGACTTTGGCCATCCAGCCCCCGGTGCAGGATTCGGCGGTCATCAGCCTGATGTTCGCCTCTTGCAGCGAGCTGGAGAGCCTGCGGGCGAATTCGGTCAGCGACGGTTCCTGCATGATCGGGTGCCTCCTCGGGGCCGCTTACTGTACACTTTCGCCTCCCCGACCCGAAGCCTGACAGGTCCCGCCCGACGTCCACTATGCCCTCCACAGCGACCCAAAAACCGGCCGCGAACACCGCCGGTCACACGCCGCTGATGAAGCAGTATCTGGCGATCAAGGCCGAGTTTCCCGACATCCTGCTGCTCTTTCGTATGGGGGACTTCTACGAGGTGTTCTTCGAGGATGCTCGTCGCGCCGCCAGCCTGCTCGATATCACGCTGACCAAACGTGGCGTATCGCCGGACGGCCAGCCCATTCCGATGGCAGGCGTGCCGTATCACGCGGTGGACAACTACCTCGCCCGGCTGATCCGTCTGGGTGAGTCCGCCGCCATCTGCGAACAGGTGGGCGATCCGAACACGGCGAAGGGGCCCGTCGAGCGCAAGGTCGTTCGGGTCGTCACGCCGGGGACCGTCACCGACGAAGCGCTGCTGCCGGATCGGCAGGACAACTTTCTGCTGGCCGTGGCGGGAAACAGTCCGATCGGTCTGGCCTGGCTGGACATGGCCAGCGGCCGGTTTCACCTGATGGAGGTGCCCGATCAAGAGGCGATGCTGGCGGAGCTCGAGCGCCTCGATCCGGCTGAGGTGCTCACCAGCGAAGACGCTTCCCCGCCGAAGCTGCTGACCCGGGGCCGCGGCCACAGCACCCTGCCGCCGTGGCACTTCGAACGCGACGCCGCCGAGCGCGCGCTGTGTGAGAATTTTGCGACGCGCGATCTCTCGGGCTTCGGCTGCGACGCCTTGAGTGCCGCCCTCGGGGCCGCCGGCGCCCTGCTCCAATACGTCAAACAAACGCAGCGAAGCGCCCTCCCCCACCTGTCGAGCCTGCGGGTTGAACGACGCGACAGTCTGCTGGCAATCGACGCCGCCACGCGACGCAACCTCGAGCTGACCCAGCATCCGGAAGGACGCGATGCACATACGCTCGCAGGCGTCCTGGATAGCAGCGTCACCCCCATGGGATCCCGGATGCTGCGCCGCTGGCTCGGCCAGCCGATACGCCGGCAGCAGACGCTGAAACTCCGCTATCAGGCTATTGAGGTGTTGCTGATCAACGGGCGCTTCGAATCGCTCCGCGAGCTTCTGCGGGCGGTTGGAGACATCGAACGAATCATCACCCGGATCGGTCTCAGGAGCGCGCGGCCGCGCGATCTGGCCACGCTGCGCGACGCGCTGGGCTTGCTGCCGGAGCTTGCGCCGCAGCTGGCTGCCCTCGACAGCCCAAGAATTGCGGAACTGGCCATCGCCACCGCTCCCCAGCCGGCTCTTCAGGATTTGCTGACGCGAGCACTGGTGGAAACGCCGCCGGTGCTGATCCGCGACGGCGGCGTGGTCGCGGAAGGTTTTGACGCTGAGCTCGACGAGCTGCGAAACCTGTCGCGTGACGCCAACCAGTATCTGGACGACTTGGAGCAGCGCGAGCGAGAGGCCTCCGGCATCGCCACGCTGAAGGTCGGCTACAACCGGGTTCACGGCTATTACCTGGAGGCCGGTCGGCAATATGCCGATCAGATTCCGGCGCACTACACCCGGCGCCAGACGCTGAAGGCCGCGGAGCGCTA
>JBCDKA010000065.1:0-20806 GCA_038747195.1 Pseudomonadota bacterium
AGCGTTGGAATCCCCTGTTATGAAATCCGTCCACACCTGGTTTGAGCAATACGGCGTCAGCCACCAGAATCCGGTCAACAAACAGATCCACTGGGTCTGCGTACCCCTGATCTACTGGAGCGTCTACGCGCTGCTGAGCGCTGTGCCGAACGGCCCCTTACCCGACGCCTGGACCTGGGGCCTGGTGGTGATGGCACTTGGGCAGGCTTACTACCTGGTTTTGTCGCCATCGCTGGCGCTCGGACTTCTCGCGTTTAACGCGGTGGTGGTGCTCACCGCCAGCGGGCTAGCCGACTCGGGTATTTCGCTCGGTTGGGCTGGAGCGGTGGTCTTTGTGCTGGCCTGGATCGGGCAGTTCATCGGCCACCGGATCGAGGGTGCCAAACCCTCGTTTTTTGAAGATGTGCAGTTTCTGATGATCGGCCCAGCCTGGCTGATGGGCTTCGTTTACCGACGGCTGGGCTATCAATACTGAGATTTGACGGCCGGTCGGCTGACCGGCCGCGGTCAGGCGGGCTGTTCGACGGGCGTCGTCTCGGGCGCAGCCTTCGGGTTTGACGGCAGGAGGAATCGAGCCAATGCCGGCAGCAGAACCACTGCGCTGACCATATTCAGGAAGAACATGAACGCCAGCAGTTTGCCCATGTCAGCCTGGAACTGGAGCGCCGAGAAGATCCAGGTGCCGACGCCTATGGCCAGCGTGAAGGCGGTAAAGACCACGGGCTTGCCCGTTTGCTTCAGCGCGTGGAAGTAGGCCTCTTTGAGGTCCATCCCACCCTTCAGGCAGTCCGACAGCCGGCTGTAGATATAGATGCCGTAATCCACACCGATACCCACACCGAGCGCCACCACCGGCAGCGTGTTCGTTTTAAGGCCAATACCGAGAGCAGCCATCAGCGCGTAAGCCAGCACGGAAACGAGCGCCAGCGGCACGACGATACAGATGGTGCCGCGCAGCGACCGGAAGGTGATGCTGCACAGGATGATGATCGCCAGGTAGACCAGCACCAGCATGGGGAACTGTGCTGCGCCAACAACCTCGTTGGTAGCTGCCGCCACCCCAACGTTGCCCGTTCCCAGGCGGAAGTTGACCTCGCCTTTGCCGAGCTCCTCTTTCGGCTTGGGCTCATAGAGGGTAATGGTCTGGCCCGGGTTGCCGAGACCCGCAGCGACCTCGCTCTCGCTGCCTACGTCATACTGGCGGCGATAGTCTTTGACCGCGTCAACTACCCGAGTGATGGTCTGTGCCTTGTGGTCCTCGGTAAACACGATGACCGGCATCGCGTCACAGTTGGCGTTCAGCAGACCCGTATCTGTCTCGATCGACTGAAGGTTCTGCCGCATCACAAAGTTATCGCGCGGCAGGACGCGCCAGCGCATGTTGCCTTCGTTCCACCCTGAGTTGATGGTTTTGGCCACCCAGGGCAGCGTGATCACCTGCTGAACGCCGGGCACGTTGTACATGTGCCAGGCGAAACGATCGATGTTTTCCATCGCCAGGAAGTCTTCGGTACAGGCCTGCGGGCTCGCCTCTACAATCACCGACACGGAGTCTACGCCCAGCGAAAAGCGGGAAGAGATAACGTCCGCATCCTGGTTATAGCGTGAATCGGGCCGCAGCTCCGGCACACCAGCCTGCGAGTCGCCGATCTGCATGTCCTGGCCTTTGATATAGCCAAACGCAAACAGCCCGGCGGCTACCAACAGCGCGGTCGCGGCAACCGGCGTATCGGTTAGTCGGCTCAGGGCACGCCACAGCCGATCGAGGCGCTCGCTGCGTCGATCCTGGGCGTCACGCCAGGTCTCAACGTCGCGGATTTTCACCAGCGACAGCAAAATCGGCAGCAGCACCAGGTTGGTCAGGATAATCAGCGCAACACCGATCGAGGCTGTGGTCGCCAGCTCGCGGATGATCCGGATTTCGATAAACAGGATGGTCAGGAAGCCGATGGTGTCCGACAGCAGCGCAATCGCGCCCGGCGCGAGCAGGCTGCGGAAGGTTTTGCGGCAGGCCGTCATGGAGCTGGCGCTCTTTGGCTCAACCCCTGGGGCCAGCGGCTCAAACTGCCCGTACATGACCTCGCAGCTCCAGGCGTTGATCATCTGGACGCCATGGCTGACGCCGATCGCAAAAATCAGGAACGGCGTCAGGATGTTCATCGGGTCGATGCCAAAGCCAAGAAGCTTCAGCGCACCCAGCTGCCAGATTACGGCAACCACCGAGCACAGCAGCGGCAGCATGGTGAGCTTGAGCGACCCGCAATAGAGATACAGAAGGATTGCGGTAATCACGAGGGCCACACCAAAGAACCAGATAACGGACTTGGCGCCTTCCGCAATGTCCCCGACAATCTTGGCAAATCCGATGATGTGAACCGACAGGCCTTCGGTCGCAAACTGCTCGCGGATTTTCTCAAGATCCGCCGCCACCCGCTGGTAGTCGAGCATTTCGCCGGTTGCCGGGTCCTCTTCCATCAGATCGGCCCAGACCATGGCGCCGCCGAAGTCTTCCGCCACCAGACGACCCACAACCCCCGACTTCACGATGTTGCCGCGCACCCGCTCGAACATCTCGTCACCGGGCGCAAAATCCGAGGGGATGACGTTGCCGCCGGCAAACCCGTCTTCGACGACCTCAACAAAACGCACGTTGGGCGTGAAGATCGATCGGACGCTCGCCCGGTTGACGCCCGGGACAAAGAACACTTCGTTGGTGATGCCCTCGATGGCGGCAAAAAACTCGGGCGTGAACATGTTGCCGTCTTCGGCCATTACCGCCACGAGCAGCCGGTTGGCGCCGCCATACTCCGCCTCATAGTCGAGGAACGTCTGCATGTACTCGTGCTGCAGGGGCAGCTGCTTCTTAAAGCCGGCGTCCACCCGAAGTTGCGACGCGTAAAAACCCATCACCGCCGTGATCGCCGCAAACAGCAGCAGGATCGGCACTCGGGCACCAAAGATGGCGCGCTCCAGGACGCCGGTCAGCCCCCCAACGTGACCTGCTTCGTGTGGAACGCTCATTGCAGCACCTGCTCAAGCGGGTAGCGCCAGCTGCCGCCCTCGCCAACCATCACCAGCCCCGAATCGACGGCCACCACCGCAGCGATGTCGTTGCCCTCGGCGAGCTCAAGAGAGCGGATCTGATTGTCGGCCAGCACCAGCACCTCGCCGTTTACGCCAACCATCACCACCTCACCACTGCCGAGCTGGACCGCGCCGTTCAGGGAATTGAGCGAATCGGTGTCGAGCTGTTGCCAGCTGCCGCCGGCATCGACGGAAATAAACGCGTTGCCCCGCAGCCCGTAGGTCAGCAGCTGGTCCTGTGCCAGCGTCACCGCGCCGAACATCGAGCCGCCGTAAGGGAGCACTAGCTCCTGCCACGTTTCGCCGTCATCACTGCTGCGATAGCCGTTACCCTGCTCCGCCGCGATGTACAGCGTGCCGTCATCGAGTTGGGTCATGCCGTTGAGATGGTAGTCGACGCCAATGTCGAAGTCGTCGTAGGCGTAAGGGTCGTTGGCGGCTGCTGCGTCATCTTCCTCCGACGCGCCTTCGTCCTCCACATCGTCAGCGAGCTCCAGGCTGGCCACTTCCCAGCTTTGACCACCGTCAGAAGTTCGGAGGAAAACCGCGTAGGCGCCGACGGCAAAGCCGCGCTGCTCATCGAGGAAAAAGATATCGAGCAGAGGGCTGTTTGCCTCGGGATCGAAGACGTCAGGGCTCGCATACTGGCGCTGCCAGCTCTGCCCCCCGTCAGCACTGTGCACAATCACCTGGTCATGCCCGGCTGCCCAAACCCGATCACCCAGACTGAAGACCGCAGTCAGCGTGGAGCGAGTCGGAACGTCCGCCACCTGCTCCCAGCTATCGCCGTCAGTCGAGCGCAGGATATGCCCTCGCTCACCGACCGCCACCAGCCCGCTGCCGGTCGTGGCCACATCGAGCAGCATGGACTCGCCGGCGCGGGGCATAGCCTCGGCTGAGACAACGCTGGAGTTGAACAACGAGGTGTCCGACTCGTCATCGCCCTGCGCCAGCACCGCACCGTATGACAGCACGGCTATGGACATCAGCGCGGCCAGGCCGCGCCAAGACAACGCTTTCCGCAACTTATCGCCGGCCGCGGGTGCGCAGGGCTTGCGGGGTGTAGTCCCCTGGATTGCCCGGCTTGTCAAACACGTTCACGTCGTCGTTGTTGTCCAGACCCACCGCCACATAGCGGCCCGACTGCAGATCGTGATGGACCTCAACTGTGCTCCAGTACGTCGGCACTTCGTAGTAGTTAACGCCGTGGGCCTCGGAGAAGCGCCACAGCTCGTCCCGGCCATCGTAGTGGTCAATCAGAACGATCTGGTAGCTGTCCTCGTCGAGGTAGTAGGTCCGGCGGCTGTTGATGTGCCGCTGGCCATTTTTCAGTGTGCCTTCAAACACCCACACGCGGTGTTTCTCGTAGCGCATCAGATCGGGGTTCAGGTGTCCGGGCCGCACGAAGTCGTCGTAGCTGAGCCCCTCCTGGTGAGCTTTGTACGAGTTGTAGGGCACGTACATTTCGCGCTTGCCTTTCATCTCCCAGTTAAAGCGATCCATCGCGCCGTTGAACATGTCGGTCATGTCGTTGGTACGCAGACCGTCAGACGCCGTGCCGGGGTTGTCGTACGCGACGTTGGGTGCACGCCGAACCCGACGCTGACCGGGGTTGTAGATCCACGCCTGGCGGAACTGCTCGATCTGGTTCAGGGTCTCGTGAACCAGCAGCACGTTGCCGGCGAGCCGCGCCGGTGACTCAACCACCTGGTAGAAATACAGCAGGATGTTGTTGACGTCCGCCAGCGTGTTGCCTTCCTCGTAGTAGAGGCCGAGCAGTTCCTCACGCAGCTTGACGGCGGTGTACTTGCCGTCGGCCGTAGGCGCCACCTGGTTGTTGTAGCGGAACCCGCCGGTGCCCTTGTACTTGAGCTTGTGATTCCACATCAGCTCGTAGGGCGTCTCCGGAAACGGAAACGGAAACCCTTCAGCGACGTTAACCACACCCTCGCCGTCAGCAACGATCTTGCCGGTGGCGCCGTTCTTTTTGGTCATCTCGTAGGTGCGCTCAGGGAAGCTGGCGCTGCGCCGCGAGGGATAAACGTCCATCCGGTAGGTGTCGTAGCGCTTGAGCATCGCGATCTGACCCGGAGACAGGAATTCTTCGTACTCACCGACGTTGGCACCCGTGATGGCAAACATGACCTCATCGCCGGGGAA
Source organism: Pseudomonadota bacterium (assembly GCA_038747195.1). Classification (GTDB taxonomy): domain Bacteria; phylum Pseudomonadota; class Gammaproteobacteria; order Xanthomonadales; family SZUA-38; genus JANQOZ01. The sequence continues at coordinate 5,245 of JBCDKA010000065.1, forward strand.
CGGATCGGGGTGATGATCGCCGGGGCTGTAGCCCGCCGGCGGCTCGGTGATGCCGCCCTCCCACGCAGGAATTGTTCCGTCCGCGTTGCCGGCACGCTCTGAACCCATGGGGGTCAGATCACCGTCCAGTCTGTCTACCTGATCAGGCTTGGCGCCGGCGAGAACACTGCCCGCAAATGCGGCCGCCAGAGCGGTAAGAACCAATCGACTTTTCATGAATAACTCCGATTAAAAGGCATAGCTGATGGAGGCCGACACAAAGTCCCTGTCCTGCAGCAGGTTTTGCAGTCCGGCTCCGTAAAAGCGGGTGTAGCCAACGTCACCCCGCCATTTTTCCAGGTAGGACGCGCCGAGGCTCAGGGTCAGCGACTTGCGATCCTCAATGAAGGCACCGCCCGGCCCCGGGCTTGTGCCGCTGACGTCGTGGTTGAACGCGATTTGTGGAAACAGGTTGTACGCGCTGCCGAAGGCAGAGTTGTAGTCCAGTCGACCCAAGAGGCGGTAGCCCCAGGATGTTTTGTCCGGAAAACCCGTCGCCTGAGTTACCGGGTTGCGAAGGGCGCCACCGGTAAGCAGGTCAGCGCCACCGCCGGTGTCGGTACCAGGACCCTGGTAGCGAAGCACGTCCTGCGAGGGGAGGTCCCAAACCTGGGTGACGCCGAACTCCGCCAGGAACACCGCCTGGTCAGATCCCAGCGTCGATCCGAACACGCGCGACAGGCTGAATTGCAGCTGAGTGAACTCGTGCTCTTCCCAGCCACGGATCTCCTGTCCAGGGGCCACGGTTCCAAGCTGGCTGATGAAACGATCAGCCGGCGCCGGGATGGCTGCGTTCAGCGGCGAGAGAGCGGCAAACAGGAGCTCCACGTCGTCGATCTGCAGCGGCTGATTATCGCGGTAGGAAATCTCGCCGGCAAACGCCCAGCCGCCGATCTCCGTGTTCCAGCTTAGGCCGAACATCTCGATATCTTCCGGATACTCCACAAAGTAGCGGGCAGAATCCGCGTTGGAGTCTGTCACAGCAATACCCGACAGCAGCGGCAGCCGGCTGTGGTAGCGCATGTAGTAGAACCCGAACTCGGTGTCGTTCAGTTCCGGCGAGTAGTAGCGGAACGCCACTCCAAACTGGCCGGATTCATCGGGGCTGCGGTCAAAACGCCGCGGAACGGTCAGGCCCGGCGTTTGCTCAGGAAATAGGCCAAACCCCAGCATGACAAAGTCGCCGCCGGGGGTGCCAAAGTCGTTGGTGCCGAAGTACGAGCCCGACGGATCCGGATCGATCTGCTCGAACTCAAACTGGACCACCGCTTCGACCGACAGGTTTTCGGTCAGGCTGAGAGAGGCCCAGAGCGAGTCCACCGGCAGAAACGCCTGCCGCAGCTCAGCGCCAGCCACCCGCAGCCGCGAGACGTCTACCGGGTTCACGATGTTGATACCGCCCTGGATAAACGCGCTTTCGCCCCAGTTCACCACCTGGCGACCCAGGCGCACGGTGCCGGGGTTGTTGCCAATCGAAAAATCGTAGAACAGAAAAGCGTCGAGCAACCGGGTGTCTTCCCCGACAAACTCACGCGCGTCACCGAAGGCGCCGTCACGAGGCGCCAGGAAGCTGCCCGTGTTTTCGAAATCGTAGAAGCTGGAGAAGCGAAAGAAGCCGCCGAAATCGCGGTACGTCAGCGACAGCTCGCTGGTCAGGGCGACGGCATGGGTAATGAGGTCGCCGTCGTCGTAGTTCAGATTGCCTGAGTCGTTGTTGACGGAAAACCGCCCGGGTGCGGCCACCTGTTCTTCGATCGGCCGAAAGCCGATCAGCGGGTCCAGTGCCGCCTTACCGACACAATCCCGGCAGCGATCTTCGACCCGCCAGGAGGCCCCGTAGGAGATGGTGGTGTCCAGGTAACCCTGCAGCTCCCCCGTACTGAATTCGAAACCGAAGGCCGGCAGGGTGGTGATTGACGCCGCCAGGGCAATAGCCGGGGCCAGTCGGGCTGCTGAGCGATGGTGATTGTCCGTTTTCATCAGTTGCTCCTCAATTACCAGCCAGGATTTCGGGGACGACAACCTGAACGGCTGTGCCGTTGCTGCCGACCATGCTGGCGGCCTGCGTTTGCATTTCGAGCGTTGCCTCCGGTGATGGATCAGGGCTGAGAATCGAACCGTGTCCGCCCACCAGGAACCGAGTCACGCCGCGGATCCCGTCGGGGTTCTGCGTGGTTTGGGTAATCGGGTTAAGGCCCATCGCCGCGATCAGCGGCTCCGTGCCGGATAAGGGGAAGCCAGGTACCGAATTGGGTATCACCTGATCCGGTGGACTGAACGCGCTGCCCACCACTTCCTGAATCAACACCGGCTGCACGGCCGCGGCCAGCGCAGCCCAGTTGATGGGGTCCGATGAGTCGGTCACGGTCTGGGCTGCGAGAACAAATGTATCGAAGTCCTCGGTGCCAGGCTCGATGCCACTCTGTGCGAGGCCGGCAAGGATAGACGGGCCGAAGGCGGGAGAGCCGAGCAGCAGCCCGACAATGCCGCCGCCGGGCACTGACAGCACCCCCGTCTGGACCGCGCTGTCGAAGCGTGCGCCTTCCACCGCCAGGAAGGGGATGCCGTTGATCGCGCCGAGCGACTGTCCAACGAATCGTACCTGCGAGTCGTCGAGGTCAGACTGACCGTCACCGTCGAGATCCATGGTTCCGAGGCTCACCGCCAGGACGCTGAGGTCCGCCTGCGCCTGGCGATTGTTGTCTCGCGAAGTCAGCAGGCTCGTCAGATTAATGAAGTAGGTCCCGGAGGCGTCGATCAATCCGTCCGGGCCCTGAGCTCCCGTAGCGTTGTCAGCAAAATCTGCGTCAAAGGTCCGTTCGTCAGCGAGCGGCCCAAACGGGGTATTTTCGACATAGAGCGCGTCCAGCGGGCCGCCAGTTGGCACAATCCCGTGCAGCGGCTGATCGATGGAAATCACCGCAAAGCCCGTGGCGGCCATGGCCTCGGCCACCGCCAGCGCATCGGTTCGATCTCGCGTGATGCCGTGCTGGTAGATCACTACCGGCCAGCCCGCCGGCGGGCGCGACATGCCGCTGGCCGCATTGGGTAGGGTGGCCAGCACCGGGATGGTCTGGGTCGACTTCACCACCGGGATTGGATTGAGAAACGTCACGTTGGTTGAGGTGGGATCCAGCCCCAGCGTGTCGAAGGGCGGGACATAGGCTCCGGGCGACGCCTCCCAGCTGCCGCCAAGAATCGCGGTTGGGTTCGTAGCGGTTGGTGTGTCCAGGTAGTAAGGCACCGACATAACGCCGATGTAGATATCGGCGATGCCGTTCAGCCCAAGCGCAGCCGTGGTCAGGCCGCTGAAGGCGAACTGCGACGGCTGCGGGTTGATGGTGCCGCGCACCGCGTTGAGCACCGGCGTAATCGATTGGGTGGTGGCAACCCAGCTCACGACCACGTCGTCGGACGGGATACCCACGGTGGCGAGCGCCGCCTCCTGAGCATTGGTTAGCTGGCGCAGCGGCTCTAGCGCCTGTGCCAAGGAGTCGGTCAGCAGTGGATCGGTGCTGGCCCCGGTATCGTCAACCAGCGGCTCGGTCCGCTGCGCGAGGAAATACTGCTGGTCGGGCGTGGCGTTGTTGCCGACGAGGTCGGTGACGCCACGCGTGATCACGGCCATGTACGTGGTGATCTCTTTCAGCGGCCGGATGGGCACGATGACAATCGACTGTTCCAACGGATTGGTGGTAGAAACGGTCGTGACAAAATCGACCCCGGGCGTCAGCTCCTCGATGACGGCCACTACCGGACCGGCCGGCTGTGCTAGCGCCACCTCAAAGAGCCGGACGGTTTGTCCCGGCAGCACCGTACTGGCGTCGATCGAGCTGGAGAAGCTGGCTTGCCAGGGTGTGGTAGTGCCCCAACCGTCAAGCGCGTTGATCGCCAGCAGCGGCCCCGACGCCGGATCGGTGGGGTCGGCGATAGGCAGGTTGAGCGTCAGGTCACCGGTACCCGAGAAGAGCAGGTTGTTCGGCAAAGGAACCACGCCGTCCGACGGCGCAAAAACCGCGGTCAGCACGCCGGTGGTTGGCTGTCCGTTGTCGTTGGTTACGGGAGGGGCGTCGACGGCGCCGGGGGCATTACTACCGCCGCCACAGCCGACCAAAACCACCAGCATCGCGAGAGTTATCCCTGAAATGCGCATCGCGGTCAGTCCTTTTACGGGGAGGGTCAGGCGCCCATCATAAGAACTGTGACAGGTTTATTGCAAGCTGGACCAGCGAAGTCCTGCATCGGCGCTGGCGCGCCGTTTAGCCGGTTTTTTGCTCGGCTTAGAAATACAGCCCGTAAGCAAGGATCGCGTGACAAACGAGCGCCGGAACCGTGAGCTGGGTACGCAGGATGGGATACCAGCGCGGAGCCCCGGTTGGCGCCGCAACCAGCCCGAACAGCCACGCCGCCAGATAGCTGACGCCGAGCAGCAGAACGCCCCACCGCGGCTCCAGCACCAGGGAGATAAAGGCCAGCGCCACAGGCACCATGGCCAGCACGAGCTCGCGCGTTCTGAGGTGGTCCAGCACCATGCCCGCACCCCAGCGAATCCCGCCCAGAAAGGCCAGCACCAAACCCGAGTAGATCATAAAGCCAAGGAGCGCAAAGCCGGGGAAAATCGGCCCTCCCGCGACAAAGCTGACGGAGAACACGAGCAGCGGCAGCGCCCCGATATAGCCGATCCAACGGGCATTTTCCGGAATCTCAGGCACTGCCGATTTGCCTTCCCCGCCGCCGGAGGACGATGGAAACGACCACCCTCAGCGGATTGGCTCGAAGCGGAATTTCTGACCGCCGATCGAGGCCTGATACATCAGGCCACCCTTGGCCTGGGTGTAAACGGCGACCCCGTTGCGAAAGTTCGCGTTGGCCGACACGCCCTCACGCAGCGCAACGGCTGACGCCTGGCCCGAGAAGCTAAACTCGCCAGACTTGAACCAGTCCATGGCGTCCTGAGAGTTGAAGAAAATCACCTCACTGTAGGCCTGGCCACCCAGCTGAATGCCGACGCTGGCCTGGGTCATGTCGCAATAGCCGATAAAATTGCCGCGCTCGTAGACCTGCCCCCGGCCGTAGGCGCCGCCCACACCGGCCGCGCCGGCGCCGATCGTTGGAAAGACCGCGTAGCCAACCGCGGTGTCGAACAATCGTTCGATGCCCGGATCGGTTTCCTGGAAGCGATAGATCGTTTCCTGCGTCATGTCATCGAGCTGGTTGGCGCGATAGCCTGCCCGTGGCGACACGGCACAGCCGGCCAGCGCGATGGCGAGCAGCACCAGCAGTGCGGTGTGGAGATGCAGTCTCTGTCTCATGTTTCTGGATACCTTAGTTGGCCGCCTTTTTAGGCATATACAGGTCGGTAATGGTGCCTTCAAACGCTTCGGCAGAAAAGGCCACGGTTTCGGACAGCGTGGGATGTGGGTGGATCGTCAAACCCACATCCGCAGCGTCGCAGCCCATCTCGATGGCAAGTCCAACTTCCGCGATCAGGTCTCCGGCATGGGGACCGACGATCCCCCCGCCGACAACCCGCTCAGTTTCGGGATCGAACAACAGCTTGGTCATGCCCTCGCTGCGGGCCAGCCCTAGCGCACGGCCGCTGGCGGCCCAGGGAAACACCCCTTTCTCGACCGCAATCCCCTGCTCTTTGGCCTCCAGTTCGGTAACGCCTACCCACGCCACCTCCGGATCGGTGTAGGCCACGGACGGGATGACTCGCGCTTCAAAGGCGCTCTTCATGCCCGCGCAGACTTCCGCCGCCACCTTGCCCTCGTGGGTCGCCTTGTGCGCGAGCATCGGCTGACCGACGATGTCGCCGATGGCAAAGATGTGCGGGACGTTGGTGCGCAGCTGGCGGTCCACGCTGATAAAGCCACGATCAGAGACGTCGACGCCCGCCAGCTCGGCCCCGATGTTCTTGCCGTTGGGGCTGCGCCCCACGGCGACGAGGATCCGATCGAAGGTGTCCTCGGCGGGCGCCTGATCACCTTCAAAGCTCGCTTTGAGCCCCGCATCTTCGGCCACCACCGAAGTCACCCGGGTCTTGAGAAAGATGTTTTCGTAGCGGCTTTTGACAAAACGATGAAAGGGTTTCACCAGATCGAGGTCCGCGCCCGGCATCAGCTGATCCATCAGCTCGCAGATGGTCACCCGGGTGCCCAGCGCCGCGTAAACGCTGGCCATCTCCATGCCAATGATGCCGCCGCCGATAATCAGCATACGCTCGGGGATGTCGCTGAGGTCCAGGGCGTCGGTCGAATCCATCAGCCGCGGGTCATCCCAGGGCATGCCCGGCAGCTTGATCGCCTGCGATCCTGCCGCAATGATCGCCTTTTCAAAGCCGACGCGGGAGACCTTGTCACCGTCGGTGACCTCAACCGTATGAGGAGAGCTGAAGCGCCCGTGCCCCTTGATCACCGTCACCTTGCGCTTCTTGGCCAGCGCCTTGAGGCCGCCGGTCAGCTGGCCCACCACCGAGTCTTTAAACCCGCGCAGCTTGTCCAGATCGATGGTGGGTGTCCCGAAGCTGACGCCGTGGTCCGCCATCGCCGCCGCTTCGTCGATGACCGCTGCGGTGTGCAGCAGGGCTTTCGAGGGAATGCAGCCGACATTGAGGCAGACGCCGCCGAGTGCCGGGTACCGTTCGATGAGCACGGTTTCCAGTCCCAGGTCCGCCGCCCGAAAAGCCGCGGTGTAGCCGCCGGGTCCCGAGCCAAGCACAACGACCTGGGCCTGGACGTCAGCGCCTTCGGCCGGCGCATGGCCCGATTCCTCGCTCGGCGCTCGCCCGGCCGGCTTAGCAGCGGCTGGAGCCGGCGCGGGCGGCGGTTCGCTGGCCGGCGGTGCCGCCGCTGCGCCGGCCTCCGCGCTGGCCACAAGTTCGACGATCGGCGTGCCTTCGGAAACCGAATCGCCAACCTGGACCAGCACCTCACTCACCGTCCCCGCCTGCGGCGAGGGGATCTCCATGGTGGCCTTGTCGCTCTCCAGCGAAATCAGCGATTGCTCCTGCTCCACCTCATCACCCGCGGCCACCAGCACCTCGACCACCGGGACGTCGGCGAAATCACCAATGTCCGGAACCTTGACCGTGACAGATTTGCTCATAGACCTTTCCTAAGACGAGGGGTTATTGATACTGCCGCAGCACGAGCTGGCCACGGCTTTGCACGAGCTCCAGCTCGCGTAGAAAATTCATGCCCAGCAGCACGTCCGGTGACCTCATGTTAGGCACCACCGCCGCCGACACATCCCGAAGCTCGATCGGGCCGAGCCGAATCGAGGTGATCTGCGTCTGGTAAGCCGTAGCCGAGCCGTTCGCCGTAGACACCGTGAACGATGCCCCGCGAGGCAGACCGAGCCGGCGGGCCAGGCTGTCGGACACCGCGACCTGAGTTGCCCCGGTGTCGACCAGCACCTCCGCTTCGCTCCCGTTGATCAGCGCCGCCGCGACATAGCTGTCCTGGCGGTTCGCCTGCAGCGTCACCTCGGCATAGCCGTCGCCGGTGCTGCTCAGGGGGCGCTGGTTGGGGTTGCGCTGCCCGGCGATCAGCTGATCGAAGAGCAGCGTCAGCAGTCCCAGGGCACCCAGCGCCGCCACCAGGATCATGCCCCGGCCCAGCCGACGTTGCTGTCCGCTCATAGAAGCAGGCGACGAATGTCGGTCAGCATGTCCGCGAGGTAACGGGTGAAGCGCGCGGCGGTTGCGCCGTCGATGACCCGGTGGTCATAGGACAGGCTCAGCGGCAGCATCAGCCTCGGGGCAAATTGACTGCCGTCCCAGACCGGCTGCTGACGAGATCTCGATACGCCGAGAATCGCGACTTCGGGCGCGTTGATGATCGGGGTAAACGATGTGCCGCCGATGCCGCCGAGGGACGAAATTGAAAAGCAGCCACCCTGCAGGTCCTTCGGGGACAGTTTCTTGTCGCGAGCCCTGACGCTGGCTTCAACCACCTCGCCTGCCAGCTGGAACAGCGACTTCTGGTCACAGTCCCGAATCACCGGTACGACCAGTCCGTCGGGCGTATCCACGGCCACGCCGATATGGAAGTACTGCTTCAGGATCAGCGTCTCGCCGCTTTCGTCCAGCGAGGCGTTGAACTGCGGAAACTGCTTGAGCGCCGCGACCACAGCTTTGATCAGGAAGGCCAGCGGCGTCAGCTTCACCCCGGCCGCCTTCGCGGCCTCGCCCTGGCCCTTCCGAAATCCTTCCATGTCGGTCACGTCCGCCTCGTCATGCTGGGTGACGTGGGGAATCATCGCCCAGTTGCGGGCGAGGTTGGCGCCGGAGATTTTTTGGATGCGCGACAGCGGCTGGGATTCGACCGGGCCAAACTGCGAGAAATCCACCTTCGGCCACGGCAGCAGGCTTAAGCCCGCGCCCCCGGCGGTCTCGGAGGTACCGCTGCCTTTACGCTGCATGACCGCTTTCACGAACTGACGGACGTCTTCGGTGGTGATCCGACCCTTACGACCGGTGCCGGTGACCTCCGTCAAATCCACCCCAAGCTCGCGAGCTTCCCGTCGCACCGACGGGCTCGCGTGGGGTACTGCGCCGGGTTTCCGGGTGCTGGCGTCGAAAGCCATCGGTGGCTCCCGGCGACTACCCGCATCGGACTCAGATTTGCCTGATGGCGCGGCCGCGGGCTCGGGGGCCGGTGCGGCAGGCGCTTCCGGGGCCGGAGCCGGCGTTGCTGGTGCGGGCGCGGCAGCAGCACCGACAGGTTTCAGGGTGACCACCGATGCGCCCTGACCGACCTGCTCGCCTACGGCAACGTGAACCTCCAACACGGTCCCCGCCTCACTGCTGGGAACCTCCATGGTGGCCTTGTCGCTCTCCAGGCTGATCAACGACTGCTCTTGCGTCACCTCATCACCGACCGCCACCAGGACCTCAACCACGTCCACGGCGTCGAAGTCACCGATATCCGGGACAACCACCTGCACCGGCTCAGCCGAAGCGGCTGGCTTAGGCTGTGCCGGCGCCTCGGCCGGGGCGGGGGCTTCCGCGGCGGGAGCCGCTTCGGCCACCGGTTCGGACTCAGCCGGCGCAGCTGCTGCCGCCTCGCTGGCGCCCAACGCCAGGATTGCGTCACCCTCAGAAATTCGATCGCCCACTGCCACCAACAGCTCGGCCACCACGCCGTCTGCGGGGCTCGGGATCTCCATGGTTGCCTTGTCGCTTTCCAGGGAGATCAGCGACTGTTCCGCGCTGACCTGGTCACCCTGGGCGACCAGCACCTCAACCACTTCGACGTTTTCAAAGTCGCCGATGTCCGGCACCTTCACGATGTTCTGCTCTGTCATGGTCAGCGCCTTATACCGTTACCGGATCGGGCTTAGCCGAATCGATGTCATACTTTTTCTGGGCCGCATTGAGCGTTCGCTTGGTCACCTTCCCGTCTCGATAGAGCGCGTAGATGGTCGTGTACGCGATGTGGTTGCGATTGACCTCAAAGAACTCCCGCAGCTTGGGCCGGGTATCCGACCGACCAAAGCCGTCGGTGCCCAGCACGTGATAGCTGCGCGGTACAAATTCGCGGATCTGGTCCGCGTAGGCCCGAACGTAGTCGGTGGCTGCAATCACCGGACCCTCGGTATCGGCCAGGCAACTTTCCACGTAGCTCTGCTTGGGTTTTGTCGAGGGATGCAGCCGGTTGTGGCGCGCCACCGACGCACCTTCTCGGCCGAGCTCGTTTAAGCTGGTTGCGCTCCAGACGTCACACTCAACGTCGAAATCAGCGGCCAGCATGTCGGCCGCAGCGATTGATTCGCGAAGGATTGTGCCGCTGCCCAGCAGCTGGGCTCTCAGCTCCGCCTTTCCGCCTTCGCGGATCCGGTATAGACCCCGGCGGATACCCTCCTCGGCCCCTTCGGGCATGGCCGGCTGCGGATAGTTCTCGTTCATCAGCGTGACGTAGAAAAACACGTCCTCCTGCTCGGCATACATCCGGCGCATCCCCTCGTTGAGGATCACCACCACCTCGTAGGCAAAGGTGGGGTCGTAGCTCACGCAGTTGGGGATGGTGCCCGCCAGCAGGTGACTGTGGCCATCTTCATGCTGCAGCCCCTCGCCGTTGAGCGTGGTGCGCCCCGACGTGCCGCCCAGCAGGAAACCGCGGGCTCGCAGATCGCCAGCCGCCCAGGCGAGATCGCCGACGCGCTGAAACCCAAACATCGAGTAGTAGATATAGAAAGGGATCATCTGGATCCCGGTGCTGGCGTAGGCCGTTGCGGCGGCTATCCACGACGAGATCGCGCCCGCTTCCGTGATGCCTTCCTGCAGGATCTGCCCTTTGACGTCCTCCTTATAAAAGAGCAGCTGGTCGGAGTCTTCAGGCTGATAGAGCTGCCCGACCGACGAGTAAATGCCAAGCTGACGAAACATCCCCTCCATGCCGAAGGTTCGCGCTTCATCGCAGAGGATCGGCACAATGCGCGGCGCCAGCGTCTTGTCGCGCAGCAGGATCGACAGATAGCGCACAAACGCCATCGTGGTCGACATTTCGCGTTCCCCGGAATCTTTCAGGAGCGCGTCGAACGGCTTCAGATTCGGGACCGGCAGCGGGTCTGATTGATAATAGTCGCGCCGCGGCAGCGAGCCGCCGAGCGCGGCCCGGCGTTCGCGCATGTATTTGAGCTCCGGGCTGTCTTCCGCCGGCATGTAGTAGGGCAATTCCTCCAGCTGCTCGTCGGCGATCGGCACGTTGAAGCGATCCCGAAATTCGCGAATCGAATCGACGTCCATTTTTTTCTGCTGGTGGGTCGTGTTCTGCGCCTCACCGGCCAGGCCCATGCCGTAGCCTTTCACGGTCTTGGCAAGAATCACCGTTGGCTGGCCTTTATGGGCCACGGCGGCCGCGTAGGCGGCGTAGATCTTGTGCGGGTCATGGCCGCCCCGATTAAGCCGCCAGATGTCCTCATCCGACATGGTGGACACCATTTCCTTCAGCTCCGGATACTTGCCGAAGAAATTTTCGCGGGTATAAGCGCCGCCGTGGGCCTTGTAGTTCTGATAGTCGCCGTCCAGCGCCTCCTCCATTCGCTGGCGCAGCAGGCCTTTGGTGTCCTTGGCCAGCAGCGGATCCCAGTAGGATCCCCAGATCACCTTAATAACGTTCCAGCCTGCACCTCGAAACACCCCCTCCAGCTCCTGGATGATCTTGCCGTTGCCACGCACCGGCCCGTCGAGGCGCTGCAGGTTGCAGTTGATCACAAACACCAAGTTGTCGAGCTTTTCACGCCCGGCGAGCGATATGGCTCCGAGCGACTCCGGCTCGTCCATTTCCCCATCGCCGCAGAACACCCACACCTTGCGTTTTGCCGTGTCCGCCAGCTCCCGGTCGTGCAGATAGCTTAAGAATCGCGCCTGGTAGATCCCCATCAGCGGCCCGAGCCCCATAGACACGGTCGGCAGCTGCCAGAAGTCGGGCATCAGCCAGGGGTGGGGATAGGAGGACAAACCGTCGCCATCCACTTCGCGCCGGAAGTTGTCCATCTGTGCTTCGCTGATGCGTCCCTCCAGAAACGCCCGGGCATAAATCCCCGGCGAGCAGTGGCCCTGCATATAAATCAGGTCGCCACCATGGTCTTCCGTTGGACCATGCCAGAAATGATTGAAGCCGACGTCGTACAGGGTTGCGGCGGACGCAAAGCTCGCGATATGCCCGCCCAGGCTGCTATCCGCGCGATTCGTTCTTACCACCATCGCCATGGCGTTCCACCGGATCCAGCAGCGCAGTCGCCACTCCAGCTCCGCGTCACCCGGGCTGCGCTTTTCCAGGTTGGGGGGAATCGTGTTGACGTAAGCCGTGGTGGCGTCATACGGCAGGTATCCCCCCGACCGACGCGCCAGGTCCACCATCTGCTCCAGCAAATAATGAGCCCGCTCCGGGCCGTCAGCGTTGATTACAGCCGACAGAGCATCCAGCCACTCCTGGGTTTCCTGCGGATCCAGGTCGGTCTGGGGTTGGAGGTCGGATGACATGGGCATTCCTTCACCAGTGGCGTGGGAACGCTAGTTTAGAGGCAGTCGGTTTAAAACGCATTACTTAGCTAAGCTAAATAAAATCAAGGCTCGTTTCTTGGCCGTCAGGGCGCGCGGTCGAACGTTTTTCGAGCCAGGCGGGCCATCAGCTCAGGCTCTGCTTCAAACAGGCCAAAACCCAGCTCCGGCAGCAAAACCAGCTCCACCTCCGGCCGCAGGTCGGTCAGTCGTGGGGTGATGTTTTCAAGATCATCACCCGGGCTGACCGCCGTGAAGGGAACCTTGATGGCCTTGAGCGCCCCCGCAAGATCGTGTCGCATGACGGCCCTCGCGCCCCACCAGGCCGTATCTCCCGCCTGGATCTTCTCAACAAATGTGCGTTGCACCGAGCGGTCGCTTTGCCCGGCACCTCGCCACCTATGTGATCGCTGCCACTCATCCAGCAGGTGGCTGCCGTCCGGGGTGATGGGTTTGGGCCAGGGCTGATCAAAAAACCCCTCGCGCTCGGAGGGGTCAAACAGCGCCAGCCCCACCAGCAGCATCGCGTGGATCGACGCGTTGTCCGCGCGCGCGAGCTCCGCGGCGATCGAGGCGCCGGTGTGATAGCCAACCACGTCGAAATCTTCCAGCGCTTGGGCGGCCGCAAATTCACCCATCGCGCGCGCGTAGTCTTCGATGTCCGGCGCTGCCGCAGGCAGGTCCGACTCTCCGAGTCCAGGCGTGTCAACCGCATAGACAATCCGGTCGACGGCGAGCTCCGCCATGAACTCTATAAACACCTGCGAGGAGTTGGGCGTTTGGTGAAAGCAAACCACCGGCCGACGCCGCTCAGCGGCAGCGTCCAGCGGACGCGCCAGACGATAGTGGAGCTGCCCGTACCCCACGCGCTGAAACCCGCGGCTGATCGTCACCGGCGCGTCGCCGAGACGACGTTGTGCAAAAGGTGCAGCGGTCACGCTGGCTCCAACCAGGCGCAGCCAGTCCCGTCGGCTGAGGCCAGGCATCGCTCAGCCCTCCCCGACCAGCTGCAGCAGCATGCCGTTCGGGGCACGCACCACCGCACTATCGGTCCCGGACCACGGACCCCTGACACCGGCTTGTCTCGCCAGCGGCACCACCACGCTGCCGGTCTTCTCCGCTTCGTGAACCACCGCCTGCAGTCCGCTGACGCATACAGTCACTCCCAGCAGGCCTCGCACCGGCGGGACCACCGGATTGATGGTCTCATCCCCCGGCTTGGCCAGTCCGTAGTCAATCATGCCGATATAGGGTGCCTTCAGATTCCAGCCAATGTTTTTTGCCCGGATATGGACGGGCTCGTCGCTACCGATCATCTTGCCAAAGTTGGAGTCTTTGACCTCGTACTCATAGATCACGTCGAAACCGAGAACCCGACGAAAGTAGACCGCGCTTTCCTCGAGCGCCAGCGTCGGTCCCGAAATACTTTGCGGTTCAGAAACCGGGCGACCCAGACCGCTGGAGAACCTGTCCACCATAGCCGGAGGCGGCTCGATCATGGCGCACACCACCTCGTCCCGCACCCAGGCGTGCGCTTCCCGCACCGGTCCTTCCGGCGAATCGTAGCTGGCGATCTCGTCGTTGATCGTCAATCCGTACTCGCGGGCCCGTTCAAGGGCGGGTTCCAGATCAGTCACAAAAAAATCGATCACCTTGGCGGCTCCCGGGACAAGCCCGCGGCTCCGGTGACGAATCGTTGCGTCGGACCGCGGCGCAAATTCAATAAGCTGCACGCCGTAGCCGCTGTCCGGGGTTTGCAGTACCGCCACGCGGGCACCTTCGCCCGTAACGCCCCAGGCGCGCAGCAGCGTCGCTGAGTCGAGCGGGTATTCGTGCGTCAGCGCGAGCCCAAACACTTCGGTGAAGAGCCCCAGATGCCAATCGAGGCCCGAACTGGAAACCACCGGACCAAATATCTGGTGACGCTCAGCCACTCACCGAATCCACTGCCGTCGGGCGGCTGGCGAAACCGGTCGGCACCGCCAAACATCGTTCTTGGATGGAGGAAAACATCACCCCCGCACTATGCCACAGGCCTCGCGGAATCGCCGCCCTGCGGTATTATCAGCGGTGAACTCACCCGCCAGGATCGGCCTTGAACGAACAACCTGTGACCCAAGCCATGGAGAACTTTTGGGTGGAGGCCCGACGGCACTGCCCGGAGCTGCCAGACACCTTCACCTGCCGGCAGATCGGCAGCCAGCCCGCCATCAATGCGGCTATCCTGGACGCGATTGCCAGCGGCAACAAAACGGGTACGGTGAGCCTGCCCGAGATCTATCGGCAGCTTGACCGGCCCAGGCCGGCGGTCGGAGACGGCATCATCTTTCAAGATGCCGAGGGGGCCGCGGCCCGGGCGGTAATGATCACCAACATTGACGACGTTCCCTACGGACAGATCACAGAACAGCACACGAGCCTGGACGGACCTCGCGTCCGAGCGCTCGACGCCTGGCAAGCCACCCACAAAGGCTGGTTTGACAGCGTGCTGGCACCTTTCAACCAGCGCTGTGACGACGACACGATCATCGCCTTCGAGACGTTTCGCGTGTGCTACCCGCCGCTGGCGCAAGACCGTTGATGGACACACCTGAGTCGACCATCGAGGCGTACCGTGACGCCTGGAACGCCATGGACTTCTCGGCGCTGCTCCAGCTCTGGGACCACAGCGAGGCCGAGATCTATTACCTGGCAGAAGAGTTCGAAAAGCCGATGGTGAGCCTTGACGAGGTCTCCAACTATTTTGACCTCACCACCGCCGCCGTTGAGTCAGTGCAGCTATGGGTCGACGGCCTGCACCTGAAGTCGCTGGCCGAAGACCTTCAGGTTGCGACGTTCGACATGCACGTCGACGCCAGCCTGACCGGTTCAGCCGCCCGCGGCGTGAAGCCTTTGGGCATCGACGTGCGCGTCAGCTCGATCCTCCGGCAGCGTGAGGGTCAGTGGCGCTTCATTCACTACGTCGAGGCGCCGCTGGGCGCACTGCCTTTTGTGCGTCGGGCCTACCAGGCCAATACCCGCGGCTGAGGACGGCGGCCCGCACCGTCAGCCAAAGGCCCGGGCTGCCGAGACGTCAGTTGGCCGCCCGGACCCCGGTGCTCTTCTTCGGGCTGGCTCCTTTGCGCAGGTAAAACTCGAACGCCTCGTCCCGCCGACCCTGCAGGTAGGGAACGATGTAGAGCGCCGCCATCCCCTCGAGGTACCGAGCGTTTCGAATCGGCCCCACGTCCACGGTCTCAAAGCCCAGCTTTTGCACCAGCTCGGCCACCTGCTGCTTGGCCTCCGTGCTGTCACCGGCCAACGGCACGGACACCGCGCCACCGGCAGCCGCCGGGTTCGCCATGACGTGGAAGCCGACGGTGTTGAAGGCTTTGACCACCTGACAGCCGGGCAGCGCCTGCTGAAACGCCTCGCCGGCGGACTGGTCGCCCGCCATCGCCATCAGGCCATCTTCGGTCGGGGCCAGCGCGTTACTGACGTCGATAATGATTTTGTCGGACAGGCCGCTTAGTTCAC
>JBCDKA010000066.1:0-20561 GCA_038747195.1 Pseudomonadota bacterium
CGCAACCACCGCCAGCTCCGCGCTGATGACCACCCACGATGCTGCGGGCACCAGGCCGTCGGGCATGATCTGGTAGTCCGCCAGCACCGCGGCGAAGTGCTGCGGGGAGCGGATCTTGTGGCTGACGGAAAAGGCAAATAACAGGGTGACGGCGCTGATCAAAAGCGCCGCGGCGGCAGCATCGATAGTCATTTCCCATTGTAACTGTTCACGGCCTGGGAAGAAGCACGTGGGCACACTTTTTCTGGCTCGCAGCAGCGGCCAGCCATGCACCGCCACAGTCGGCGAGGTACTATGTTTGGCTTGGGAGAAGCCATCGCGTCAGGACCATTCATGTCCATCGAACAACTGCTGGCGAAGCGGGAACGGCTGCTGGGACCAAATAACCCGCTGTTCTATGAAGAGCCGCTTCACCTGGTCAAAGGTGAAGGCGTCTGGGTGACGGATGCCGACGGGCGCCGCTACCTGGATTGTTATAACAACGTGCCCTGCGTCGGCCACTGCCACCCACGCGTTGTGGACGCGATTAGCCGGCAGGCGGCGCAGCTCAATACGCACACCCGCTATCTGCACGAAAACATTTTGAACTACGCAGAAAAGCTGCTGGCGACGTTCGATGACAGCCTGGATCGAATGATGCTCGGCTGCACCGGCAGCGAGGCAAACGACATCGCGCTGCGCATGGCAAAACTCTGGACCGGCGGTGAGGGCATCATCTGCACGAACGCGACCTATCACGGTAACACCGAGCTGGTCATGCGCCTGAGTTCGCTGTTTGGGCCGCCGGACGACCCGACGGGAACCATCGAAATGGTTCCCTGGCCCGACAGCTATCGAACGCTCAACGGCCTCGAGGGAGAAGCCCTGGCTGATGCATACGTCGCTGAAGTCGGCCAGGCGATCGACCGGTTCCGGCAGGCCGGGGTCAGGCTGGCGGGGATGCTCGTTTGCCCGATCTACGCCAACGAGGGGCTGCCCAACATGCCCGAGGGTTACCTTGAGAGAGCGGTGGCTTTGGTGCGGGACGCCGGCGGAGTCTTTATTGCTGATGAGGTCCAGTCGGGGTTTGGGCGAACGGGTAGGCTCTGGGGACACGAAGGGCAGGGGGTCGTCCCGGACATCCTGACGCTGGGCAAGCCGATGGCAAACGGCCACCCGGTTTCAGCGGTGGTCGCTCGCGGTGAACTGATCGACCACTTCCGCAGCAACGTCATGTACTTCAACACCTTCGGCGGCAACCCGGTGTCCTGCGCTGCGGCCATGGCGGTGCTGGAGGTCATCGAAGACGAGGGTTTGGTCGCCAACGCGGAAGTTGTGGGACGTCACGTGCTGGAAGGGTTCAACGCGCTGAAGGCCCGCCATGAGCTTGTCGGCGACGTGCGCGGCAAAGGCCTGTTTTTCGGCGTGGATCTCGTGCTGGACCGGGAGCGCAAGACGCCGGCGCCGGCCGAGACGGCACGGGTTGTCAACGAAATGCGCCGGCGAGGGGTCATCATGAGCAGCATCGGCGAGCACGGAAACGTGCTGAAAATGCGCCCGCCGCTCCCCTTCTCAACCGCAAACGCTGATCAGTTGATCAGCACGCTGGACGACGTGCTGGGAGATTTCTAAGTGACCGATTTTTTTGAGCTGACGCCTGAGCAGCAGTCACAGCGCCTTGAGGCTGCCGGGCGCGAGGCCCTGGGTCAGTGGGACATCGTTGATGCGCAGCTGAGGCTGATCAAATACCGAGAAAATGCGGTGTTTGAAGTCAACACCTCGACGGGCCGCTACGCGCTTCGCCTGCACCGCTTCGGCTATCACAGCAATGACGAACTGCGGTCTGAGCTCCAGTGGATGCAGGCCCTGAGCGAGGCGGGCATTCGGGTTCCGACGATTATCACCACGAGGTCGGGGCAGCCTTTTGTGCTGCAGGGCGGGGCCGGTTTGCCGGGCGACATTCAGATCGATCTGTTTGAGTGGGTTGAGGGCGAGCAGCTGGGTTCCGTGGAGGAGGGTGTCAGCGACGTCTCTACCGTCGCCAGCAGCTATCGCACGATGGGAGAGCTGGCGGCGCGGGTGCATAATCAGGCCTCCACCTGGCAGCTGCCCGAAGGCTTTGTCAGGCACGCCTGGGATGCTGAGGGTCTGACGGGTGAGCAGCCGTTCTGGGGCCGGTTCTGGGAACTGGAAGCGGCTTCCAGGGAGCAACGTGAGCTGCTCATCGCTGGCCGGGAGCGGGTGTTTGCGGCGCTGTCATCGCTCGACCAATCGCCGGATGTCTACAGCATGATTCACGCCGATTTTGCGCCCGAAAACCTGATGATTGACAGCCATGGCGTGCGGTTGATCGACTTCGACGACGCCGGTTTTGGTTGGCACCTGTTCGAGCTGGCAACCTCGCTGTATTTCATCCTCGACGAGCCCTACGTCGATACGGCTCGCCAAGCGTTGATCGAGGGCTATCGCGCGCATCGTTCGCTCAGCGATGAGCAGCTCGAGCAGCTGCCGCTCTTTCTGACGGCTCGCGGCTTTACCTACCTGGGCTGGGTACACACGCGGCACGAAACGGAGACGGCCCGGGAGCTCACCCCAGCGCTGCTGGAGATGGCTTGCCGGCAGACCGAAACCTACCTCGCATCCGAGTAAGCTTTTTCGAAGCTGCCGCCGCTCTTGAAGGGACTTCCAGCACCATCGCTTCGTCGGTTTCTCCTGATTGTCGCGAGCGTATTTCTGTATCCCGCCTCGGCGCTGGCGCAGCTGGACGAGAGCCAGGTCGGGGCCTGGTATGCGCTGGTCTGGAACACCCGTTTCGACGACAGCCGCTGGGGTCTGCAGGGGGACGTACAGCACCGGAACTTCGACCTGGCCGGCGACCTGCAGCAGGTGCTGCTCCGCGCCGGCCTCACCTACGCGGCGCCGGGGATTCCAGGGACCCTTACGTTGGGCATCGCTTCCGTCAATACGGGCGAGTTTGGCCCGGGCAGTGACAAGACGCGGGAAAACCGGATCTACCAACAATGGTCATTACCGGGGCGCCAGCTCGGCCGCTGGCGGATTGGGCAGCGCTTTCGTTTCGAACAACGCTGGTTTCAGGGCCAGGATCTGCGGACTCGCCTGAGGTATTCCCTGTCGGCCAGCCTGCCGCTGAATAACTCTGAGCTCCGCCCGGGGACTTACTATCTGTCGCTGGCCAACGAGCTGTTCCTCAACGGCGAGCGGGACATCGGCGGCGGCCGTCGGGTCGACTATTATGATCGCTACCGGATCGGCGCCGGCTTGGGCTACAGCGCCACTGACGGCACCCGGCTAGAGCTGGGGTACATGCGCCAGATCACCGACAACGTGAGCAAAGGGCAGCTGATGGTGACGATCCGCCGGCGCTTCTAGTGAGCTGCCCAACGCGAATCAGCGGCGCTTCATCTGTTGTAATACGCGCATAGCGGCCGCGCTGAAACTCTGGCTGGGGAGTGATGACAGACAGCAAACGAGCGAGCACAGTCCTGATTGTCGGCGCAGGTCCGGTGGGGCTGGTGACGGCGCTGCGCCTGCACGGCTTTGGCATCCGCTGCACGGTTTTCGAAGCGGATGACCACCTGCCCCAGGATCTGCGTGCCTCAACGTTTCATCCGCCAACGATGGACATGCTGGAGCCCTACGGCATTACGGAACAACTGCTGGCGTCTGGCAGGCCCTGTCCCTCCTGGCAGATCCGAATTCACGAAACGCACGAAAAGGCCGAGTTCGATCTGAAGCTAATTGCGGATCAAACCCGTCATCCCTACCGGCTACAGTGCGAGCAGTCGAAGTTCTGTGCCCTGCTGCTGGAGGCACTCAGCGGTTCACCGTTTGTGGATCTCCGCTTTGGCGCCCGGGTCACCGCCATCGAGCAGGATAGTTCCGGAGTGGAGTTTGAGGTCGAGGAGCGCGATCGCCGCCGGCGCTGGGCCGGCGAATTTGCGGTCGGCGCGGACGGGGCCCGGAGCGTGGTCCGCAAAGCGCTCGGTCTTGAGTTTGACGGGAAGACCTATCCGGAAACGACGATCCTGACCACCACCCAATTCCCGTTTCAGGATCATCTGCCGGGGCTGTCCAACGTCAACTACGTGTGGACGGAAGGCGGTACCTTCAGCCTGCTTCACCTGCCGGATCGGTGGCGGTGCTCGCTGTATCGAGATCCGGATGAATCGGTGGAGGACGCTAGCCAGCCCGATGCGGTCGAGCGAAAGCTGCAGCGAATTGTGCCGAGGTCACAACGCTACGAAGTGCTCGATCAGCGGGTCTACCGGCTTCATATGCGAATTGTCGAAGACTACGTCCGCGGACGTGTTGCATTGGCTGGTGACGCGGCGCATCTGAACAGCCCCTCGGGAGGCATGGGGATGAACGGAGGGGTGCACGATGCTTTTGCCCTCACCGAGGAGCTTCAGCGAGTGTTGGCCGGCGCGCCACCGTCGCAGCTGGACCGCTACACGCAGCGGCGACTGCCGACTGCGAAAAGTGAAATCCTCCAGCAGGCGGACCGCAACCGTCGCCGCATGCAGGAGCGTGACCCGGCAAAGCGGCGCGAGATGTTCGAGGAGCTCCAGCACATCGCGACCACACCGGAGCTGGCCAGGGAATACCTGCTGCGGGCGTCGATGATCACCGGTCTACAAAAGGAAGCGCATTGAGCGGGGACTACGGAACCGGCGGACGCCTCGGCGTTGGTACGCCCCAGGGTAACCCCACGGTTGAGCCCGAAATGAGTATTCTGCTGCCGCGCAACTGCTGCCTGCACACCGTGCGATTGACCAGCCAGGCAGCGGAGCCGAGTGAGCGCCTTCGTCAATACCTCGAACAGCTCCCCGACTATCTCACCCGCTTTGACGTGCTGTCACTGGATGCATTTGGCTTTGCCTGCACCGCCTCGTCGTACCTGCTCGGCGCCGAGCGGGAGCGGGAACTGGTGGATCGCTGTAGCGAACGCTTTCCCGTGGTCACCGCAACCCATGCAATCGGCTGGGCGCTGGAACGACTCAATGCCCGACGCATTGCGATCGCCGCGCCCTACTCAGCAACAATCCGCGAAGCCGCCGCCAGCTATTGGACTGCTGCGGGTTTTGAGGTTCAGCAGCTGGTACCGATCGAAACGGCCACGGCAGATACCCGTAGCATCTACCAGCTCGACAGCGATGATGCCCGGGCCGTACTCGCAACCCTCAACTTTCAAGAGCTGGACGCGGTCCTGCTGACGGGCACCGGGCTGCCATCCCTAAGGATCCTGGCGGAAGACTGGCCGGTGCCCGTGCTGTCGTCGAATCTGTCGCTGGCCGCCAGGATGATTTCTGTGGCGGGGCTGCCGGCGGCGCGCGCCATGAAAGGCGTCTTTATTCCTGGCTGGACCGAGCGCCTGCACGAGGCGCTTGCGGCGCCTTAAGGTCCATTATCTTGCGGTGGCTTCCGGCGGACACGCCTAAGGTCACCACCCCGAGCCCTGGTAGCTCGATGGGGTAACATCCGAGACAAGGCAGCGAGGAGCGACGCAACGGTTTGAGCGACAAGCCCAGCACTGACGGCACCCTGACCGGACGCTTGAACCGCGACTGGCGGGCGGATCTTGCGCCGGAGGTTTACCAGGAGTTGCGCATCATTGCTCACGCCCAGCTCCGCTCCCAGCGCCGCAACGCCACGCTCAACACCACGGCGCTGGTTAATGAAGCGTACCTCAAGCTCGGATCGAGACAGCGCCGCTGGAAAAACCGCAAACACTTCTACGCCACGATGGCCAAGGTCATGCGACAGGTGGTCATCGACCTGGCGCGAAGACACACCGCGGCGAAACGCGATGGCGGGTTTCGACTCAGCCTCGACGCGCTGGATCGCGGGGAGCTTCGCTGGCAGGAAGTCTCGGAGCTCATTGCGATTGACGCAGCGCTGGAAAAGCTTGGCGAGCTGGATCCCCGGCTGGAGCAAGTGCTCGAACTGCGTTACTTCGCGGGCATGTCCGTCACCGATGTGGCCGAGCTGCTCAATCGATCCGAGCCTTCCATCAAGCGCGACTTTCGGGCCGCCCGGGCCTTCCTCGCCAGCGAGCTGTCCAGCGAAACCGCGAACCCGAATGCGGGGCACGATGCCGGCGCCGGATCGCCCCGTAAGACCTGATGGAACCGGACCAATGGGCACGGGTCCGACGGCTGTTCGATCAGCTTTGTGATCTGAGCGGTACCGAGCAGCAGGCGGCCCTTGATGAGCTGACCGACTCAACCGAGGTGCGGCGGCGCGTTGAGAGCATGCTCGCCGCTGAGCACGACAACGCGATCAAAGCGTCGCTGGCGGAGCAGACGCCTTCGCTGGTGGATCACTTGAGCCGAATGAGTTCGCCTGGACGCCGGGTCGGACCCTACACAATCGGTGCGCTGATCGGGCGCGGCGGGATGGGCGAGATCTACGCCGCCGAGCGGTCCGACGGTGCTTACCAGCAGCGAGTGGCGATCAAGTTAGTCGCGCTCAAGTCGCCGGAACAGGCTGTGCGCTTCGAACGGGAGCGCCAGCTGCTCGCGAGCCTGGAGCACCCGAACATCGCCCGACTGCTGGACGGTGGTGTAGATCCGGAGGGGATTCCATTCCTGGTGATGGAGTACATCGACGGTCAGACGATCGATGGCTACTGTGATCAGCAGCGGCTCAACGTTGCCAGGCGCATCGAGCTTTTTCTGCCCGTGATCGCTGCCGTCTCCGCGGCACATCAGCAGCTGATTGTTCATCGCGATATCAAGCCGCAGAACGTCCTCGTTGACGCGGAAGGTCAGCCCAAGCTGATCGATTTTGGCATCGGCAAGGTGCTGTCGGACGCCGCGGCGAGCCCAACGATTACCCGCCCGGACGACCAGCTGCTGACGCCCGCAAATGCCGCTCCCGAACAGGTCGGCGATGGCGCGATCGGCACCCATACGGACAGTTTTCAGCTGGGGCTGCTGCTGGGTGAACTGGTTTGCGGCGTTCCGGCCCGGGACCTGAAAAGCGCATCCATGGAACAGGTCGTGACGACGCTGCTGCAGTCGGTGCCTTCACCCGCAAGCCGCCTCGCCGCCTCACCCAACGCCCGGGCGATCGCGGACGCTCGGTCCGATGGACTTGGCTCCCTGCAGAGACAGCTGGCTGGCGACCTGGGGTCGATTCTCAGCAAGGCCTGCGCCATCGAACCGACAGCCCGCTATCGCAATGTCGACGATCTTGGCGATGATCTGCGCCGCTATCTGACCCACCAACCGGTGCAGGCGAGGAAACCTTCTGGCTGGTACCTCTTGAGCCGTTTCGTTCGCCGGCACCGCGCCGCGGTTGCCGCGTCGCTTGCCGCGCTGCTGGCGCTGGGCGCCGCTTTCGCCTATAGCATCAGCCAGACCCGCGAGGCTGAACGGCAGCGCCGCGTTGCGCTCAGCGAGGTGAAAAAACAGCAGCAGGTCCGAGACTTTCTGGTCAGCATCTTTCGTCAGGCTGATCCGAACGTCAGCCGGGGGCGCGAGGCGAGCGCACGCTCCCTGCTCGAGACAGCCGCGGCTCAGGTCTTAGAACGGGTCGACGACCCGCTGACCCTTGCCGCTATAGCGCAGGCGATCGGCGGCGCTTATCACGGCCTCGGAGCGGTCGAAGAAGCGCAGCGCTATCTGCAGCAAGCCCTTTCGCTGTACCGCGATCATGGACAGATCGAGACGGAGGACTTTGCCGCCACGGCCTACCTGCTCGGCGAGGTATACCAGGTGGCCAGCAACGCCGAATCTCTGGATCTACACCAGCTAGCGCTGTCCACGCGGCTGAAGCTTTCGTCCGAACCCCGCGCTGAGCTGGCTGAAAGCTTGCTGGCGACGGCCCGCGCCATGCGCCACACGCACGACCGGCAGGCGATTGTTCAAACCTACGATCGGGCGCTCGAGGTCATTTCCAGCTACGCGGGAGCCGACAGTGCCGACTACGCCCGAGCCCTGGGCAAGCTGGGAAGCTTTTATGGGTCGCTGGGCGCGCTGGAGACGCTTTATCCGATTGCCGTAGAGGCATACCGGATCGGTGAGGGCAGCATGGACCCTGACGATCCGGAACTTGCCTCGCTGGCGCTGCTGCTGGGCACGGTGGCGAGCGATACGGGCCGCTTTGAGGTGGCGCGTCAGAGGCTGCAGCAGGCCTTCGACCGATTCTCGGAGGTCTACGGAGAGCGTCATCCGCGAACTCTCTCGGCGCTGGCCAACCGATCGGCCATGCATTCACACCTGGGCCAAACCGCGGAAATGCTGACCCTGGCGACGCTGTATCGGGATCGGCTGAATGAGGTTTTTGGCGCCCGGTCGCCCAAGGCAGCGTTCGGGTGGTCAAACCTCGGCTCCAGCTACTTCAGCGCGGGACGCTATGAAGAGGCTTTGGCGGCCTTTCGCCAATCGATCGATATCCTGACCGATCCGGAAAACCGCGGCGAGGATAACGCGGGCAGGGATTACGTGTTTGCCGGGATGGCGCTGGTAAGACTCGACCAACCCGACGCTGCGCTGACGGCTTTCGAGACCGCCGGTACGCGGGTGCTGGGATTGGTCACCAGCGTCTTGGCCAGCCGTTACGCCGCTGAGGCTCGCTTGCAGCTCGGCGAGCTCGAGGTCGCGGAGTCACTGGCGGTGCAGGCGCTGGCGGAAGCCGCGCCGCTGAATCAGACGGTCTTGACGGCTGGCGTCGAACTGACCCTGGCGCGCGTACAGTACGCTGCTGAACGTCACGCCGCGGCAGTCCAAACGCTCGAGTCGGCCAGATCACGCGTGGCCGAGAGCCCTTTTCATGAAGCCAGAGTCCTGCTGGCCAGCATCGAGGAGCGGCTGAGGGATGTGCGAAACGCATCAGAAACCGGTAAAAGGTGAGGTTGAACCGCAAGCTGCCACTCGAGAAGTTCTTGGCAAACGATACGAAAAAGCTGGAAGCGCTGTCCGTCGCGCCGATGATGGACTGGACCGATCGCCACTGTCGCTATTTCCATCGGCTGCTGACCCCTTCAGCTCGCCTTTATACGGAAATGGTGACGACGGGTGCGGTAATCCATGGCGATCGCCAAAAGCTGCTCGCGTTCGATCCTGCCGAACACCCGGTGGCGCTGCAGCTTGGCGGTTCCGACCCTCAGGCGCTCGCCGAGTCGGCGAGCATCGGTGAAGCGTTCGGCTATGACGAAATCAATCTCAACGTCGGCTGCCCGAGTGACCGGGTACAGACCGGGCGCTTCGGTGCCTGCCTGATGCGCGAGCCTGCGCTGGTGGCCGACTGCCTTGGCGCGATGCGCGAGGCGGTGACCGTCCCGGTGACGGTAAAACACCGTCTCGGTGTCGATGAGCAGGACCAGGACACCGATCTCGAACGTTTTGTTGAAAGTGTTGTGTCCAGCGGCACCACAACGCTGATCGTGCACGCTCGTCAGGCGCTGCTGAAGGGACTGAGCCCCAAAGAGAATCGGACCGTCCCGCCGCTCAACTATCGGCGGGTCTATCGATTGGCGGCGGAACACCCCGAGCTCACGATTGTCATCAACGGCGGAATCGAGACGCTGGAGCAGTGTGAGCAGCACCTGGCCAGCGTCGACGGCGTCATGCTCGGTCGCGCGGCCTATCAGAATCCGTTTCTGCTGGCCGTGTGCGAGGAAAAGCTACTCGGCGGCCGGCCGCCCGCCAGCCGGGAGGCGGTCTTGAGGAGCCTGAGACCTTACGTCGAGCGGCAGCTTGCAAACGGGACGCCGCTGAAGCACATGACTCGACACATTCTCGGACTATTCCAGGGGCAGCCCGGAGGACGCTACTGGCGGCGTTTCCTGTCGGAAAACGCGCACCGGGCAGACGCCGGCTGGTGGGTCGTTGAAGGGGCGCTGGAGGCGGTACACCAGGCCGCGGGAAAAGCGGCCTGAGCGGCGCAGCGAGCCCCTGAGCCGGGCAGATTTTCATCGCTGAGCCAGGCGGTTTTGAGTTAGACTTATAGGCTTTTGCCCTGCCCGAAAATGTTGACCGAAAGCCCCAGCGAGTTCCTCGATTGCGCACTGAAGGCGCCGGTGGATTATTCCGCCGCGACGGCGGCTGCGGCTTTCCTGGTAGCCGACCCCAACTTCTCGGTGGCTACCGAAACCGCTGACGACAATCAGTACCTTGATCTCGACGAACCGGCCCGATCGGAAGAAGCCTGGCTGCAGCAGTGCAAGCTGGCACAAACGCTTCGGGATCTCGGCCTGCCGACGGTCAGCTTCAGCCCGCTCGCCGGCGCCGGCGACAGCGTGTTTCCCAACAACGCCTTCGCCACCAGCCAGCGCCGGCTGATCACGGGCGCCATGCATTATCCGGGTCGGCAGCGCGAGACGACCCACCCAGGAATCCGGCAGTTCTTTTGCCAAACACTGGGCTACGAGCTGGTGGAGCTGGACCGCGCGCAGTGCACCGCGGAGCTGACCGGTTCGCTGATTATCGATCACGCCCGGCGGGTGGGTTTTTGCGGTCTCAGTGAGCGGGCGGACGCGGCAGGCGCCGCGGTCATGCACGAGGCATTTGGTCTGCGTGCCACGTTCCTTTTTGCGCTGGAACCGCAGGAA
Source organism: Pseudomonadota bacterium (assembly GCA_038747195.1). Taxonomy (GTDB): domain Bacteria; phylum Pseudomonadota; class Gammaproteobacteria; order Xanthomonadales; family SZUA-38; genus JANQOZ01. The sequence goes on from JBCDKA010000066.1 coordinate 10,556, forward strand.
TATCACACGAACGTCGTGTTGTCGGTGTTGGCCGGTCGCGGAGCGATTGCCTATGCACCTGAGGCGTCGCAGCAATCGCTGCGCGAAGTGCTGGACGCGCTCTACGGGGCGCAGGTGCACTACCTCACGGAAGCGGAAAAAAACCACTTTGCCGCCAACTGTCTGGCGGTGACGTCAGGAGACGTGGTGATGAGCAAACGGGCTGCCGAGGCGCTGAGTGAAGCGAGCGCTGCGTGGTTTCGGCAGGCGGACTTCACCGTGACCGGCGTTGACGTCAGTGAGCTCGAGCGAGCCGGCGGCAGCGTGCGCTGCATGATTGGCGAAATCTTTTAATCCTGGAGCTGGGGAGCAAGGGCATCAAAGCCAGAGTCTATAAATTCGGCGGCAGCAGCGTTGCAGACGCCGACCACTATCGCCGGGTCGCCAATATCTGCAGCGCGGCCCTCGGGTCGCCGCTGATTGTTGTTGTGTCCGCCATGAAAGGGATGACCGACGCGCTCTTTGCGCTGATCGAACTGTCGGAGTCAGGGCAGGATTACAGCGCCGACCTGGAGCAACTGTGCAACCGCCAGCGCGAGGCCTTTACCACGCTCACCGGCGCCGTGCCGCCGGAAGTTGAGAGCGATTTTGCAGACCTGGCGGATCTGCTGCGAGGCGCTGCGCTTGTGCGTTCAGCAGACGGCCCGGTTCGCGATACGGTTTCCGGCATGGGTGAGCTGTGGTCTTCTCGCCTGCTCACCGCCCATCTCACGCAGCTGGACCAGGACGCAGACTGGCTTGATGCCCGGCGGTTTATTGTGGTCTCGGAAGGGGAAATGGGGCCAAACGTCGACTGGACAGCCTCGCGCGAAGGGCTGACCTCGACCCTGGAAGACCGGCGCCCGGCGATCTGGGTGATGCCGGGCTACGTCGCCCGCACGGGCCGCGGGCGCACGACCACCCTAGGACGCAACGGCAGCGACTTCTCCGCCGCGATCGTCGGCCGTCTCATGGACGCTGATGAAATTCACATTTTCACCGACGTTGATGGCGTGATGAGCGCCGACCCGCGCCTGGTCCCGGATGCACGCGTGCTTAGCGCGATCTCATTCGACGAAGCGTTGGAGCTCGCCTACTTCGGCGCCAAGGTCATCCATCCACAGACTCTGGGCCCGGCGATCGCCGCTGACATCCCTGTTCGCATCCGTAACACCTTCGCGCCGGAAGGTGCGGGTACCCGGATCGGACTGAAAGATGGCGATGATTTCAGCATCAAAGGCATCTCGGCGATCGACGACGTGGGCCTGGTCAACGTTGAGGGTGGCGGGATGATCGGTGTCCCGGGCACCGCGCGCCGGCTGTTTGGCGCCCTGAAGCGCGGCAATATCTCCGTGGTCATGATCAGCCAGGCGTCGTCCGAACACTCGATCTGTGTCGGCGTTGCCGGCAGCTCCCTCAGGTCCGCCACCGCACTTTTGCAGGAAGAATTTGAAGACGAGCTGCGTCAGGGGTTGATCAACACGATCAGCTCGCAGCCCGGCCACAGCGTCTTGGCGATTGTCGGCGACGCGATGGCCGGTCAGCCCGGCATTGCCGCACGCTACTTTTCCGCGCTGGGCGCCGCGGGGATCAACGTGCGGGCCATCGCCCAGGGTTCGTCGGAGCGAAACATCTCAACCGTGATCCCTCAGGCCGACGTGCAGCGTGGTGTTCGTGCCGTTCACTCGGCGTTTTACCTGTCGGCTCAAACGCTTTCGGTAGGGGTTATTGGCCACGGCAACGTCGGAGGGGCATTGCTGAACCAGCTTCATCGTGAGGTCGAGCGGCTGCGGGCTGAGTCGAGTGTCGACATCCGAATCCGCGCCATCGCTGGCTCCAGGAAGATGCTGCTGGGTGACGGCCGGCTGGAGCTTGAGGCGTGGAAGAAGCAGGTTGAGGAGAGCGGGGAGGCGACCGATCTGGACGTATTGGCAGACCACGTGCAAACCGATCACGTGCCGCATGCGGTATTGATCGACTGTACCGCGAGTGATGTCGTCGCCGACCTGCACCATCGCTGGCTGGGTCGGGGAATCCATGTGATCACCGCCAACAAGAAAGCTGCTGCCGGTGACCTCGATCTCTATCGGCAGCTCCTGACGGCGAGCCAGCTGACGGGCAGTCGCTACCTGTACGAAACCACCGTCGGTGCCGGTCTGCCGGTTGTGCAAACGCTGTCGGACCTGCGTCAGACCGGTGACAGGGTCCAGATGATCGAAGGAATTTTTTCCGGCACGCTGGCATATTTGTTTAACATGTACGACGGGAGCCGGGGTTTTTCGGCGCTGGTGCGGGAGGCCTGGGAGAAGGGCTACACCGAGCCAGACCCGCGGGATGATCTGACCGGAACGGACGTGGCCAGGAAACTGGTGATCCTGGCTCGAGAAATCGGTATGGAGCTCAACGTAAAAGATCTGACGGTGAGCTCGCTGGTGCCGGCTGAGCTGGAAGAAGCTACGGTGGATGAATTTCTGGCCGGGCTTGAGCAGCACGACGGGGCGCTGGCCGCCCGGCTCGAAGCGGCCAACGCGGCGAATCGTCGGCTGCGCTTTGTCGGGCGTTTGACCAGCGACGGCAAGGCGAGCGTCGGCTTAACCGAAGTGGAGGGCGATCACCCGTTTGCCGGGATCGATCTGACCGACAACGTGGTGCGGTACGTCACCGATCGCTACTGCGACAATCCGCTGATTGTTCGCGGCCCCGGCGCCGGGCCGGAGGTCACTGCCGCCGGCGTCTTTGCGGATCTGCTGCGCCTGGGCTCCATGCTGGGCGCGCCGCGGGTAGCGCCGCTGCGGCAAATTGAGGACTGAACGAGAATCATGACCAACCAGCAAGGCCAGCGTGACAGCGTATCGCTGGGCAACATCCGTGAGACCTGCGCGTTTGCGCCCGCGAGCGTCGGCAATGTCGCGGTGGGCTTCGACGTACTGGGTCATGCCCTGCAGGGTGTCGGTGACACGGTCACTATTCGACAGGTTGAAGAGCCGGGTGTTCGGCTGGCCGGCGTGAGCGGCGTGCTGCCGGACCTGCCCGAAGACGTTGAGCGCAATACGGCGCTCAAAGCGGTTGCAGCGATGGTCGACGCCCTGGCGCTCAATTCCGGTTTCGAAGTCCACGTCGACAAAGGCATTCCGCTGGGATCCGGACTCGGAGGTTCAGCCGCTTCTGCAGCGGCAGCGGTCGTCGCGGTCAACAAGATGCTGAAGATCCCGCTGCCGATCAATCAGCTCTATCCGTACGCACTCGCCGGCGAAATGGTCGCCAGCGGCAGCGAGCACGGTGACAACGTGGCCGCCTCGCTGCTCGGTGGACTGGCCATGGTAGGGCCTTATGGGCATCGCTATCCCATGACCATCCCCGCGCCAAGCAGACTGCGCTGCATCGTGGTGCATCCACAGATCGAGATTCAAACGCGCAACGCACGGGCCAGCCTAAAGAAAGGTTTTTCCCGGGAGCTGGTGGTCGCCCAATCGGCTAATCTGGCCGCGTTTGTTGCCGGATGTTTTGAGAAAAATATTGATGTGATCACCGCCAGCCTCAAGGACCTGCTGGTCGAGCCGCAGCGGGCCGCCTCGATTCCGGGTTTTAAGCAGGTGAAAGCCGCGGCACTGGATGCGGGCGCGCTAGGCTGCTCGATTTCCGGTTCCGGTCCCAGCGTGTTTGCCTGGTTTCAGGCGGAGAGCGCAGCCACCGTGGGCGGCGAAGCCATGGCGCAAGCCTTTACGGAGCAGGGCCTGGAAACGCGCGTCTTCAGCTCACCGGTGAACTGCCCGGGCGCGAGGCTGGTCACCGACGCGGCGGGCTAGGCATGCTGTTTTTTAGTACCCGGGGCGGTCCACGAGTCCCGCTGGCCGAGGCGGTGCTCAAAGGCCTGGCGCCCGATGGCGGCCTCTACGTTCCGCTGGCGTTTCCCTCGCTGGCGATGGATGATTTTGATCCAGAGGCGGACCTTGCGGCGATCGGTGAGCAGCTCATCCGCCCATTTTTTGCCGATGATGAGCTTGCCGGCGACCTTCAGGACATCTGCCGGGAAGCCCTTAACTTTCCCGTGCCGCTGCTGCAGACAAGCGATGAGCGCCTGTCGATCCTGGAGCTTTTTCACGGACCCACCGCGGCCTTCAAAGATGTCGGGGCGCGTTTTCTGGCCGCTTGCCTGACCCGCCTGAGCGGCGACAGGCGTCCGACGGTGATGGTCGCGACCTCCGGTGACACCGGCAGCGCCGTGGCCGCGGCCTGCGCTGAACGCGCCGGGCTGCGGGTGGTCATTCTTTACCCGGAAGGTGGCGTCTCCGCGCGGCAGGAACACCAGCTGACCTGCTGGGGAGACAATGTGCTCAGCCTGCGCGTGCGCGGTGCTTTCGACGACTGTCAGCGTCTGGTCAAAGCGGCTTTCCTCGACGAAGCGTTGACCGCAGCATGCCCGCTCACCTCAGCGAACAGCATCAGCGTGGCTCGACTGCTCCCGCAGATGAGCTATTACGCGGCGGCGAGTCTGCGGTGGCGCGCGCGCCACGGTCAGGACGCCAACTTTATTGTTCCCACGGGTAATCTTGGTAACGCGCTGGCCGGCATCTGGGCCCGCCGCTGCGGGATGCCTATCGGTCAGATAGTGCTGGCGACCAACGCGAACACCGTGATTCCGCGATTCCTCGGATCCGGGCAGTGGCAGCCGGAGGACACGGTGGCTACGCTCGCCAGCGCGATGGATGTGGGCAACCCCAGCAACATGGAACGGCTTCGCCATCTGCACCCGGAGCACGCCGACCTGAATCAGCAGGTGAGCGCCTACGCCTTCGAGGACAACGCGATCGCCGAGACGGTGCGCGAGACGCACGACTCGCTCGGCCTGGCGATTTGTCCCCACACCGCCACGGCCCTGGCGGCGTTCAGGAAGGTTGATCCGGCGCTGTCCTGGACCGCTCTGGCCACCGCCCACGCGGCCAAATTTGAGGGCACGGTAGAACCGCTGATCGGCCAGTCGGTGGAGGTCCCGCCGGCCCTCGCTGCGCTGCTGGAGCGACCGACGAGCAAAACGGATATCGAACCATCTCTCCCGGCGCTGAAGGCCCGACTGCTCGACTGGTCACAATAGGGCAGTTCAGCCGACGTTAAGTTTGCGCTGGTAAGGTGATGGGCCTGAGTGGGCTGCCGGCTAATGGGTCGCGCGGCCTTTGGTGTTACGCCTGCCCGAGGCAGGTACCTGCAACGTTTGTGAATGATATTATTTGTCGATGAACCCACGACGCCGAAAATTGCTGATGGCAGCCACCTTGGGCCTCGCCCTGGGGCTCGGCGTGCCCGCAGCCAGCGCCATGACCCTGGCGCAGGCGGTCAACAAGGTTCGCCGGGATACCGGTGGCAAGGTCCTGTCGGCTCGCACCGAAGTGCGGAACAACCGGCAGATTCACATCGTTAAGGTCCTGACCAAAGATGGCAAGGTGAGATACGTGCAGGTCGCCGGCAATCCGGTGAAGCCGCGACGATAGCGGCCGGCTTGCTGCCGATGGAGGGCTGATTACCTTGCGAGTTCTGGTCATTGAAGACGAAAAGCCGCTTCGCGAGACGCTTGTCGCGCGGCTACAGCGTGAGGGATACGCGGTCGACGCCGCGGCTGACGGTGAAGAAGGTCTATACCTGGGTCAGGAATATCCGATCGACGTAGCCGTGGTGGATCTGGGGCTACCCAAACTCGGCGGTATGGAGGTGATCGCCCGCTGGCGAGAGGCCGAGAAGCGGTTCCCCGTTTTGATTCTGACCGCGCGCTCGGAGTGGCAGGACAAGGTGGAAGGCCTCGGTGCCGGTGCGGACGATTACCTGGTCAAACCTTTTCACGTCGAGGAACTGCTGGCGCGTCTGAACGCGCTGGTTCGTCGCGCCGCCGGCTGGGCGCAGTCGGTGCTGCAGAGCGGGCCGATATCGCTCGACACCAGCGCGCAGCAGGTCAGTCTCGACGGCGAGGCCGTGGAGCTGACGTCCTTTGAATATAAGGTCCTGGAATATCTGATGATGCATGCCGGCGAGGTGATTTCGAAATCCCGGCTGACCGATCACATCTACGAGCAGGACTTCGACCGCGACAGCAACGTCATCGAAGTCTTTGTCGGGCGGCTGCGCAAGAAGCTGGACCCCGATGGCAGCGTCAAACCGATCGAAACGCTGCGCGGGCGCGGCTACCGCTTTAAGGCGGTGGAGCCCGCGACCAGCTAATGGGTCGGATGGCGGTCTGCTGGTCTCCAAGAGTGCAGCAGGCTTCAGCACCCCGTCCGGCGCGGGCTATGATGATCCCCGATGAGCCGAACTCGACCTCTGTCGCTGACCGCCAGACTGACCCTGGCCGTGAGCATCGCGCTGGTGGCCTTCCTCGGGCTGACCGGGCTGGTGCTGGATCGCGCCTACGCCGACAGCGCCCGTGACGCGGTCCAGGATCGTCTGCAGGGTGTCATCTATACGCTGCTGGTTGCGGCTGACCTCGACACCGATGACCGCCTGCTGCTGCCTGACGCCACCCCCGAACCCAGGCTGAGCCGCCCCAGCTCCGGGCTTTACGCGCGCGTGTCGGGCGAACGCTTCGGCTGGAACTCCAGCTCCCAGGTGGGGCATGAACTCGAGTGGCCGCCGCGCGTTCTGACGGGTGAAACCCAGTTCTATCTACCCAACATGACGGTGGTTGAGCCGGTGTTCACGCTGAGCCTCGGCGTCGCCTGGGAATCCCCCGAAGGTCGGGACGTGCCGTTTACCTTTTCCGCTGCGGAATCCACCGTCGCCTTCGAGGCGCAGCTGGCCGAATTTCGTCGGTCGCTCTGGGGCTGGCTGGGCGCGGCGTCAGTCCTGCTGCTGCTGGTTCAGTCGGTGGTGCTGGGCTGGAGCCTGAAGCCGCTGCGCAGCGTGGCGGCGGATCTTGCGAGGGTGCAGCGCGGGGAGGCGGACGCCATCGAACGGGACTATCCACAGGAGCTGGCTGGGCTGACCGGCAGCATCAATACGTTTATCAGCGCCGAGAGAAAACAGCTGGCCCGTTTCCGCAATTCGCTCGCCGACCTGGCGCACAGCCTGAAAACGCCGCTGGCGGTGATGAGCACGTCGCTGGACAGCGAGGAAACCGGCAATGGTGAGATGCTGCGGTCGCAGGTAAGGCGAATGAGCGACATTGTCGGCTATCAGCTGAAGCGAGCGCGAACCTCTGGTCATCAAACCTTTGCAAGACCCATCCCGATTGCAGACAGCGCTGAGGATATCGTGCAGACGCTGGAGCAGGCGCATCGCGAGCGCCAGATCCAGTGTGAGTTTGCGATCGATCCTCAGGCGCGTTTTTACGGGGAAACCGGGGATCTGGCGGAGCTTCTCGGCAACCTGCTGGAAAATGCCTTCAAATGGTGCCAACAGCGGGTACTTCTGACCGCCAAGGCGCTGCCGGGGAAGACACGCTCGGGTCTTGAGCTGATTATCGAGGACGATGGCCCCGGCATCGATCAGGATCAGGCCGAGCAGCTGCTGCAGCGCGGCGTGCGCGGTGACGAGCAGCTTCCCGGGCACGGGATCGGCCTGGCGGTCGTTCGTGAATTGACCGACTCATACGGTGCGCAGCTAGGCATTACGCGCAGCGAGCTTGGCGGCGCGAGAATCTGGATTCGATTTCAAGGAGACACGTAGTGAGCGAAATGCAGCGCCTGCTAAGCATTATGGCGCAGTTACGCAACCCGGAGGGCGGCTGTCCCTGGGATCTCAAGCAGGACTTTGCGTCGATTGCCCCGTACACCATCGAGGAGGCGTACGAAGTAGCGGACGCGGTGGCCCGCGAAGATATGACGGACCTCAAGGACGAACTTGGCGATCTGCTGCTTCAGGTGGTCTTTCATGCCCAGATGGCGACCGAGGCTGAGCACTTCAGTTTTGAGGACGTGGCGCGGTCGATCAACGACAAGATGGTGCGACGCCATCCGCATGTGTTTGGCGACGCCACCGTGACCACCGCGGATGACCAGGTGAACGCCTGGGAAGCGATGAAGAAAGCCGAACGTGGCGCTGACCAAGACCCTTCCGCGCTGGCCGGGATCACGCGCGGCATGCCGGAATGGATGAGAGCGCAGAAGCTGCACAGCCGTGCCGCGGCCGTCGGCTTCGACTGGCCAGACGCGGCTGGTGTCCTCGACAAGGTCCGTGAAGAGGTCGGCGAGCTGGCCGAGGCCATGGATGAACCCGAGCACGCCGATCATTGTGAGGAGGAAATCGGCGACCTGCTGTTCTCAACGATTGCTCTCGCCAAACACCTAAAGGTGGATCCGGGCCGGGCGCTGCGCGGGGCCAACCGGAAATTTGAGGCCCGCTTCCGAACGCTGGAGCAGCTGGCATCAGAACCGCTCGATGACCTCGCCATGTACCAGCTCGATCGGCTCTGGGAAGCCGCGAAGAAGGCCCTGGCGGCGGACTCCTCCTCAAACCCGGGAGAGGGGTGACCGGAGCCAAACCGCGCCAGCAATTGGCGACACCTGCGCCTTCTCAGACGGCCGATTTGTCGGAAAATGGGCCGCTTTTGCGTATTCGTTTTTAGGGGCATCGGTGCGCGGCGACGCCCCCGGCGAACGGTCAGTCAAAAAATCGGCTGGGGTGCCGATGCTATAACATATCTTTTCAGTGCGGCGTGCCGGTGCCCTCTCTATCGATCGGCCCAGTGAGCGCCAGGTGATCATGCGTATACTGCAGGGAAGGGCCTTGCTTTGACCGTAGAGACAAAACGCAGCGTAGACAGTTTAAAAACCCAGAACCAGGTGCTGCTGGATCTGGCCATGTCGCTACGCCACCCCAACCCGGATTTCAGCGCTGCGCTAAAGAAAATCACCGAGGCCACGGCCCGTTATCTCGCCGTCCAGCGAGCTGGCATCTGGTTCTTCAGCGACGATCGCCGCGTGCTGAGCTGTGTCGATATGGTGGAGGATGACGAACACCGGACGGCGGACCCCCTGTTGAGCACCCAATGCCCCGCTTACTTTGCCGCGTGCGAAACGTCTCGCGTCGTCGATGCAGACGATGCGGTCACCGACCCGCGGACGCGCGAGCTGGCAGAGGTGTACCTCAAGCCGACCGGAATTGGTGCGATGCTGGATGCCCCCATCTTCTCGGGTGACAGAGTTCGCGGCGTCGTATGTGCCGAACACGTTGGCCGCCCTCGGGAGTGGACCGAAGACGAAAAGGCTTTTGTCAGCTCGGTGGCGGATCTGGTGGCGCTGTCTCTTGTCACTCGGGAACGGACCGAGGCCCGGGATCATATCGAAGCGCTGCTTGAGATCATTCCGGTTGGCGTGCTGGTGGTCGACCAGGCGGGCACTGTCGTCCGTAGCAACGCCCGTTCCAAGAGCCTTTTTGACTGTGACGGCACCTGGCTACTCGGCCGAGAGGTTTCGACGATTCTGCCGGCCGCGATGGAACCGGAGCGCGGGGTACTCAGCCGGGGACTGAAGGGAGAATTTGGCCCACCCGGCGCCGCCGAGGAACACCTGCTGGAAGGGTGCGCACGCGGTGGTCGAAAATTTGCCGTCTCTCTCTCGATGAATCCCATCACGCAGTCGGGTGAAGAGCTGCTGGTTGTGTTGGTCAACGACGTATCCGAGCGGCTTCGGATGGAGTCCGAGGTGCGTGAATCGGAAGCCAAATACCGGGCCGTGGTCGAAGACCACACAGGATTTATTCTCCGCACCAATAGCGATGGCCGGTTGGAGTTTGCCAACCAGTCGCTCTGTGATTTTTTTGGGTTTTCCCCCAACCAGGTTCAGGACTATTTCATCCGCGATCTGCTGAGCGATAAGGAGATGGCGATCGTGCGCCGAGCGGTGCGCCGGATCAGCGCTGATCACCCCGTAGAGACGTACGAGAACGAGATTGTCGGCGTAGACGGACGGTCGGCGACGGTGGGCTGGACGCTGAGGGGATTTCATAACGCCAGCGGTGAGCTTCAGGGATATCAGGCGATTGGCCAGGACGTGACGCTGGCCCG
>JBCDKA010000067.1:0-20489 GCA_038747195.1 Pseudomonadota bacterium
CGGCGATACGCTCGGCCAGGACCGAAGCGCTATCGGGCTCCAGCAGATTAATCACGTCGAGCAGGGTTTCGTCTGTGATGCTGCCCTTACCCGCCGTGACAACCTGTTCACCCGGCTCCAGTCCGTCGAGAATTTCAACGGCGCCGTCTGTGGTGTAGCCAACCTTGACATCAACGCGCTTCGCCCGCTGACCGTCCACGCGATACACGTAGCGCTCCTTGTCCTCCACAACCAGCGCGTCCTGCGGAATGGTGATGGCCTCATCGTGCTCGTCGTAGACGACGCTCACGCGGCCGAACATACCGGGCTTCAGACGAGGATCGGGCTGGGGCATCTCGATGGTGACCTTAAAGGTACCCGTTTGGGGATCGACCACCGGACTGATCCTGGCCAGCTCACCCTCAAAAGTTTCCTCGGCCAGCGCGTCGACCTGCAGCTCAACAGGCTGACCGGTACTCAGCGCAGAAAGCTCACGCTCCGGTACGTGGATCACCGCCAGCAGCGGGTCGAAGTTGTGGACGCGGAACAACGGGTCGTGGAGATTAACGAGGTTGCCGATCTTCACCATCCGCTCGGATACCACACCGCCGATTGGAGACCGTACCTTGGTGTAGCTCAGTTCGAGCTTTTGCATCTCGTAAGAGGCTTTTTCGGTTTCATATTCAAAGCGTGAACGCTCGAAGGCCTCGGCGCTGATCAGTTTCTTTTCTTTCAGCTCACTCGACCGACGAAAATCGTTTTCCAGGCGGGCAAGCGTCGCCTCGGCGCGCGCCACCTCGAGGTCGAGGCGCTCGCGATCGAGTTCCGCGACGACCTGGCCCGGGACCACCTGGTCACCCTCTTCAACCAGCAGCTTCAGTACCACACCGGTGGTTTTCGCGACGACATCCGCTTCGCGGTCAGCTTCCAGAAGCGTTGTCCCGTTATAGGCTGCAAACACGCGGCCGGTGCCGACCGAGGCGACCTCAACAGGGACCGCAAGCTCTTCTTTTTCGTCAGACGAGTCATCGGCGTTAGCTTGACCGCCTTCCGGCGCACCGCCGCAGGCGACCAGACCCAAGACCAACATCGCCGCCCCTGCGGCTTTCCACCAAACTTTCATCGACTTTTTCCTCATCTCAACCGAATTATCGGTATTTAGTCCCCAGATTTGAGCCGGATACGGCATTTTTCTGCCATATGGGTGTTGTAGTTCACTATAACGCCAGCACTCCTGTCCCCGATATAGCTCGTAAGTCATGGCACTAGCCAAAAGTGGCAACCACCTGAGTTTTCTAAGCACAAAAAGTGCCAACCTTGGCGACGCCGCGGATACTGGCAAACCGACTGTCAAAAAGCTGTTGAATCGGTGATGAAACGGCGAAAGCACCGGGAGAATGGCGGATTTCGCCACCTTTGCCGGAACAGCGTGCGACGGTATACTACGCCGCGGTTCGGCAGGCGCCGGATCGTCAACGTTAGCAAGCTGATTGAAGCAGGGACTCACACATTGAAATCAATTGCCGCCAGATTTCTGGCCGGGCTGACGCTGGTCGTCGCGTCCGCCAGCAGTAGCCTGTGGGCTCAGGACAACACCCAGCAGGGCGACCCTGCGCGGGGTGCGGTCAAGGCCTATACCTGTACCGGGTGCCACGGCATTCCAGGCTACAACAACGCTTACCCGACATATCACGTACCGAAGATCGGGGGGCAAAACTACCAATACATCGTCGCGGCGCTCAAAGCCTACCGCGATGAGCAGCGGAACCACCCCACCATGCTCGCCCAGGCTGGCAGCATGAGTGATTTAGATATCCAGGACATCGCAGCCTATTTTGTTTCGCTAGAGGGCAGCGAACCGAAGCCCGAGTATTTTCCCAAAGGTGACGCGGCCGCGGGCGAGGGCAAGATTCAGCTATGTGTTGCCTGCCACGGTGCTGACGGCAACGGCATCGACCCGCAGTATCCTCGACTGGCGGGCCAATATGGGGACTACCTCGTAAAGGCGCTTCAGGACTATAAGTCGGGCGCCAGGGTCAATGCGATCATGGCCGGCTTTGCGACCAACCTAAGCCTGGAAGATATGCGGGATCTGGCGGCCTACTACGCTGCGAAACCCGGCCTAATCGACCTGAAAATCGAGTAAACGCGATGTCCCGCCGGGTGGCCCCGCCCGGCGGAAGCTCAGTAGTAAGGGTTCTCGCCCGTCGAATGATCGGTGGCGTCCCGGACTTCGGTGATTTCCGGAATGTGCTTTTTCAGCGTTTTCTCAACGCCTTCCTTCAGCGTAACGCTGACCATGCCACACCCGTGACAGCCGCCGCCAAACAGCAGCGTCGCGACACCGTCGTCGGTTACTGAAACCAGGGATACCTGACCCCCATGGGACGCAAGCGACGGGTTAACCTCAGCCGCAAGCAGGTATTCGATGCGATCTTTCACCGCCGCGTCAGCGTCCGGCTCGGAACCTCTCAGGTTAGGTGCTTTGACCACCAGCTCGCCGCCGGTTGCGTCCTTTTCAAACGCCATTTCGGCCGCGTCGAGAAACGGTATGGATGCGGATTCGATAAACAGATCGAACCCTTCGAGCGGAACGCGCTGATCGCTGGCCTGCGCGTCCGCTGGCTCACAGAAGCTCAGCTCACAGGAGGCCGCGGGGGTGCCGGGCTGGCTGACCATCAGCCTCAGCGCCAGGCCCTCGATATCCTGCTGAGCGATAAGTTTGCGAAAGTATTCCTGGGCAGACGCCTGAACGTCGATCATGCCTTAATAGCCTCATAAAGCACCGGCAGTGAGATATCGAGTCGATGGTCCAGTCGCCGGTGGGTTCCCTGGAACTCTTCGTAGTGGTGCGGCACGCCCAGGCGCTGCAGCGCTTTGTGGTAGCGACGGTTGCCGAACTGAATCTGATATTCGTCCATATCACCGCAATCGATGTGGATGGCTCGTAAAGATTTCAAGGGATGGAGATAACTCTCGAGCATCTCCAGTGGATCGTGTTCTTTCCATCGCTGCCAGCGTTTCGGATCGAGTTCGAGCGTCTCTAGGTCAAACGGCAGCCGAAGCTGCCGCGGATTCTCTAGATCGGGATCATAGGAAGCGGCCAGGCAGAGGCACATTAACGTCGAAAATTCGGCGGCGCCTCGCTTCTCGCTCGCCCAGAACTGCTGAATGAAGCGGTCGACGCTACCCGCCTTGCTGAGCCGCAGCGCGCAGGCGGGAAACTCCGGTTTGTAGACCCACTCAAAACCCATGTCGCCGGCATGAGACGCCATGGCGCCCCAGTACTGCGGGAACTGCATGACGCTGTTGAGCGCACCATAGCCGCCGGAGGACTTTCCCAGCACGGCCCGATGCTCTCGGCCGGGCAGCGTTCGGAACTGGCGGTCGATCAAGGGCACCAGCTCGCGGTGGAGATAGCTGGCGTAGTTGCCCAGCGCCGGACTGTCGAGATACTGGTTTCCGCCCAACGCGGTAAAACAATCCGGCGCGGCCACAATCACGGGGCCCATGGCTTCGCTGGTAATCAGGCGTTCGACGCGTTGAAAAACCCCCTCCTCAAAGCCGCGCCAATTGCCACACGACGCGCCGCTGTTGGTGTAAGCGGCCAGGTACCAGATCACCGGATAGGACTGGTCACCCTGCTCGTAGCCCGGTGGCAGGTAGACCTGGACCTGCCGAGCCACCGGATCGTTCCAGGGGTTACCGGCCAGCACCTCCGATCGATGCTCGAGTCGAACAACCCGCGGGGCCATGTCGTAAAACCGGTTGTGGTGTGGGTTTGTCATATATTAAGAGTACCGTCGCGCCGGCCGCCGGAGGCGCCCTGGCCTTCGACGGCATTGTGAGAAAGCTTAAGTAGCCCGTCAATGCGCTGGTACAATCAGCGCATGACCCAGTCAGACCTCACGACCAAGACGTGCGCCCCCTGCGAGGGTGGCACCCAACCGCTAGATCAGGACCAAACCGCTGAGTTGCTCCCGCAGATCAGTGGATGGACACTCACGCCGGAAGGCGCGATCGAGCGCCGTTACCGCTTTGACAACTACTACCAAACGATGGCGTTTGTGAACGCCCTGGCTTTTATTGCGCACACCGAAGACCACCACCCGGACCTGGCGGTCAGCTACGACAGCTGCACGGTTTCCTACATCACCCACGCGATCGGCGGGCTGTCCGAAAACGACTTCATCTGCGCCGCCAAGGTCAATCGACTGCTCGGTCCTTGAGCAAAGCAGTAGCCTGGCTTCTGCTGCTTGCCACGCCGGTCTGGTTCGTTCTGGCGGTCCAGCCGGCACGCCAGGAGGCGCTGGCGGCGGAGACTTCACTCACGCAGAACCTGTTGAAGCAGGGCTACCGCTGGCACCTCAACGAACCCGCCAACCTCATCGGCCAACGCCCCGTCGGCGTCGAGGCCTGGACGTTCGATGAATCGGGGCTGAGGCTTCAGCAAGCCAGCTCAACCACCTACGTCCCGCTCAATTTCCGCGGGCGGACGCTTCCAGCCGAAAACCTGAGCCGCTTACGCGTGGTGCTGGCGGTCAGCCAACCGGTCAAGCTAAGGCTATTTCATCGAGCCACGCTCGACGGCCCGGCCGCGCGCAGTGAGCCAATCACGATAGAGCCCAACCAGCTTTTTGTGGACCTGGACCTTCGAGATCTGCAGTGGACGGTGGAGGACCGCCGCTCCTCCTGGGGCCAGGGTAAGTCCCGCGTCGCAACGCTGCGGGTGCACCCCACCGATCGCCCTGCAGACCTGACGCTGTTTGAGGTGCATCTGGCACCAACGCCAACCACAGGCACCGCAGTCTCCACCAATCTGCAAACGATCGAAAACTCGGCGGCTGCTAACGATGGATCTCCGGGCACACCCGGCCAAAGCTGGGCCGACTGGTCACCGTCAAAGCTTCGCCGAGCCCTGGACCAGATCCGGGTAGACCCAAGGCAATGGCAGCGGAGCGAGCCGCCCGCTCGATGGCTGCCGGGCTGGCCGACTTTCCTGACGGTCGCGGTCATTTTGTTAGGCGTCATGATGCAATCACGCTGGCGGGCCGCCGCAGCATTGCTGCTCCTCGCGGTCAGCCTTTGGTGGGGCTTCAGCCAGGCGCAGTGGCAGCTCGCTGGCATTGCTGCCTGCCTCATCGCGCTGCTCCTGTGCGTGTCGATTCGGTACGCGCCCGCCGCCCGCGACGCGCTGTCTCAGCGCCTTCCCATGCCCCGGCCATCCGGCAGCCTGATCGACCTCCGCCGGCTGGCGGTACTGATGGCACTGCTGCTGGCCTGGCTGGTGTTTACCGACGATCCGGCAGCTAGCTGGCGTCTCGAGCCTGGGCGCTGGGCGACCTACCTGGGCTGGGCCGCGGTTCAGCAGTGGGTGCTGTGCACGGTGCTGTACCCGCTGAGCCTACTCGCGGGCGTCGGCTTGGCCGCAGCAATCGCCGTTGCAGCGCTGATTTTTGGCTTAAGCCACCTGCCCAATCTGGAGCTGATGCTCATGACGTGGGTGCTGGCCCTGGGCTGCCTGTGGCACTACAGCCGGCATCAACAGCTGCTCACGCCCATGGCGCTTCACGGGGCAGCCGGAATTGTGCTCCTGGCGGTGGCGCCGACGCCCATGCTGTATTCGGCGAGCGCCGGACCGGGTTTTTGGTCATGATCAGTACGCTTAGGCCTGGTTGTGCTCAAATCAGCTCGCGCCAGCCGGCGAACTCAGACGCCGCCCAGCGCTTGTCGACAGCCGCACAGAAATCCTCCGGTGGCGGCGAGCAGATTCCGAGGGCTGCCTCTACGACATCCAGTCGATAACAATGCAGCAGCAGTCGCCCGGACTTTGGTGCGGCGCTAGCTCCGTATTTGTCGTCTCCGGCTACGGGAGCGCCTAAGGTCGCCGCGTGAACTCGAATTTGATGGGTTCGACCCGTATCGATCCGGACACTCGCCAGCGTATGTGACTTACTGGACGCCAGCTCGGCAAAGTGACTGACAGCAGGCTTGCCGGCTGGATCCACGCGAACTTCGCGCCGCCCGTCACCCGCAGCAACGCGCGATAGCGGCTCGCTGCAGGTCACGATTGGCTTTGGCAGCCGCCCATCGAGCAGCGCGACGTAGGTTTTTCGAACGGCGTCGCCGGCGAACCATGCGCCGGCCCGAACCAGCGACTCACGGTTCCTCGCCAGCAGCAGACATCCGCTGGTGCCGCGATCGAGGCGGTGAACCAGCTCAAGAAACTCGTCGGGCCGCCAGCGCCGCAGGAGGTCGATGACGCCCCAGCTGAGCCCGCTGCCGGCATGAACAGCGACCCCTGAAGGTTTATTAAGCGCGAGGAAATCTGGGCTCTCGTGCACGACCCAGGTGCCAACCTTAGACACCCATTCAGGGCTGATCGGCACCGGCCCAGCCGACGGTAGCCGCACCGGCGGTACGCGAATCACGTCGCCAGTGCGGAGCCGGCTGGTGGGCTTGGCACGACCGCCATTGATGCGCACCTCGCCACGACGGATGATTCGGTAGATCAGCGACTTTGGAGCGCGCTTCAGCAGCCGGGACAGGAAGTTATCCAGGCGCTGGTCACTTTGCCCGGAATCGACGGTAAGTTGTTGTACGCGCGAGAAATCCAGGGGCGGTTTCATGGAAGATTGCTGGACTGTAACAAGGTTGTTATATTACTCCGCTTATCCCGGCCGCGCGCTGTTTTGATGCGCCAGCCGGGTCAAGGCGACCGCCTGATTCTAAGTCCGAAACGTCCCTCCGGCAGTCAGGCGCGGCGCCCACCGGCGATAACGCCAGCTGTCTGCGCCAGTTGCGCAGAACGTGAACACTGCGCGCTTCCGGCCTTCGGGAGCCTGAGAAGGGGGACCCAGGCATCGCTGTCGTGGAACGACGGCGTTTCGCTGGCGCGCATCCAAGGACAATATAATGAAAAGAATGCTGATTAACGCGACGCAGCCGGAAGAGCTGCGCGTGGCAATCGTCGATGGTCAGACACTCTACGACCTCGACATCGAAGTCAACTCTCGCGAACAGAAAAAAGCCAATATCTACAAAGCGCGGGTAACGCGCGTTGAGCCCAGCCTGGAAGCGTGTTTTGTCGACTACGGCGCGGAACGCCACGGCTTTCTCCCCCTGAAAGAAATCTGCCCGGCCTTCTATAAAAACGGTGCCGACTCTCGCGGCAGCATCAAAGACCTGATCAACGAAGGCCAGGAACTGGTCGTCCAGGTAGAGAAGGAAGAGCGCGGCAACAAAGGCGCCGCTCTGACCACCTACATCAGCCTCGCCGGACGCTATCTGGTGCTGATGCCCACCAACCCAAAAGCCGGGGGCGTTTCGCGGCGCATCGAAGGCGAAGACCGGCAGGCGATCAAAGACGCGCTGAAAGAGCTGGACGTTCCCAGCTCCATGGGACTGATTGTGCGTACGGCGGGTGTCGGGCGCGAAGCGGAGGAGTTGCGCTGGGACTTTGAGTACCTGCGTCAGCTGTGGACCGCCATCACCACGGCCGCTGAAGAGCGCAAGGCACCGTTCCTGATCTATCAAGAGAGCCAGCTGATCATCCGGGCGCTCCGCGACTATCTGCGTAGCGACATTGGCGAGATCCTGATCGACGCCGAGCCCGTATACAACGACGCGCGGGAGTTTATGCAGCAGGTCATGCCCCACAACCTGCGTAAGCTGAAGCTTTACGACAGCGGCACGCCGCTGTTTTCGCGTTATCAGATTGAAAGCCAGATCGAGTCAGCGTTCGCCCGCGACGTCAATCTGCATTCGGGCGGCTCGATTGTCGTCGACCATACCGAGGCCCTGATCTCTATCGATATCAACTCGGCCCGCGCCACCAAAGGCAGCGACATCGAAGAAACCGCGCTCAACACCAATCTCGAAGCGGCTGACGAAATCGGTCGTCAGCTGCGGATCCGCGACCTCGGTGGCCTGGTGGTCATCGACTTCATCGACATGATGGAGAACCGCAACCAGCGGGCGGTGGAAGACCGGCTGCGAGAGGCGCTCAAGACCGATCGCGCGCGCACCCAGATTGGCCGCATTTCCCGCTTCGGGCTCCTGGAGATGTCCCGGCAGCGCCTGCGACCATCGCTGGGCGAATCGAGCCAGAATGTGTGTCCCCGATGCCACGGCCACGGCTTTATCCGGAGCATCGAATCGCTGGCGCTCTCGGTGCTGCGGCTGGTCGAAGAAGAGGCGATGAAAGAGTTCACCGGTGAGGTGATCGCGGTGGTGCCCAACGACGTGGGCAATTTCCTGCTCAACGAAAAGCGTCACGCCGTATCCCAGATCGAAGCACGGCATCGTGTGCCAGTCCTGGTGATCAACGCTCCGCACGTGGATACCCCCAACTTCGAGATCCGACGAATCCGGCGCCAGGATCTTCGGCTCGACGGCGACGCTAGCTACGAGATGGCCAACGCACCGGAGCCCGAAATTGTCGCCAGCAACACCCCCGAAGGCCTCAAATCCGAGCAGCCTGCGGTGGTAAGCGTGCCGCCACCAGCGCCGGCTCCCTCGCCGGCAGCCAAACCTGAGCCGGCTGAGAGCAAAGGTTTTCTCGCTTGGTTGGGCGGCCTCTTTGGCGGCGGAAGCACCGAAGCAGAGCCTGAGCCGAAGCCGGCCAAGAAGAAGACGCGCAGCAGCGGCAAAGGCAACCAGGGTGCGCAGGCTCGCGGTCCGAAGCGCGACCGGGGCGGCGATCGACGCGGCGGCCAGCGCAAGAAAACCGGCAGCAAGAAAAAGACCGGCCGCAAGCCGCAGGACAAGGCGGCCGACGCTGGCAGCGACAACCGAAAGAGCAGCGGCCCGAAGCAGGACAACCGGCAAGGCAAGCAGGCCGAGGGTGAGTCCACCGGCAACCCGCGTTCCCGCAGACGGGGTCGGCGCGGCGGACGCAACCGCCGCGGCAAGGGCGGCCAGAAGCGCGACGAGGCAGCCACCGGTAATTCGCAGAACGCTAACCAGGCGCAGGGTCAAGCCTCAGGGACTGAAACCCAGGGCAAAGGACAACGTCAGGGGGGCAACTCAAACAAGCAGAAGCCGCCAGCCGCGTCTGACAACCAGGCCAGCACGGCAGCGCCCAATGCGCCACAGTCCACGCCGCCGAAAGGCAGCGATGCCCCACCACCGGCATCCGCTAAGTCCTCGCCGGCCGACACAACGCCAAACCGCGAGGCCAAAGCGCCGGAGCAACCAAAGGCAACCGGAAGCACTTCGTCAGCCGGCGGTAAGGCCGGTGCCGGTACTGAGAGCTCTCAGTCCAAGGCTACCCCTGCCCCGAGCCCTAGCCAGCCTCCCGCCGCTAGGAGTGACGCTTCGCCGACACCCAGCAAAGCGGCACCAGCTGCTGCGGCCAAGCCCGCCGAAAGCCCACCGTCAGGCGGAAACACCGCCGGCAAGCCGGACGCTGCCAAGAGCGCTCCTAAACCTGCGGCGCCCTCGCAGTCTGCCCAGGCACCCAGTAACGGTGCCGGCGCGGCAACAACGCCCAAGCCGCCCGCGGCGAACGCCAGCCCGCCTGCTGCGGCACCGAAGCCGGCCCCGGCTCACCCAGCGGCGGCGTCCTCTGGACCTGCCGCACCCAAGCCTGCTGCCCCGTCCAAGAGTGACGGGAGCCCGAGCAAAGACAGCGGGCCAAGCGGAGATTAGAAGGTACTGCCCGGCCATCGCGGTCGGGCTTGGTAACCGGCGCCGACAGGCGCCGCGGTCTTCAAACGCTGCTGTTTTCTAAGATACCGTGGCGAATCGCCAGATGGGTCAGCTCGACGTCATTCTTAACGGTGAGCTTCTCGTAGATCCGATACTTGTAGGTGCTGACCGTTTTTGGACTTAGCGCCAGCGACTCAGCGATCCCGCTCACCTCGATGCCCTGGATGAGCATCATCATGACCTCCATTTCCCGGCTGGACAGGTCGTCGAACGGCGACTTGTCTGCCCCGGGCAGCAGCGACAGCGCCAGACGCTGCGCAATGTCTTTGCCGATATAGCGGGTGTCGCGATGGACCGACCGGATGGCGTTGACGAGCTCCTCGGCCGCGCACCCCTTGCTCAGGTATCCGGAAGCTCCCGCGTCGAGAAGATGCGTCGGAAACGGCGCTTCGGAATGCACGGTGAGAATGATGACTTTGCATTCTGGAGACGATCGGGCGATGCGCCGGGTCGCCTCAAGACCACCCAAGCCTGGCATATTGACGTCCATCAGCACCACGTCAGGCTTGTGCTCGCGCACCAGGCGGAGCGCTTCTTCGCCGGTTCCTGCCTCTCCGACAATCTCCATACCGGCCTGCTTCTCAATAATATGAGCAACGCCAGTGCGCACGAGATCGTGGTCGTCTACCAGTAACAGTCGTATCACAGCTCGCCTCCAATTCGAACAGCATCTTATCCCAGAACGCGGAATGGGAGCGAGGAATCAATCCTTTTGCCATCGAGCTTTCCCAGGCAGGTCAGAAGACGGCATTTGCCTTGTAAGAATTCAACGACAAGGCGGGACACCGGCCTCAGGATTTTGTATCATTCGGCGCCTGCGCGGAGGAGTGGCAGAGCGGTTGAATGCACTGGTCTTGAAAACCAGCAGAGGTGAAAGCCTCTCGGGGGTTCGACAAACTTCCGCAAGGAAGTTTGGACACCGAAGCGCAGCGCAGGCGCCCCGCAGGGGTGAGCAAACGATACTTCGTTTGCGAATCAATCCCTCCGCGATCGAGCAGCGTGCACAATACCTTCAACGGTGCGAAACAGCCTAAGAATTACCCCAAAGGGCGGGACACCAGCCTCAGGATTTTGTATCATTCGCCGCCTGCGCGGAGGAGTGGCAGAGCGGTTGAATGCACTGGTCTTGAAAACCAGCAGAGGTGAAAGCCTCTCGGGGGTTCGAATCCCTCCTCCTCCGCCACTCTCGATCCCGACCGCCGTTTAGCCTACTCAATTCCGACGACCAGCTTTTCCAACGCTTTCCGCCACGGGTTACGCGGCTCGGTTCGCTTGCGCAGCTCCAACATGCCCTGCTTGACGTGATCGCGCCCCTCATCGGGAGCGGTAGCGAGCATCGACAGGCCCCACGCAACCTGGGTCGCGTGAGTTCGCCACTCTTCCGGTAGCTCCTCATGAAAGGTGGTGTAAGCCGCTTCCAACAGCGGAAACGCGGTTTCGGGTTGGTCCTGCTGCAGATAAATGAAGCCAAGACTGGCCTGGGCGTTTGCGGTGTTGATGCTGTCGATCACCTCGTAGCCCGCATAGCGTTCCAGCAGCGCAGTTAGCGTCACCCGGGCTTCGTCGTATCGGCCGTCAAAGCTGTCAGCCACCGCCAGGTTGTACTCAAAGATATCAACGTGGTGCCAGGAATCGGCCGCCCTGGCCAGCGCCAGCCCTTCGCTTTGGCTGATCCGGACCGCGTCGAAATCGCCGATGCCAAGTTCCAGTAGACCCAGAGTATTCAGCAGCTGCCTACGAACGTCGTCTTCGATATCGTTCTTGAGGTATTCGCTCAGCAAAGCTCTAGCACCGTCGAGGTCACCCAGTTCTGCCATAGAGGCGATGGTGGCCGTGACAACGTTGAAATAGCGGGCCGAGTCCGACTGCATGAACTCCGCGTCCGCGATTAGCGGCTGACCGATTTCCACTGCCTCGGCATGCCGGCCCGCTAAGAAATAGTTCCACGCGAGCAGCCAGTCGACGTCGTAAGACAGATCGACAAACTCGAACCGGCTCTCGTCGATCAGCTCCCGAGCCCGCTCGAGCTGTCCGACCGTGCTCGCCGGCTTACCCATGGCGTCGTAAACCCGCCCCAGCGCCGCTCGCGTTGCGGCCTCCGTGTACGGATCGTCAAATGCTTCATCAACCTGCGACGCGACGCGATCGATCGCTTGCAGAACGGTGGTTTCTTTGCCGTCTTGCCGTTGACCCTCGCCGAGCGTTCGGCTGATGAAGTCAAACGCGGCACTGGACCGGTTGTAAGCCAAAAGCGCGGCCGTTTTTTCCGTTTCGGCCCGCTGTGCCTGCGAGATACTCACGCCAACAGCCGCAATCAGTCCGGCAAACAGCGTCGCTACCAGGCCACTCGCCGCCCGATGCCGACCCACAAACTTCCCAACCACGTAGCCAAAACCATCGGGCCGGGCTTCGACGGGCCTGCCTTTACGAAAGCGCTCAATGTCGTCGCCCAGATCATTGGCCGACGCGTAGCGTCTGGCTGGGTCGTCGTGAAGCGCTTTGGTCACAATACGATCGAGGTCTCCCCTGAGCGCCCCGGCGGACCAGGTCCGGATACGTTCGCGACTGAACGCGGCACTCGGTGCTGGCGCCGATCGTTCAAACACAACCTGCGCGGCGGCGGCCGGCGTCAAGCCATCCACCTTGTATGGCAACACACCGCTTACCAGGCGAAAGAGCAACGTTCCAAGCGAGTAGACGTCGCTGACGGTCGACAGCGGTTTGCCCAGAAGCTGTTCGGGGCTGGCGTAGCTCGGCGTCATCGCGTGCAGCCCGGTCTGGGTCCTTGGATCGCCGTCACCCGCATCAAGCTGCTTGGCGATGCCGAAGTCGAGCAGCTTGACCACACCCTCGTGCGACACAAACACGTTGCTGGGCTTGATGTCTCGATGGACGATCAGCGACGTGTGGGCCGCCTGGACTGCGCTGCATACGGTTCGGAAAAGGCGAAGCGTTTCTTCAAGAGACAACCGATGCTGTTCGACAAACTGATCGATAGGCAGGCCGTCAACGAACTCCAGAACCACATAAGGCTCACCCGACTCCGTCTCCCCGCCGTCGATCAACGAGGCGATATTGGGATGGTTCAGGTCCGCCAGGATCTGCCGTTCGCGGGCGAAGCGAGCAACGATATCGGTTTCCAGCCAAAAGGCGTTGAGGAGCTTGATGGCAACCAGTTGACGAAACGGAGCGTTGATTCGCTCGCCAAGAAACACGCGCCCCATCCCGCCCTGACCCAGCGGTTTCAGAATCCGAAAACCGCCAATTGTCTCGGGAGCGCTTTGCAGCGGGGCTGAGGGTCCTGACCGTCCCAGCATATGGTCGCTGACCGCGTCAGCACGGAGCAGGTCTTTGACCACCGACGCAAGACGCGTGTTGTCGCCGCACGCCTCCTTGATTAACGCCTCGTGCTGATCGGTCGGCTGGGGCGCAATGCGCTCGAACACCGCCAGCGCCTCACGGTCGATCTCAGTCATGCTTCAGATCCAACGCTGTCAATCGTAACGTCGCCCTACTCCGGGAGCGGAATGAATTCGTCATCGCCATCAACGGTACCGAAACGCTGCTCGCGCCAGTCTTTTTTGGCCTGCTCAATTCGGTCCTTGTCTTGGCTGACAAAGTTCCACCACAGGTGGCGTGCACCGAGGCCCTGCCCTCCAATCACCATAACCCGGGCTTCCTCGACCGCCGTAAGGCCCAGCGCAGTCCCAGGACACGCAACACCCATCTCACCTTCGCCGTAGGTGTGGCCATCGACGGTGACATGACCGCTCACCACATAGAACGCCAGTTCAGCGACATCCTCGGGCAAAGCGATGGCGGAGCCAGATGCCATCAGGCACTCCAGATACAGCGTGGGTGAATGCTGCAGCACGGGTGATTCGACGCCCAGCGCTGACCCCATGATGACGGTGACCTTCACCCCGTCCTGCTCGACCGTGGGCAGCTCGCCCGCCGGATAGTGCTGGAACGCTGGATCGATTTCTTCCAATTCTGCCGGCAGGGCCATCCACGACTGAATACCGTGCAGCCTCGACGTGGTCGCCAAATCATCGCCAGCGCGTTCCGAGTGGACAATGCCCCGCCCTGCGGTCATCAGATTCACGGCGCCGGGCTGAATGGGCTGCAGGAAGCCGAGGCTATCGCGGTGGATGATCTCCCCTTCGAAGAGGTAGGTGATCGTCGCCAGGCCAATGTGCGGATGGGGGCGAACGGCGATGCCCTGACCGGGGGGAAATTCCGCAGGCCCCATGTGATCAAAAAACACGAACGGCCCCACCGACCGGCGCTCGGCGGCAGGCAATACACGCCGCACCGAAAACTCTCCAAGATCTTTGAGTTTGGGTCTGATGGTCAGCTCAACCGATCCCTCCGAGCTGCGGCATTCGGCCCGCCCTGCTTCCTGAAAACTCACGATACTTCTCCTTTCCTGTCAGCGCGCGATCCCGGCTGCGGTCATCCGCAGCAGGCGTGTAAGATTGGCAAATGGTACACAGCGAAACAACCCAAACGGCTAACCGGATGGCCAGGCCACCTAAGGGAAGCCTATAGCTATGGACACCCTTCGAGCGATTCGAACCTTCGTAAAGGTTGTAGAGGCCGGCGGCTTCGCGGCAGCGGCAAGGGGGCTTGGAAGCTCACGCTCGGTGGTCAACAAGGACGTGATCGCGCTGGAAAACCAGCTCGGCATGCAGCTTCTCACCCGCAGCACTCGAAAAGTCTCGACCACGGAGGCCGGGCTCAAATTCTACGACCGCTGTGTACGGATTATCAGCGAGCTAGACGAGGCCATCGCGTCCGCTGCGGAACTGCAGGACACGCCGGTCGGCAATCTGCGTATCAACGCGCCGATGACCTTCGGCACCATGCATCTGGCCAAGGCGGTGGCGGAGTTTATGGCCGAGCACCCTCAGGTCACGGTGGAACTGGTACTGAACGACCGCTACGTCGACCCGATTGAAGAAGGCTTTGACGTGAGCGTGCGGATCGGCGAACCCCTGGTCAGCACCAGCCTTGTCACGCGGGAAATCACCCTCACCGACCTCATCATCTGCGCATCGCCCGACTATGTGGCCAATCACGGCCGTCCGGAGGAGCCCTCGGAGCTAAGTGAACATCGCTGCCTGCACTACGGCTACCAGCAGTCCGGCAACCTGTGGCGAGTGCAGGGCCCTGACGGGGAGGTATCGGTCAATATCGGCTGCGTCATGTGGTCCAACAACGGTGAGGCCCTGAAAGACGCGGCGGTCGCCGGTCAGGGAATCATCATGCTCCCCGCCTTTATCGTTCAGGCGGCGATCGATGAGGGTCAGCTCGAGCCGCTGCTGACCGGCTATCGCCCCAGCCCGATCACTTTGTCCGTGCTCTATCCGCGTCACCGCAACCTGTCGGCCAAGGTGCGCTTGTTTGCCGACTTTCTGGCCACGCGCTTTTCCGGCACCCCTTTTGCCGCGACCACGTGAAATTTTCAGGAACTGCCCTTCACGCCGACGGTCAAATTACCTGATATGATTTTCGGGCGTGGTAGATCGCTGTAATTCCAGCGGACTGCCCCCATATCTTTTTTGTTGTAGACAAGCTGGAGATCGTTAATGGAACAACCCTATTCAGTGCAAACTTCGGCGCAGTCGGTAGTTGCGACGAACCGGGTACTGCGAAACACCTACAGACTGCTGTCCATGACGCTGCTGTTCAGCGCGGTGACGGCATTTGTTGCCGTGCGCGTCAACATGCCTCCCTTGGGCATTTTCATTACGCTGGGCGGATATTTTGGACTGCTGTTTCTGACCACAGCGCTGCGCAACAGCCCCTGGGGGCTGGTGTCGATCTTTGCGCTGACCGGTTTTATGGGGCTGACCATAGGGCCGATCATCAATATTTACACCCAGGCCTTTAGCAACGGCAGCGAGCTGGTGATGCTGGCGATGGGCGGTACCGGGGTAGTCTTTCTGACCATGTCCGGCATTGCGCTGACCAGCAAGCGAGACTTCAGCGGTATGGGCCAGTTCCTGATGATTGGAATCATCGTGGCGTTCCTGGCGGGTCTGGCGGCCTACTTCTTCCAGATTCCGGCGCTCTCGCTGGCGGTATCAGCCATGTTTGTGCTGCTGATGAGCGGCCTGATCTTGTACCAGACGCAGGCCATTGTCCGTGGCGGTGAAACCAACTACATCATGGCCACCATCACGCTGTTTGTGTCGATCTACAACCTGTTCACCAGCCTGCTCCATCTGCTGGGTTTCGCCCTCGGCGAAGACTAAGGTTTCAGCGACCGAAAGCGTCGCTTTGAATGACGAAAAAGCCGGGCATTGCCCGGCTTTTTTTTTACGAATTTGCGCGTACACCTGCGGCGATCACCGCTCATGATTCTGGCTTCAGCGCCTCCAGGCCGCCCATGTAGCCACGGAGCGCCTCGGGTACGCGGATTGACCCATCAGCCTGCTGGTAATTCTCCAGCACCGCGACGAGCGTCCGCCCCACCGCCAGGCCCGATCCGTTGAGGGTATGCAGCGGCTGCGGCTTGGCTCCGGCGGGGCGAAAGCGCGATTTCATGCGCCGCGCCTGGAAAGCCTCGCAGTTGGAGCACGACGAGATCTCCCGGTAAGCCGACTGGCCGGGCAGCCAGACCTCCAGGTCATAGGTCTTGGCGGCGCCAAAACCCATGTCGCCGGTACACAGCAGCATGACGCGGTAGGGAAGCTCGAGCCGCTTGAGCACCTCCTCAGCGTGCCCCGTCAGCTCCTCCAACGCCTCGTAGGACTGACCCGGCGTTACCGCCTGCACCAATTCGACCTTTTCGAACTGATGCTGCCTGATCAGCCCCCGCGTGTCCTGCCCGTAAGAGCCCGCTTCGCGCCGGAAACACGGCGTATGCGCCACAAAGCGGAGCGGCAGCGCGGCCTCGTCCGTGATGCGGTCCGCGACGAGGTTAGCCAGCGTGACCTCGGCGGTGGGAATCAGGTAGTGCGGCGTTTCGTCCGCCGTGGCAAAGGCATCATCCGCAAACTTGGGGAGCTGGCCGGTCCCAAACATGGCTTCCGCTCGGACCAGCAGCGGCACGTTGATTTCCCGGTAACCGTGTTCGCCGACGTGGAGGTCCAGCATGAACTGCGCCAGTGCCCTGTGTAGTCGGGCAACGCCCCCGCCGAGCACCGTAAAGCGGGAACCCGACAGCTGCGCGCCCATCTCGGCATCAAGCCCACCCAGCCCCTGGCCAAGATCCACGTGGTCCTTCACCTCAAAATCGTAGGTAGCCGGATCACCGATGGTTCGTACCAGCTGATTGTCGGCTTCGTCTTTGCCTACCGGCACCGACTCATGCGCCAGGTTGGGCAGCTGCTGGAGTATCGTTTCCAGCTCCTGGCCCACCGACTCAAACGCGGCGGCCGTCTGCTCCAGCTGCTTACCGACGTCTGCAACCTGCGCCAGAGCCTCGCTGGCATCACCACCCTGAGCTTTCGCCTGCCCAATCGCCTTGGACAGCGACTTGCGCTCTCCCTGCAGCCGTTCCGTGTCGAGCTGCAGCTGTTTACGGCGGGTCTCAAGCTCGCTGAAAACCGCTCGGTCAAAATCAGCGCCCCGCGCCTGGAGGCGCTCAGCGACGTTGTCGAGATCGTTGCGGAGTAGCTGTGGGTCGAGCATCGGTCAGGTCCGGGCAGAAAAGGCCGCTATTGTCCGGAAAGCCGCTGGATAAAACCAGTAGCGTGGCGGAGTAATCTCGCTCGCAGCGGCGTAGACGGCCTCGTTGGAGACCGCGTCCGATTGCCTACTGCGGGTCTTCCAGGCTGAATTCTTCGGCGGAAAGGACGTCCACACCCTCGGGCGGCGTGAACTGAAAGAGCGTCTCATCCAGCGCCGGATTTCTCACCGGCTCCGAAAACTGAATGAGGGTCTGCTGCCCGAAGGCGTCTTGAATCATGAGCAGCGCCAGCTGGTTGTCGCTGAACCCCAGATCGATCCAGTCGAAGTCCGCCCGCGGCTCCCGAGGGGTCAGGCGGATTCGCTTGAGGCCTGCCGGGGCGGACGTGCTGACCGTATCCGCGAGCGTTACCCGATAGAGCGCCTCCATCTGGTCAGGCGCCATCAGCAGATACAGCGGCGAGTCGTCCACCGCCTGCGCCTGGTCTTTGACCGTGACCTGTTCCAAGTCAACATCGTGATTCCAGACCTGACGACCGTCAGCCACGATCAGCTGCTCAAACTCGCCGAGGTAGTGCCAGCGCAGCTGCGCCGGGGTGGCAAGCGCCATCTGGCCCCAGGACCGCTCCAGCATGCGTCCCTGATCGTCGACAACCTCCTGAATGAAATCCGCCTGGTAGCTGGTCAAACCCGCGCTGAACCGTTGGATGAGCGCCGAGGCCGCCGAGTCTTCGCTGTGCGCGCATGGGACCAGGAACGCCAACGTTAGCGCCAGGCCAGCCGCGACCGCACGCAGCCCTGCCCTTCGTCCTTTTTCGATCGCCCTGCTTGTGCTCATACCCTCAGTCCTTGGGTGGTGGTGGCGCCAGCACTTCCCGGTTGCCGTTGTGCTCCGGCGGGCTGACGATGCCGGCCGCTTCCATCTCTTCGATCAGGCGGGCCGCCCGGTTGTAGCCGATCCTCAGCCGCCGCTGCACGTTCGAAATCGACGCCCGGCGAGACTCGGTCACCACAAACACCGCCTTGTCGTAGAGCTCGTCGGTCTGATCGTCCGGATTGGCTTCCGGCAGCCCCGTAGCGCCGATGCTCTGACCGTCGATGGTGGTCTGTGCATCATTTAGAACATCATTCATGTAGCTGGGTTCCCCGTGGGAACACAGATATTTGACCACCGAGTGCACCTCGTGGTCGTCCACAAAGGCGCCGTGGATGCGCTCGACCGCCGCGGTTCCTGGCGGCAGAAACAGCATGTCGCCGTGGCCGAGCAGCTGCTCCGCACCCTGTTGGTCAAGGATGGTTCGCGAATCGACCCGGCTTGAGACCTGAAACGCAATCCGCGTCGGGATGTTCGCCTTGATGAGCCCGGTAATGACATCGACGGAGGGGCGCTGGGTTGCCAACACCAGGTGAATTCCTGAGGCCCGGGCTTTCTGCGCCAGGCGGGCGATCAGCTCTTCAACCTTCTTGCCGACAATCATCATCATGTCGGCAAACTCGTCGATAATCACCACGATAAACGGCAGCGTGGCCAGCTCTTCCGGCCCCTCGGACGGCGCGAGCGGATCAGGCTCAAACAGCGGATCCTCGATGGGCTTGCCGGCCTTGCGGGCATCGCGCACTTTCTTGTTGAAGCCGGCCAGATTTCTGACGCCCAGGGCCGACATGAGCTTGTACCGGCGCTCCATTTCGGCGACGCACCACCGCAGCCCGTTGGAGGCTTCCTTCATGTCGGTGACCACCGGCGCCAGCAGGTGCGGGATACCCTCGTAAACCGACAGCTCCAGCATCTTGGGGTCGATCATCAGCAGCCGGACCTGTTCGGGCGATGATTTGTACAGCAGGCTCAGGATCATCGCGTTGATCGCCACCGACTTTCCCGAACCCGTGGTACCGGCCACCAAAAGGTGCGGCATACGCGCCAGGTTTGCCACCACCGGCTTGCCGCTGATGTCTTTGCCCAGCGCGAGCGTCATCGGCGAGTTGGCGTCGTCGTACGCCTTGGACCGGAGGATCTCGGACAGAAAAACCATTTGACGATTGGCGTTGGGAATCTCCAGGCCGATCACCGACTTACCCGGTATCACGTCTACCACTCTCACGCTGATCACCGACAGGCCGCGCGCAATATCTTTGGCCAGATTGCTGATCTGGCTCCCCTTGATGCCCGGCGCTGGCATCAGCTCGAACCGGGTGATCACGGGGCCGGGGAAGACCTCCACGACCTGGGCCTCAATCCTGAAGTCGGCCAGCTTGAGCTCCACCTGCCGGGCCAGTGCCTCCAGCGCCTCGGGCGAATAGCCTTTGACCTGCTCTGTGGGCTCGTCGAGCAGGTGCAGCGGCGGCAGCTCGCCGCTCGGAATATCGGTGAAGAGCGGCATTTGCTTTTCTTTTTTTGCCCGGCTGCTCTTTTCGACCTTGTCCGGCGCGGCGCTGATCTTGCGTGGCGCCTGGCGTCGCCGTTTGGCGGTATCGGCCTTTCGCACCTCGATGCGGCTGCGGCGCGCGCGGCGCCCTTCGCGCCACTCGCTGATCGCCTCCGGTCGCGACTTGATCCACTCCAGCAGCTTCAGCGTTGAGGCGCCCACCCGATCGGTCAGCCGCAGCCAGGAAAGGCCCGTAAACAGCGTTACTCCCGCCAGAAACAGAGCGAGGCACACGAGCGTCGACCCGAGCGCACCGGCGATGCTGAACAGCGTCTGGCCGAGCGTTGCGCCGACAATACCGCCACCGCCGGCAGAGACCATGGGGTGGCTCGTCGAAAAATGCAGGTGAGCCAGGGCGGAGCCGGACGCCACAATCAGGCCGAAGCCGGCCAGTCTGATCCAAAGCTCTGCCCGTTCGGTGCTGGCCTCGCGCGCACCGCGGAGAATCAGCCAGCCCCACCAGGCCAACATGACCGGGAACAGGAAAGCCAGGTAGCCAAAAAGCAGCAGCCCGATATCCGCCAGCCATGCACCGACGACGCCACCGCTGTTGCGAACGTTGTCGGAAGCCGCGCTGTTCGACCAGCCTGGATCGCGTGAGTCGTAGGTCAGCAGCGCAATCAGCAGGTAGATCGCCAGCGGCGCCATGACAATAAACGCGCTTTCCCGCAGGCGCAGAACCAGGTGCTGGGCAAGACCGTTGGACTTCGGTGTTTCGGTGGCTTTTGGCAAAATAAC
>JBCDKA010000068.1:0-20338 GCA_038747195.1 Pseudomonadota bacterium
GCCAATGAGCTTGCCGGACGTGAACAGGCGGCCAACGCTTACCAGCAGCTCCTGACCGATCTCGAGGGAGATGTTGAGGCGACGCGAGAGGTGCTGGATCAGTTCACCTCAACCAACGACAACGCAGCCTACGCTACCTTGGCCGCCTTCTCGCTGGCGGGCAAAGCCGTCGAAGAACGCAACTTCACGGAGGCCGTAGCGCTGCTGGAGTTTGCCGAACAGTCTGGGGCGCCGGAGGCGCTGAAGCCGGTTGCAGGCCTCCGGAAGGCTCGCGTGCTGGTGCAGACCGGACAACTCCCGGAGGCACTGGCCGCAGTCAACCGCCATGATCGCGATGAGCATCGAGGGCTCGCGGCGGAGATTCGCGGAGACATTCTGCTGGCCCAGGGCGACGAGAACGGCGCGCGTGAGGCCTATCAGACGGCGCTGGACAACTTAGCCGGACGCGATCGGTCGATGCTGCAAATGAAGCTGGACGACCTGGCGGCCCCAGAGGCGGCAGCTGAGGCAGCTGAGGCGGTCGAGGACGCCACATGATTTCGAGCCTTCGCGCTGGGGACTCCAGCGTGCTTCGAATGCTGCTGCTCTTAGGCAGCGTTGCGTGGCTTCCCGCGTGCTCGTGGTTTGGTGACGAGGAGGAGCTCGGCCCCGCACCGCTCGTGGATTTCGATACCACGATGCAGGTCGAACGCGCCTGGTCGACCCAGGTGGGCAAAGGCGTGCCGGAGAGCGGGTTCCGTCTGTCGCCGGTGGTGGCCGACTTTAAAGTGTATGCGGCGTCCACCAACGGTGTGGTGAAGAGTATCGGGCTCGAAGCGGGCGATACGCTGTGGGAAACGCGCCTGGATTTCACGATCACCGGCGGGCCGGGCGTCGAAGATGATGTGGTCGCCGTTGGCGGATTGGACGGCCAGATTGTCGCGTTATCTGCTGAGGACGGCAGCGAGCTGTGGCGTAGCAACGCCACCTCTGACATCCTCGCGGCTCCGGTCGTGCATCGCGGCATGGTCATCGTGCGTTCGGAAGACAGCCGCGTCTACGGGCTGAACGCCGCAGACGGGCGACGCCAGTGGGTTTTTGACAGCGCGGTTCCAACGCTAACGCTGCACGGGAACGGCGATCCGCTGGCCCGCGCAGGCTTTATCTACATCGGTTTGGACAACGGCAACCTCGTCGCCCTGAGGGCCAGCGACGGATCTTTGGTCTGGCAGGAGCCCGTTTCACCCCCCAGCGGCAGAAATGTCCTGGAGCGCCTTTCGGACGTCGACGGTCACCTGGCACTCGTCGCAGGTGACCTCTATGCGGTGGGGTTTCAGGGGCGTCTGAGAGCGTTTGCCGCGGATTCCGGACGCCTGCTGTGGGCGCGAGAATTTTCCGCTTATGAAGGTCTGACCGCCGATCGCAATTTGATTGCAGTCAGCGATGCTGACGACGCCCTCTGGGCGCTTGAGCGCCTTTCGGGTGGCACGCTATGGAAGCAGGACGCGCTGGTACGGCGACTGATCGGCTCCCCCACGCTGTTTTCCGATTCGGTAGTCGTCTCGGATTTTGAAGGCTATCTCCACTTTCTTTCTACCGAAGACGGCAGCTTTGTGGCTCGCCTTCGCCACGACTCCGATGGCGTTGCCGGCTATATGATCACGGCGTCGAATCGCCTGCTGGTGTACGGCCGGGGCGGTCGCCTGTCGGCCTACCAGGTCCCCTGACGCCCGTCCGCTGATGTTGCCCGTCGTCGCCCTCTGCGGTCGACCCAATGTCGGCAAGTCCACCCTGTTCAACGCTCTGACGCGAAGTCGAGAGGCGTTGGTGGCTGACTATGCCGGGCTCACCCGAGACCGGCGTTATGGATTGGCGCAGCTGGAACACCATTCGCTCATCCTGGTGGACACGGGCGGACTGACCGACCAAGCCGCCGGGATCGATGCGCTGACCGTTGAGCAGGCACGAGCGGCGATCGCTGAATCAGACCTCTTGCTGTTTATGGTAGACGCCCGCGACGGTTTGACGCCGGATGATCAGCTGTTTGCGCAGCAGCTGCGCGCCACCGGAAAACCGGTGGTGCTGGTCGTAAACAAGTCTGACGGCATGAATGAGGCCACGATCAACGCCGAGTTCTCTGAGCTCGGCTTTGCCCACACCTGCGTGATCTCGGCAGCACATCGACGAGGCCTGTCGCGGGTTGCAGCGATACTGGAGGAGCTTTACGAGGTCAACGTGGGGGAGGGCGAGCAAGACGGGCAGCGCGATCAGCTTTTTCCGCCCGGGCCAAAAATTGCCGTGGTCGGCCGCCCCAACGTCGGTAAATCAACGCTCATCAATCGTCTCATCGGCGAGGAGCGCCTGCTGGCGTACGATCAACCGGGGACCACCCGTGACTCGATTGCCGTCCCTTGGGAGATCGACGGTGAACCCTACGCATTGATCGACACCGCGGGCGTTCGACGCCGTTCCAAGGTTTCCGAGGCCGTCGAAAAGTTCAGCGTGATCAAAGCGCTGCAGGCGATCGAGCAGTGTGAGCTGGCGCTGGTGGTGATCGACGCGTCCGAGGGACTGGTCGACCAGGACACCACCATCCTGGGCGCGGTGCTGTCAGCGGGCAAAGCCCTGCTGGTGGTCGTCAACAAATGGGACGGGCTGGAAACCGAGCGGCGGCGTGTCGTAAAGGCCGAGCTTGAGCGAAAGCTGTCGTTTGTGCCGTTTGCCGTCCGAGTCACCATTTCGGCGCTGCACGGCAGTGGTCTCGGTGAACTGCAGCAGGCGATCAGGAAGACTCATGCGTCTACGCTCAGGCGGCCGAGCACACGAGAACTCAGCGATATTCTGGAGCGCGCGGTCGCTGGACACAGCCCGCCGATGGTACGGGGCCATACGCCGAAGCTGCGCTATGCACACCTCGGCGGCCACAATCCGCTGCGGATTGTGATCCACGGTAGTCGCCTGGAAGATTTGCCGGACGCCTATCAGCGTTACCTGTCGAATAGTTTTCGGAAGGCGCTAAGGCTGACGGGCGTGCCGGTCTGGCTACAGTTTCGGAAAGGCAAAAACCCGTATGAAGGCCGGCGAAACGTGCTCACCGCGCGCCAGCTTGCCAAGCGAAAGCGCCTAAAGAAGTTCACGGGACGGAAAAAGCGTCGCTGAGGCGCCTGCGTTCCGAAAGAGCCGCCAATGACGGCTCGCTTTCGGGCATCAGGAGTCGGCGTTTGCCGCCTTGTAGGCCCTGACTTCGTTGTTGAACGCTTCACCAACCAAATGCATCTCGTCGACCATGGCGTTGTGGCGACGGGTCCGCAAAGCGCGTTCCTCTTCGATAGCCTCTTCGCTCATGACCGCCGTGGCCATATTTTTCTCCTCGTTTTCGAGGCAGGCCAGGTAGGCGTCACCCTCGGCCATGTAGGCCTTGACCTTCTTTTGGGTTTCGATCAAAACGTCTTTACTGGCTTTAGCGCCATCCGGGATGTCGACTTTGTAAGGCTTTTCGCAGGTTTCGGCGCTGGCGGTCAGCGCGGTAGCGAGCAGCGGTGCGGCCAGCAGGGGGAGGGCAAACAGGTTTCTCATCATGACAGTTTCCGCCGAAAAATCCGCTCCTAGTATAAAAGGTGCCGCAGCGGTTCGCCAAACAGGCTGAGAACCGCTCAGTTGGGCAATATTTTTGTGATTTTTTTCACCGAAAAACGGTCAATATAAGAGACCCAGACATTCATGATGCCGTCGACGATTAAGCAACGGATAAGTTACATTAACTGTTCATTGCAAATTATTGAAATTAAACACTACCGAGGCCATTTTGTGACACCTAAGCGGCTAGCCTTCCTGCTCCTGAGTCTGGTGACTCTGAGCGGCTGCTCCCAGATCATCAGCCGAGCGACCGATTCCTTTGCGGGGTCTCTGTCTGCGGGCATCCTGAATCAGAACGACCTGGAGACAGTGCGAGACGGGGCGCCGGCCTATCTGCTGCTCGTCGACGGCTTTATTTCGGACAATCCAGACAACGAGGCGCTCCTGCTGGCTGGCGCGGATCTCTACGGGTCGTATGCCGGAGCATTCGTTGACGAGCCGGTGCGCGCCCAGCGCCTTTCCGACCGGGCACGACAATACGCGCATCGGGCACTCTGCGTGCGGAATGAGCAGCTCTGTGACGCGATGGATGAGCCTTTCGAGACGTTCGAAGCGGTCCTCGCCGCTGAGTCAGACGAGGCGGACGTTGAGGCGCTGTACGGTTTTGGCGCGGCGTGGGCGACCTGGATACAGATCAACAGCGCGGATTGGAACGCCATCGCGGAAATTCCTAAGGTCGAAGCGGTGATGCGCCGCGTCACCGAGATCTCGCCTTCGTTTCGCCAGGGCTGGCCGTACCTCTATCTGGGGGTCGTCACCAGCCAGCTGCCGCCGGCCTACGGTGGCAAGCCCGACAACGCACGGGCCAATTTTCAACAGGCCCTGGAATTGTCGGATCGACGAAACCTGATGGTGCACGTGTTGTTTGCGTCTGAGTATGCCCGGCTGGTTTTCGATCAGCCGCTGCATGACGAGCTGCTTTCGGAGGTGCTCGAGGCTGACGTTAACGAACCTGGCCTGACCCTGATCAACACTCTGGCGCAGCAACGAGCCAAGCTGCTGCTGGAACAAAGCGCGGACTACTTTTAATGACACTCTTTCACTGTACAAACTCAACCTTGCGTCGCCTCAGCTGCTTTGGCGTGCTTCTGGCGGCCCTTATGGCGGGCAGCGGTGCTGCGGCAGTCACCCTGAAGATTGCTACCGTAGCGCCGGAAGGCACCGCCTGGATGCAGGAACTGCGCGACGCGGCGCAGCGCATCAAGGAGCAAACCGAAGGGCGGGTGCTGTTCAAGTACTACCCGGGCGGCGTGATGGGCAGCAGCGATACCGTGCTGCGGAAGATGCGGGTGGGTCAGCTGCACGGCGGCGCATTTACGGCCAGCGAACTTGCCGGGCGGGATCCAGACCTCTTGCTCTACGGTATTCCGTTCCTTTTCGATTCAGCCGAGGAAGCTGTGTCGGTCCGTAAAACCCTGGATCCTCTGGTGACCGCGGGACTCGCCGACGCCGGACTGACGGTTGTGGGTATCTCCGGGGGCGGTTTTGTGAATCTGTTCAGCAATAGCCCTGTGCGGGAGGCCAGCGACCTAGCCAGCGCCAAGGTCTGGACGCCTGAGGGAGACGCGGTTTCGGATCTGGCGTTCCGTATGGCCGGGGTATCGCCCGTACCGCTGAGCCTGTCGGATGTGTATACGGCGCTGCAGACCGGAGCACTCGACACGGTGGTCAACACCACCGCGGGTGCCATCGCGTTCCAGTGGCACACCAAGATGAAGTACATGACCGATTTTCCGGTTGCCTACGTGCTCGGCGTCATGGCGCTGGATCAGCGCAGGTTTCAGCGTCTGACGGAAGCCGACCAGCAGGTGGTTCGCGACGAGATGGCCATGGCCTTCAGCCGAATCGAGGCGACCAACCTCCAGGACGTCGTGGGGGCCCGGGACGCGCTCGTGAACCAGGGCATCGAGCTGATCAGCCTGAACGCCGCCCAGCGCGAGCAGTGGCTGGGACTCGGAGAACGTTTGATTGAGAGGCTAAAGCAGGAGGCGAAGTTTGACCTTGAGCACCTCGACGCCATGATGCAGACCCTCGCGGAGGTTCGTGCGGCGGCCCGCTAGCGGGGCCTCGGTGGCCGGTCGTCCTCGCCCGGCCCCGGATCTCAGACCAGCGTTGAACGTGACTCATCCTGCCGGTATCGTGCGGCGATGAAAATTTCCCGTCTGATTGACCACCTGGAGGCAGCGCTACTCGCCGTGCTGCTGTTCGGGCTTGTCGGGCTCTCCGGCCTGCAGATTGTCCTTCGCAACGGGTTCGACGACGGCCTGGTGTGGATCGACCCGCTCTTGCGGCTCGCGGTCCTCTGGCTCGGGCTGCTCGGCGCGGTGGCCGCAGCACGTCGGGGCAAAAACATTCAGATCGATCTGCTGGGGCACGCCGTTCCGCCGGCGCTTCGCCGGTTGATCAACACCATCACCCAGCTGGCGGCCGCCGCTGTCTGCGCCCTGATCTGCTGGCACGGCACTCGGATGGTGCTGCTGGAAGCGGAGTTTGGTGATACCGGCGTCCTCGGACTGCCGGTTTGGCTCCAGCAGAGCATCATCCCTTTTGCTTTCGGACTGATGGCGCTGATCTACCTCATTGCCAGCGTGATTGAGGCGGCGGGCAAAGGCCAGCCCAAGCCCAACCTTCAGGCGTCAAGCGCCTCAGGCGGCCAGCCCCAGGAGTCGGCTGAATGAGTTGGCTCTCTGGCCTGTTTCTGCTGCTGGCGCTGCTCGGCACACCGCTGTTTGTCATCATTGCGGGCGGGGCATTGCTGGGTTTCTGGCAGGCCGAAATCGATCTGCAGATTGTCACCATCGAGATTTTTCGGATGGCCGAGATGCCGATCCTGGTGGCCATTCCGCTATTTACCTTCGCCGGCTATCTGCTCAGCGAGAGTGAGGCACCGCAGCGTCTCGTGCGTCTGACTCAAACCTGGATCGGCTGGCTGCCGGGCGGTTTGCCCATTGTTTCGCTGGTGACCTGCGCCTTGTTTACGGCCTTTACCGGCGCCTCGGGGGTCACCATTGTGGCGCTGGGCGCCATCTTGGCTCCCGCGCTGATGCAGGCGGGTTACCCGGAGCGATTCAACCTCGGCCTGATCACCAGTTCGGGCAGCCTCGGCCTGCTGTTTGCACCGTCAGTTCCGCTGATCCTCTACGGCGTTGTGGCCCAGCAGATTGGTGTCGGCACTCCGGTCAGCATCGACGACCTCTTCATCGCGGGCATCACGCCCGGCCTGCTGATGATTCTGGTTTTATCCATCTGGAGCGCCCGACAGGGTGCGCTGAGGGCGCAGACGCGGCAACCCTTTGAGCTGGCGCCGGCGCTGGCTGCGCTGCGCGAATCCTGGCTGGAGCTGCCGCTGCCGGTGATCGTGCTCGGCGGCATCTACTCAGGTCTGCTGGTCGTCAGCGAAGCGGCGGCCGTGACCGCAATCTATGTTCTGATTGTTCAGGTGTTGATTCGGCGCGAGATCAGCATCAGCCAGACGATTGGTATTGCGCGCGACTCGATGGTGCTGGTTGGTGCCATCCTGGTCATCCTCGGCGTTTCGCTGGCTTCGACCAATTACGTGATCGATGCTGAGCTGCCGACGGCACTGTTTGAGTGGATCAATGAACGGATCAGCAGCCGGACGAGCTTCCTGCTCCTGCTAATCGGATTTCTGTTACTGCTGGGTATGCTGCTGGACGTGTTTTCCGCCATCGTGATTATGATCCCGATCATTCTGCCGATCGGGGTCGGCTATGGGGTTGATCCGGTCCATCTGGGCATCTTGTTCCTGGCCGCAATGCAGATCGGCTACTTCACGCCGCCGGTTGGCATGAACCTGTTTATCGCGAGCTTCCGGTTCAATAAACCCGTGATGACCCTGTACCGGGCCACGCTGCCGTTTTTCTTTCTGCTGCTGGGCTGCGTGCTGCTCATCGGGCTTTACAGCCCACTGTCACTCTGGCTGCTCGACCGCTAGGCAAGGTTGCCGGTCGACGACGTCGTCCATAAAAAAGGCCGCCCTGCGGCGGCCTTTGGAAAAACCATGGTGACGGCTGACCGCCTCGGGACGTGATCAGCCCCCGCCTACCGGACGACCCTCGCTGCAGCGGTTCAAACCGGCTGCGCGGGTATCACCGCAGGCGCCGCCGATCAGGCGCCGCTCCTGTTGATAACGGGTCTGGTCTGCCAGCTGCTTCCACTCGAGCTTGGTGCGGCATACCCTGACGATCATGTGCGTACCGGTTTTACGCTGGCGCTCGCAGCGAATATCGCTTTCGTCATTGACCACAATTTCCCCGATGTTTTCGTTCTCCGAGAAGTACCGCTGGACGCCGGGCGACGTGAGCAGCTCACCCTTGTTGGTGTCTACAGGTACGGTCTTGCAGGCGGTCAGGCTGGCGGTGAGCAACGCGGCCAGCAGTCCGGTGTTCGCCACTTTCGCGGCGTTTTTCATAGCTTTGTGCAACATCAGGCGCTCCGATGGGTGGCATTTAGGGCCATTTTACGAATCTGGCGGCGAATAGACAGGGAGGATGTGATGAAAAATGCGGTTTATAGGAGGTTTTCCTCCAGCTAAGATTTAGCACGGAGGGCCGACGAATCGACTGCAAAGAACGGTCGCAGACGAAAGGGAGGGCCGCCGACTCACAGGCTGCCAAGTTAGGGCCTGTGAGCCAGCGTACGATCAGTCTTATTATCGGTTGGGTGCGCCAGCGCCAACCGGTCCGACACTGCGGCTGTTGCTGTGGGCCGCCGTCGTGGGTTGATTCCGGTCTCCCTCGGACTTTGCGTCGGGCGCGACACTCATGCGCTGCGGTTCGTCCGCCTCGTCGGTCACAAACCAGGGATTACCGTCCCGATCGAGGTAGAGCTTCCGCTGTTCCTCCATGTTAAAGGGGCGGGAGCCCAGTCGGCCGAATACGGCTACCTGCCCACCGGTCTCGTCGACACCGCGATCGCGTTCCAGTGCACGTGACAGCGCCGTAGCCGGGTGTTTCGTCGGATGCCAGGCGATCAGGTTCGGCTTGGGCTCCGGGCTGAAGCCGTAGAAGTTGGGCTGCCGATCGGGTGCCGTCAGGTGTACCACCTTCAGGCCGTTGCGTCCGTCCGCCACGTACGCATAGAGAGACGCGTTGGTCGTAGCTACCACAACATCACGGGCGTCATTGAGCTGGCCGTTGGCGGTGTACATCTCGTGGAGGCGAGGTTTGTCAGCCTGGGTGATATCCACAATGGCCAAGCCCTCGCTGCCGGCCGCCACGTAGGCGTACGTGCGGGCGATGTGCATGTGATGGGCATCGCGCAGCGGTATCCGGGCTTCCTTGAGCCAAACGGGCCGGGTCGGCTGGGTGACGTCGATGACGTGCAGACCGTCGTCCGCCGTGGCGTAGAGGTAGCGGAACTGCAGGTGCGTAGACCGGACACCCGGGATCTCGATGGTCGTGACGTGCTGCGGATTCATCGGGTCATCGAGGTTCAGCACCACAATGCCGGCGTCGGCCGCAATGTAGACCCAATATCCGGCCATATAGATGTGCTTAGCGCCGTCGAGCAAGCCGCCCGGATTCCAGGTCAGCGCGCGCTCCAGGAAGTTATTGCGCGGCTCCAGGTCGTGCAGCGTATTGATGTCACTCAGAATCAAACCTTCCACCGAGTCGGTGATAAACATGTAGTTGTAAATCGGGTGGAAGGGCTGTTCCTTGTTGATTTCGCGCATCAGCTCGCCGCTGTTGCGGGCTGGGTGAACCGGCTGGGTGGTCGCCATCTTCACGCACGTGGCGTTTTCGCTTTTGATCCGGGTGTTGTGACCCAGGGGAGAGAAGGGCGCCGTGATGAGCCGCTGCGAGATGCCTTTGTTGGCAATGGACGCGGCGTCATACACGCGGGTGCCTTTGGGGCCCTCGGAGACGAAGACGTACTCACCCCGCAGCTGGATACAACCAACCGGGCCTGAACGGTGCTTGTATGCCTCTTTGAGCTCTCGACCGTTATCCTCGTGCTCGGCGTACCACTTTGGATAGGCGTATTGATGCAGGTAGCTGCCGATCACCGCCTGCGGCTCGTCCCATTCGGTGACGCGAACGGCCGCCACCTGGCCCTCGGTGCCCAGCCAGGCGTTATAGCCCATCAGATCGATGAACTTGGTGCCGTGCATCAGCAGCTGCGCCATGATCGCGTTGTTGTCGTTCTCTTTCGACAGGTGACAATCGGTGCAGGTCTTGGTTTCGGTCAGGCGCGTGGTGTGCGGAAAGTGCGGCGCCATCGCCTGCGAACTGTAGCCAGAAGCGGCGATCGGAGGCTGCTGGATGTAGATCAGCTCCCGGTTCGCATTCCGCGATGACAATATCAGTGCAGAGGTCGAACGGACAGGGGCGATCTTGTTGTGCTTGATTTCGCCATGTCGGCCCAGCATAAAGATCTGGTCGCGCGCCACCTGTGGATTGTAGGTGGCGTAGCTGCGGCTGAACTCGCCTTCGAAATGGTGCTCCTTGGCCTTCCAGTTCGCTTGGATGGGCAGGTGACAGCCGCCACAGCTGGTGGTCCAGGACGTGTGGCAGGTGTAGCACAACATGTTGTCGTAGCCGTGAGCGCGCTCGTCCTCCTCCACGTGCTGACCCCAGTCCAGGCTGGCGGTGTCTTTCGACATCAGCTTGGCACGCGCCGACTTCACGTTGTATTCGGGATGGCCCGGGGTAGAACTGTCCTTGAGCTGGCTGACCTCCCACTCGAGTCCAGGATTCACCAGTGAGCGCTGGATCAGCTTGCCGCCTTGCCACTCGAAGCGACGCTTGCCGTCCGGGTTGCGCTTGAGTGCCAGATTGTTGCCCGCCGGTGGGGCCATGGCACCACTGGTGAGCAGCGTGGCGTACTCGTCGGGCGTGCCGTGACAATCGATACACTTGATCTCGACGCCCGCCATCACTTCGCCGACGATGTGGCCGTTGCTGTGACCGTCCTGATGGAAGTGGCAGTCGACGCAGTGCATGCCGACATCCGCGTGGATGGACGACATGTGTACCGCCTTATCCCACTTCTTCGGATCGTCGTTCGCCACCTGCGCACCGTCCGCGTCAAGGAGGTTCCCCTGGCGGTCGCGCTTGAAAATGCCGCGGAAGTTCCAGCCGTGGCCGTGGTAGTCGGCAAACTGGGTGTCATTAAGATCGGGATTCATCTCCGACACCTGCTCCAGGAACTCGATGTCGGCCCATTTGCCTCGAATTACCGCTTCCTCGGGATTGCGGTCGAGGAGCGTGCGCTTGATGTGGTGCGGATGATCCTGCTGCTCCTCGGGCCACATGAACGGTGCGTCGGACTCGTAGTCCCACATGGTGTTACCCAGGTAGGTGTTGAGGAACATATTTGGCTGGTGCATGTGGCAGTTCATGCACTGGCTGGTCGGAATGGCCCGCGTGAATTCATGCTTCAGCGGATGGCCCGGAATGTCTTTCGGAATTGTCGGGTCGACCGTCTGGGTCAGGCCGCGGTGACCAAACTCGGCATACATGCCGGAGCTCTTCCACTCCCGGTCGTTGGCGTACACCACGTGACAAGAACTGCACCCCGAATGGCGAAAATCGCCCGGATTGTCGTTGGTTCCCATAAACCACAGGTTGGGATCGTTCAGGCGGGTCTTGTGGATGTTGAGTACCGGGATCGCCACGCGGTTACCGGTAGCCGGCCCTCGGTTGGACTGGCGAAAGTCCGGCCGACCCGGTTCTTCCAGCCGCTGCAGCTGGCCCAGCGCGTTGGGAAGCCCCGTCTCCGGAAACAGGTTGACGATGTTCCGGCCGCCGCGCTCGAACACGCGGAAAACGTCGGCCATGGGGGTCGTCTGCCAAGTCGGCAGAGGCGCCAACGTCGGTAGGATCCCGCGAGCCATCATCTTCTCGTCCACTTCAACGGGGTTCTTGATCAGCGCCGGCTTACCGTCGCGGGTGAAGCTCTCGCCGAGGATATAACGCTTGAAGGGCAGAATACCGTTGTTATATGAGGCGCCCCCGTACAGCATGGCGCCGGTGGCCATGATGCTGCGCTCTGACGCCTGAATGATCGGCAGGTGACACGCGCCGCAGGCATCGCGAGCAATACGCAGATCGCCCGGATTCACGAAGCGAACAAACTCGGGGTCTTCCTTATTGAACACTGCATAAGCCGACCGCGGATTGGTGCTGGAGGGGTAGGCGAAGGTGTCCGGATACTTCGGCTGGACGTGCGACCGGTCGATGTACGACTGATAGCGCTCGCCGTAGACCGGGCGATCGTGGGCATAACCCATTTTGCCGAGCTTCCAGCTGCCGCTATGACCGCCGCCGTGGCTGTCCTTTGCGCCGCCGTGGTCCGAGCCATGATCACCGCCGTGATCACCGCTGTGGTCTCCGCCGTGATCATCACCATGATGCTCATCCGGATAGCCGGTTTCGTGCCGATGGACCGGCTCGTAGTAAAGCGGCTCTTCCGGCTGGCCGCTCCACACGACGCTGGCGTCACCGCCGTGACAGTCGGTGCAGCCGAGCACAACCGCTTCCGAGGCGTGCATGGTCTTACGGTCGGTTTGAAGGTGACAGCTGACGCAGCCGGCGCTCTTGGCGTCCGCCTGTTCCCAGGTTTGGAAAGCCGGAGCCGCCGGTGCGCGCTCGTTATGAACTTCGCGGGCTTTTTCGCCTTCGGCGGCAAAGGTGCTGGAGCTCAGCAGCAGCAGCGCGGCAAGGGCGAGGGGATGACGGTATTTCATAGTTTTCCTCGCTCAGTAGGCCAAAATGATGTTGGCAAGTACGGAGTAATGATCTTCATCGCCAAACAGTTGCTCAAAACCTTCTCCTGGAATCATGCCAGCGGCGGATAACCGGACGACCACGTTCTGCGACATAAACGGCCGCCAGATCAGCGCTGCGGAAACGTCG
This sequence comes from Pseudomonadota bacterium, assembly GCA_038747195.1. GTDB lineage: Bacteria > Pseudomonadota > Gammaproteobacteria > Xanthomonadales > SZUA-38 > JANQOZ01. The sequence goes on from JBCDKA010000068.1 coordinate 12,495, forward strand.
AGCCCAAGCTCCGAGTCAATCGGACCCTGGTTCCTCGCCACCTCGAGAATCGACGTATCGTCAAACCACATTTGATTGACGTTGAACGATAGGCGAGTCTGCGGCGTCAGATCGAGATCTGCACCGATGCCGATGAGTTTCAGGCCGGGGTTTTCAAAGTTGGATTGCCCGAGCTCCTTGGAGGATCGCATCGAGGGAAGAATCGAGTTACGACCGGACAGCGTGACGATGCCCCCGCCGACCAGCGGGACGGTCTGACGGATCCAGTAGGACGTATCCGCGCCGGCAAAAATGGGGTTTTCAAAGATGGCGTCGAAGCCGTTGGCCTCGTCGTCAAAAGGATCGTTATCGCCCGAGGCATAAAGGGCCGAGAGCCGCAGTCGAACCCAGTCGAAGTCTGCACCGGCCTCAGCCGCCACAAAGGCCGCTTCGATGTCGACCTTCTGGTCGGAAAACACGGCCGGCTCAACGTCGCCAACCGCCAGGTACGCGGACGCGGTCAGATTGTATCGCCCGAAATGCCCGTCACCGTTGAAACCCAGGTAGGTCACGTCATAGTTACGGGGACGTTCGTTGCCGAGCGACGCCGGACGCGCGATGAAACCGTTTTCGTCAAAAAAGAACTCATCTTCCCGGTTGCGGTTGTGGACCACCGTAGCCTGAGAGAAAAAGCCGAGCACCGGCCAGTCCTGGGCGTACACGTTGGCAATAAACACGTCGTCATCGCGCAGGCCCTCTTCGATGTCGTTCAGACCCGTGTTCAGGTCTTTCTCAAGGCGGCGGAACCAGGCGAGGTTGTACTGGTATTTGTTGTTATCCCGGTTACCGAACAGGCGCGCGCCCATCTGCAGGTCCTGGAACAGGAAGCCTCGGAAGTCCGAGGAAAACGGCTGGATGCCGAAGCGAAAGCTGTCGAAGTCGTAGCGGGTGGATACGTTGCGCAGGTGCTTGTCGACGAACAGCTCCTGGACCCCCACGTGAAAATCTTCCCGGGTCTCCTCACGGAACCGCGGATCGACAAACAGGAAGCGTCGTTCGTCGACCTCAACCCGGTTGTACTGGAAGGCGAGGGTGAGTCGATACTCCCAGTCCGGTGGCCGAAAGACCGTGTTTCCTTTGTAGTAGACGGCCCCGACAATCAGGTTCTCGGCGAAGATCAGCTGATCGTTTTCGCCGAAGATATCGATGGCACCCGCGTCGGTGGTCGACTGCAGACCCACCGGCGTGGGGATGCTGCGAGGCTCGATGACCGTATCGGAGATGGCCAGGATGTTCAGGAACCAGTCGTCATAAAGCGGCTTGTCCGCTTTGTAGGTGTTGATGTTGTAGGGGTCCCACCAGTTCTGCTGCTGCCCTAATGACTCCATGATGCGCCAGCGATCCGGAACCGGCGCGTAAAACTCGCCGGTGGTTTTGGCAGGCACCGGCATGACCCGTGCCGGATCAATTTCCGGCTCTGCCTGTTCCGCCGGCGGCTCTTTGCCGGGACGCCGACGCCCGGCTCGCTTGCGGAGCACTTCGTCCGCGCTGCTCACCGACTGAGAGAGCAGGGCGGCTGCGTCCGTCAGGCTGAGTGCCCGGGAGGACCCGCTGGCCATGACGGTCAGCAGAAATACGATTGCCGTGATGCGCTGGTTCATCTACTTACCCTCGCACGGATTGATTTCGGAGCTATCCAGAAACGGGGACTGAGGACACTGGATGTAGCGGAGCCGGACACCTCTCGGCGTCAGGTTGTCAGCCCGGATCTCCGGCGGCGCGTTGTTGATCGTGCCGAGGATTTCTCCGGCGTTGTGCAGGCCGAGGAACGAAATCATGTCGTCCTGATCGATGCCGTCACCCGAAACGCCAATGCCGCCGATGAGCGTATTGCCGCGGTACACGGGCACGCTGCCCGGGAAAATCTGAATACCGTTGGGCAGCCGGCCGATGGTGGTGCAGTTGTTGGTGACGTCCGTGCCGGTGACCCCCGCAACAAACGCCACGTGGCCGATCACCTGGTTGTAGACCAGATCGAGCTGCAGTCCGACGCTAAAGGGGCTCCACAGCGGAAAGGGTTTGCTGAACGGACCGTTTTCGGTGCCGACAATGCCATCAGGAAAGTAGGGGCGCGACAGGTTTCCGCCTGAGCGGTCCGCAAAGGCGAAGGCACCGTCGTCCAGCGCCGTGGGCATCTCGAGGAAGTCCTGAGCTGCGGTGACGTAGCTGCCGATCGGGATCGATTCGGTAACCTCGAGGCTTGAGTTGATGTAGTTGGCGTCGGGTGCACCCCGGAGGTCGTCACCGGCAAAGGCACCGGAGAAAAAGTTGGCGGTGCGGGATTTCTGCAGCGAAACGTCCAGGCCGAAGATCGGTGCATCGCGGGTTCGGGCGATACCCAGAATCACGCCGTTTGTGTCGACAATGGAGATGCTGACCCGGGCCTGCGAACCCACCGGGCGTCGGATCTGGGCCCGCGCGCTGTTAGCGACTCGCAGCGCTTCCTGGAGAAGAACCCTGACCTCGTTTTCGGTCATCGCGTTGGCGCCGTCCGTGCCGGCCCTCGGCGGAAAACGGTTCTGGTTGTTTTCATCAACCAGTACAAATGCATCGAGCCCCGGGTAGTCTCCGGTATCCGGGCGAATGCCGGATTCCGGCTGACCAAACGCGGTGCCGCGAATGACGTCGCCATTGGTGTAGCCAGTGACCGCCACCAGACCGCCGAGCGGCCCGTTCACCGAGCCAAAACCGGCGGCAGAAGCCGGGTCGGTCGAGAGGTCAGCCGGGCCGACGTCCGCAAAGCGGAAAGTTTTGCCATCGACGGTAATCCGATCTGCCTGCCGATCGGCTGGCGGCGCAAAGCCAAAGCTGCCGGCGACGGCGATGAGCTCGTCCGGATCTCGATCAAAGTCGGCGATCGACAAATCTGCCGTGTAGTTGCCGTCGCTTTCTATGCCGATGCCGCCGACGGGCACACCGTCGATATAAAGCGGCATACCGCCGGGATCAGCCGACAGGCCGAGCGGTGAGCGTTTGGGCCCGGGCGGCGTGGCGCCACCCGCGTCGAAACGCTGCATGAAATCGGAGCACGCCAGCTGACTGAACTGGACCCCAAAAAGCGGCCCGCCCGGCTGGTTGATCTCACCCGGGTTGAAATGTTCCTGGACAATCTGACTGGCGGTGCGGGTCGTAAAACCGTTGCCTTCCGAAGACAGGTAGGCGCCGGTGACTGCCTTAGCGATGGCAGAAAGCGTGCTGGGGATAATCGCGATCTCCTCCAGTCCGCCGATGGCGCCTTTGCCCGAAAATATCCGGGTGGCCGCCGGCGCGCCCGTCATCTGAAAGACCGCGAGCACGTTACCCGGCCGGTCGACAACCGCAATGGTCGCCGGTGACCCGAGCGCGTTGGCTTCAGCCACGGCCTGCGCAATGATCTGCTGAACCTGTGTTTCGGATAGAAACGAGTTAGCGGTGGCGCACGAGCCGTCGCAACCCCGATTTTGGGTGGTGTCAGGAGGTGGTTCGGCCGTCCCCGGCTCCGTGCTGGTACTGCCACCGCCACAGCCGGCCATCAGCGTTAGGCAGAAGGCTGCGATCCCCATCCCTGTCGATCTGGTCCAGCTGGTCCATTGGGTCGACATGTTGTTCCCCTCTTGTTTACTCGGCGTTTCCCGACGCCATGATCACTTCATCGTAGATGTGATAGTTATGACAGCTTACACACGTAGACGCGACTTTACGGCTGTTGTCCTCACCCCCGTGACACGCACGGCAGTTGTCGATCCCCGGAATCAGTACGTCATCACTAAAGGCGGATTCCCTCGCGTCATGACAGCTTTCGCAGGTCATGGTGGTGTGTGAGCCGTGGGTGAATTCGGCTTTCGGGAACCAGACGCCGGCAACACGGACCGGACTCACCTGCCAGGCCAGCGTGTCTCCTTCGCCGCTCCGCGTCACGCGGTGGCATACCGAACAGGCCTGTCCCTCAAACAAATCTTCCCCAACGCGACGCGACTTGCTGCGGGCCCAGGCTAGCGCAGCGGCCCGCTCGGTTTGGCTCAGGCGCTGGATGCTGCCCACTCGACGCCGCTGGCGAACCACCGCCGGCGCCGTAACGTCTTCGTAGCCGCCCTCAAGTGCGCGATTGGCGTAGTACTCTTCGAGCATAAACAGGACCTCAGCAACCTTGCCGTGGGGGACCTGCCGATCGGGTGCCTGCGCGTCAAAACCCAGCGTGTGACAGTCGGCGCACATGGTTTCGTACTTCACCGGCAGCATCTTGCCGCCACCCGGTTCAGCCTGGTGACAGTCGCCACAGTCCAGCACCTGCTTGCCGTCGGGGGCGTTGATTCCCTCGGCGGCGACGTGAACGTCGTGCGGAAATTTCAGGTTAGAGTCTTCGCTCAGCAGGTCGCTGCTCAGCGATTCCCGACGCGGCATAAACTCGCCGTTGGCGCCCCAGGCCGCCAGCTCCACCTTGAACTGCGGGTGGTTGGCGGTGAAGTCATCAGCGTTGGCAAGGGTCGTGAGGCCGTTGCTGGTGGCATCAAGGTCGGAGTGGCAGTCCGAGCATAAGCGCTGATCCTGCCGCACAAGACCATCCAGACCATTGTGGTCTTTGTGGCAACTGGCGCAGCGCTCCTCGGCCAGCTCAGGCAGCGCGAAGTATTCGGGGTCTGCGTGCGCCGCGGTGGTGGCGTGACACGCAACGCAGGCTTCATCCTTCACCATCCGAAAGGCGTCGGTGTGGCAGGTGGAGCAGTCTTCGCCAAAAAAGTGATGTGCCGCCTGAAGAGTGCCGCTCTCCCACTGGTTGTCGGAGGGGAGGGGGCTTGCCCGAAGCTTCTCCTGCAGGCCGGGAACAAAATATCCGGCCACCGGCAGCGCCAGCCCAATGCCCAGGAACAGCAGGAAGAAGGCCCAGGCAGGGCCGCGCTTGCTGAGCCAAGTTTTACCGAGGCTGAAAGGCCGATCACTAAACTTGGAAACGTTGGGTTCGCTGGCCGCCTCTGACTCACTGATTTCGATCGCCGCGTCGTAGCCTGCAGGCGGCTTGATAATGCGGATCAGGTGATGGCCAATTTCGATCCGTGAACCGACGCCGGCACCGGCCGCCTGCTGGAGCTTGCCGTCGACCCGAACTCCCGCTGAGATCAGCGATTCGATCCGGAAACGGTTGCCCTTCAAAGACTCGATCCGGGCGTGCTCGAGGGCTACCCGGAGATCAGAGAGAAACACATCCTGGCCTGGGGAACGGCCAAGATTGAGCGAGTCAGCCGTCACCGATTCATCGCTGTGAGCGATGGTTCCCTTGGCCTTACGGGTGATGGTTCGGATCAGCCAACGCATAAATTATTCCGTCTTTCTAATAAAAAACAACAACTTACCAATAGAAGAACACCGAAACGATGTGCGCGGTCAGCGCACCGAGTAACGCAAACGTGATCGGCACATGGAAGTAGAGCCAGATATCCATCATCGCCTGCTGCTGCACGTCCTTGGCCACCTTCGAGGCGAGGGACTTCTTCCGACTTAGCAGATCGAGAAGCTGTCTGAGCTTCTCAGACTCCTGTCCGCCGGCGCCCGAAAGAAAATCCACCATCGCAAACATGGTGGGCATTTCCGCGGTCTGGGGCCGCTCGTTAGTTTCCTTTACCTTGTCGAGCATCTCTTTGGTTTTCTCAACCGCGTCTTTCGCGCCGTCGTGCGCAAACAGCTGGGAGAAAACGCCGCCCCCGAGCCGCGTTCGCTCGATGGAGCGAAGCACCATCTGGTGCACCTTGGAATCGATCCGATCCGCCACCTTGATGCACTCTTCGTCCAGCTCGGCGATTTCCTCAAGCATCGACTCGCGGCTGGTACTGGCGCGATTGCGCGTCATCAGAGTGGGGTAGCGAAGGTAGGCATAGACGCCAAAGAAGCCGCTGAGCACCACAATCATCATCAGCACGTAGGCGACCGTGTGGATGTTCATGCCGAACTGGAAGCCGGTGTGCAGCGTGGCGATGATGATCAGCGAGCCGCCCAGATAAACGTGAGCCGACAGCCAGCCTCGAAGCGTGCCAACGCGGTTGTTGTAGGTCCGCTTGCGATAGCCAAATAGCGTCAGCCAGATGATCAGGACTGCGCCGATAGATCCGAGCGTGTAGCCAAGCCAGGTGCCGCCGTTCGGGGCGGTGACCGGTGAGTGCCAGAAATAGGCCACCACTGAGCCGAGCATCAGCAGGCCAGCGAACGAGAGGTAGCGAAAGCCGCGGTAGGTGAGAAACGAATCATGCATGGCTGCGTCCCGTCAGCTCAGCGACTGCGCATAAGAAGACAGCTCTTCCGGGCTGATGCGAATCGCCGCCCCGGTTGGGCAAGATCGAACGCAGGCCGGCCCGCCCTTGATGCCTTTGCACATGTCGCATTTGACGGCCTTTTTCTCCCCTTTTGCCTTTTTCTTCCCGGCGGGATCCTGGCCCGGCCCGGGCCCTCGGCCAAACATCAGCCACTGCAAAATGCCGGGTTTCTTGGGCATCTGCGCTGACATGTGAATCACGCCGTAGGGGCAGTTGCGCTGGCAGTTGCCGCACCCGATGCAGTTATCGGCGATAAAAACCTCGCCGTTGGGCGCCCGGTGAATCGCGTCAGGCGGGCAGTCCTTCATGCAGTGGGGATGCTCACAATGACGGCATGAGGTCGGTACGTGAACCGTGGCGTAGGTTGGACCTGCCTCCCGGTTCAAACGTGAGGTGCCGTTATGAGTCTCCGCACAGGCCTTCTCACAGTTATCGCAGCGAACGCACAAGGCTTCGTCGATCAGCAGAATATCGGTGGCTTCGCCGACACCCTGCGCAACCAGAAACGAGATGACGTCACCGCCCTCCGGCTGCGCCTCCATGCTGAGGTTGGCGGCAGCGCGCTGCCGGTACTCAGCCTGCAATCTCAGTCGAAGCTCAGGCTCGCGGAGCAGCAGCTGCTTGAATGCTTCGCCGTCGAGCTGGATCGTTTCTGTGGCGATCGCGGCTTTGGCCGTGGCTGAACGCGTGTTGTCACCCAGCAGCGCCATCTCCCCGACGTAATTGCCGGCCGGGACGTACGACAGCACCACCTCGCGTCCTCCGATGGTGCGCGAGATGGTCAGAGAACCGACTCGAACCAAATGAATACAGTCGCCGCTTTCCCCCTCCTCAAAAAGCACGTCGCCGGCACGAAAGTTCTGGATGGTGGCTGCCGCTACGATGTCCTGCAGCTTTTCCGCGGGGGTGTCCGGCGCAAAGCGCGACTGGATGACCCGCATGATGAAGGCCTCGTCGATCACCCGCTTGACGGCATCCACCGAGTTGATCAGCTTGTTCATCGTGCGCCGGGGCGTCTCGATCAACACCGCCCCCTGGCCGGCGATGGCCGTCGCTGACCGACGGCGGCCCGAGATGAGACTCATCTCTCCGAAAAATTCGCCGGCGCCGAGGCTGATCGTGCGGCCGGTTTCCTCATCGACCACGATATTGACCTGGCCCTCAACGATGCTGAAGAAGGTGTTGGTGTAGTCGTTGAGCGAGAAGATCTTTTCGCCGGGCACCGGCGTGCGGATATCACTATCGAGCATGAACTCCCGCAGCTGCAGCTCGGTGATCGGCGCCAGCAGACGAACGTTTTTCTGCACCTTGACCAGCGCATCGTGAACGGTCGTAAACCCTGGCATGTCCTGAAACTTGCTGCGCAGGAGGGGTTCATCAGCAGGCTCAACGTCGTTGCCCTTGATGAACTCGACAACCTCGTAGCCCTGATTCATGGCCTGCTTGATCAGCGGGTAACCAGCGAGCGCCCCGATGATGTACAGCCCCTCGACGTTGGATTCGTATTTCGGCGTAATTTCCGGA
>JBCDKA010000069.1:0-20132 GCA_038747195.1 Pseudomonadota bacterium
CGGCGGGGTTTCTCGATCCTGCTGCTGCAGGATATTGCGGTGATACCGCTGGTGCTGGTGGTTGGCGCGACGGCCAAGTCCACCGCGGCGCTAGAGCACCAGCCCAACACGCTGGTCGGGGTGGCTGCGGTGGTCGGTCTGCTGCTGGCGGGCCGGTTCTTGCTCAAACCTCTGCTGAAATTGATTGCTGCCTACGCAAGTCGCGAAATCATGGCGGCCACCGCGCTTTTTATTGTGCTGGGGTACGCCGGCGTTATGCAGATGGTGGGACTGTCAGCCGGCTTAGGGGCATTCATGGCCGGTATTGTGCTGGCGACGTCCGACTATCGGCACCAGCTTGAGGCCGACATCAATTCTTTTAAGGGGCTGCTGCTGGGACTGTTTTTCATGGCGATCGGCATGATGCTCGATCTGAGTCTGCTGGCGCAGCAGCCGTTGCTGATTCTGGGCTTCGCGCTGACGCTAATGGCGGTTAAGACCGCGGTCATCGCCGTAGCGCTAAAAGTCCGAGGTGCCACGTTCAGAGAAGGGTTGTCCATGGGCCTCCTGCTCTCGCAGGGCGGTGAGTTTGCATTCGTGTTGCTCAATCAAATGGTCACCGGCGACCATCTCAGCAGAGAGACGTCCGACCTCGTGATACTCGTGGTCGGCATGTCGATGGCGCTGACGGCGCCGCTGCTGGTGCTGTTTGAGCGCCTGAGCGCTGGCAAGGATGGCGGTATGGCTGGCGCGCACGATGGTTCCGGCATGGAGCGCGAGCCGGAGGTGATCATCGCGGGTTTTGGCCGCTACGGACAGATTGTCGGGCGAATCTTGCAGGCTGGGAATATCCCGTTTACGGCGCTCGACAAAGACCCTCGGCAGATCGAATTTGTGAAGCGCTTTGGCAATCAGGTGTCTTTTGGTGACGCTTCCCAGCTCGAGCTGCTTTACGCCGCGGGCATCGCGCATGCCCGGGTGTTTGTGGTTGCCATCGACGATCCGGACACGACCTTGCATATCGTCGAGCTGTGCCGGGAGCACTTTCCGAAGCTTCAGGTGCTGGCGCGGGCGCGCAACCGGGTTAACGCACTGCAGCTGCGAGGTGCTGGCTGCACGCAGGTGGTGCGTGAGACCTGGCACAGCAGCCTCAACACCGCCACCAGCACCCTGGTTGCCCTGGGCTACAGCGAAGGTGCCGCGATGCGTCGGGCACAGCTGTTTGCCAACCACGACGAGGGTGTCCTCGAGCAGGCGGTTGGGAAAGAGGAAGATATGGAAGCGCTGATTGAGATCGGTAAGCGAGGGCGCGCTGAATTGGAGCAGCTGTTCGAGCAGGATCAGTCGATCTAAGCCCATCTGCCGGACCCAAAAGCCGCTATGATGTACGGCATCTGCCGTACAAAAAGGTGGCCCATGATGCTTGTCCGCACGGCTTCGCTGGCGGTGTTGCTTGGCCTCTGCTGGCTCTGGTGGCGGCCTGAGCCTCCTGCGCCGGGTCCAAAGATCCCTCGTGAGGCACTCGAACTCCCGAAAGCCCATGCTTATGAGCGCGCCCACTTTCACGTGCTGAGGCGCCTGCCGGCGGGCGGTACGGAGCTCCCGGCACAGGGTCTCGATCGCGCTCGGGCGGCAGCGGCAAAACTGCCACGAGCCAACGCGGCAAAACGCTACGGTCAGCGGTTCAGCGATAAAGCGGCTGCTGCCTGGGAGTCGCTGGGGCCTGATCGGAAGGGCGGCCGCACGCGACGAATCGTTTTTGACGATCAGCGGCGCATGTATGCCGCCGGCGTGTCGGGTGGGGTCTGGCGGTTCGACAACGGTCGCTGGCGCCCGCTAGGAGATCGACTAAGCAACGCGAACGTTGGCGCGTTGGCCATCGCGTCAACGCCAGGCGCCGATGATGGACTGGTGATGTATGCCGGCACCGGTGAGCTGTACCGACGCACCAATCGGCCTTACGCCAGCATGACCGGGTCGGGCATCTATAAGTCCACCAACGGCGGCGCGGACTGGGTGCAGCTCTCGGCCACCGTCAACGACAACTTTCTCTACGTCAGCGACCTGGTGATTTCACCCGGCAACCCCAATCGGGTCTATGCCGCCACCAACACCGGCGTCTGGCGATCGGATAACGGCGGCGCAACGTTTGCGGTATCCCTGTCGACGATGGACGGGGACACCAATCGCTTTGAGGGGTGCACGGACCTGGAGCTGCTCGACTTCGGCGGTGCTGACCATCTGCTCGCCACCTGTGCGTCCCGTTCAACAGACGATCGCTATTTTCTACCGGGGCTGCTGCCGGAAAGCTGCACGGGACCGTGTGACGCTCGCATCCTCCTGAACGTGGCTGCCGAACATTCCGACAATTGGGACGTGGTGCTGACGGAGTCCGGCATGGGACGAACCTCACTGGCGGCTTTTGCCGGGGACCCGAACGTTGTCTACGCCCTCAGTGCCAGCACGCAGCCGGGTCCGGACAAAACCGGTGACGGCGTCGGAGACTACGACAACGGGCTGCACGGCGTTTTTCGCAGCAACGACGCCGGCGCCACTTGGGAGGCCACTCTGCGAAACACCAGCAGCGACCCGGTGAGTACGTGGATGCTGTCGTTTGCCTGGCAGGCACGGACCGATGGCAATACGCCTTACGGAGCCGGCTGGTACAACCAGGCGATTGCCGTTGACCCGTTCGACCCCGAGGTCGTGTGGGTTGGCGGCATGCAGCTTTATCGATCGGACGACGGCGGGCGGGAGTTTGGGCTGACGTCCAATTACTTCGCCGACCGTGACGTGCCCGCATCGCAGGGGCCCGAGATGCATCCTGATATCCATGCGCTGGTGTTCGACGAGTCCGGTCGACTCTGGGTGGGGAACGACGGCGGCGTATGGCGCGCTCGCAATCAAGCGGCGCCAACCAACCGAACTCGTGACGGCTACCGGACGGTGCTCACCTCGGGCGTGAACTTCGATGCCGAGGTGCGCGACTACACCACCACGCAGTTTTATCACGGCAGCGTGTCCCCTGATGGCCAGCTCGTGCTGGGAGGCATGCAGGACAACGGCACCGATGTCTTCAACCATCCGGAGTTTCCGGGCCAATGGGTGAATTTTTTTGGCGGAGACGGCAGCTACACGGCCTTTAATCCGATTGATGAGTTTCTCTACGTATCCGCTCAAAACGGATATCTGGCACGGATCGATCGGAATCTTGAGTACACCGTCCTGGCGGACCGGCTCCGGGCAGAAGCGCTGGACCGCGATGAGTTCATGTTTATCACGCCGTTTGTGCTGAACCCCGACAACCCCTCGACCGTGTTTGTCGGCGGCAAGCGCCTGTTTCGCGGAAACTTTGACGGCCAGATCTGGAACCGCGCCTCATCAACTTTTGGCAACACGTTTTACGACAAGGCGAACGCGCTGGCCGCCGCGAGTGGAGGAACCGCGGTCCTGGTTGGCACCGGCAACGCCATTTATCGCGTTGCCTCAGGTGACGCGGCCACACAGGCAACCATTCCGAATGAGACGACGCCCCGGCAGGGCTGGGTGTCGTCGCTGACCTTTGACCCAGGTAATCCCGACGTTGCCTACGCCACCTATTCGAACTTCGGGGGAGACCATGTCTTTCGATCGACCGATGGTGGACTGAGTTTCCAGCCGATCGACGGAAGCGGGGCAGGGCGTCTGCCCGACGTCCCGGTTCACTCGCTGGCGGTGCACCCCAACGAGCCCGAATCCCTGTACGTCGGCACCGATCTGGGGGTCTTCTTCACGGCTGACGGTGGTCAGAACTGGCAGGTCGAAGAGACCGGCTTCGGCGGGGCGATTGTTGAGCGAGTGGTGATCAACGAACCGCAGACGGCCGGTACCGCCTATCTCTTTGCCTTCACCTACGGCCGAGGAGTCTGGCGAGTGCCGCTGAGCGAGGTGGACGGCGCTCCCGGCTATACGCTGACCTCTGCGGTGAACGGCCTGTGGTTTGACCCAACGCAGCCGGGCCACGGCATCCAGGTGCAGCTGATCGAAGGCGAGGCCGCGCCCCAGCTGCTGGTGACCTGGTACGTTTACGACAACGGTGAGCCGCGCTGGCTCATCGGGACCGGTGAGATCAACCGCGATCGGGCGGTGGTCGACATGACGGTCACCCGGGGCGGCGAATTTGGGGCAGCCTTTGATCCGGCCAGCATCGTCAGAGAGCCGTGGGGACAGCTAGAGCTGGTGTTCCGCGATGAAGACTCGCTCTCGCTGCGGTGGCAGTCAGCCTTTGAGCGCGGCCAAAACGGGACGCTGGCCATGGCGCGCCTGAGCCAGCCGAAAGATGTCGCGGTGCCCGACATGCCGGTGTCGCTCTGTTCCACGTCAGTCTATTTCAACGCGGCACAGGACGGGCACGGCATGGTGCTCGAAACGGTGGAGACCAACGGCGAGCCTGGCATTGCCTGGTCGTGGTTCCACTATCGCAACGGCCGTCAGCTCTGGCTCGTTGGCAGCGGCGCTTTTGTCGATGGGATGGTGGAATCCGAAGCGTTTGCCGGCCGGGCAGGGCAGTTTCCACCGGCCTTCACGGCGGACGCGGCGCTTGTCGAGCGTTGGGGCACCGTGACCTTCGACTTTACCAAGGAGCGCGAGTTTGTGGCGAGCTGGAGTCCCGACGACCCGGCGCTAGCCCCAGACTCGCTCCGCTTCAGCCAGCTGACGACCCTGGCGCAAAGCGGCTGCAACTGACGGTCGGCGCCGGGAGCGTCCCCTGGCCGGTCGATCAGCGCTCGGCTGCCAGCCTGAGCTCCGCCAGTCGTTCTTTGCTGAGGTTGTACTTGAGCAATACCGGAATGGTCGCGAGGTTCAGCACCGCTGGCAGCAGTGATGCACACCACAGGACCGCGGTGATGGCGGAGTCGGGTTGTGCCTCCGCGCCCACATCCCCCTTGACCAGCCCGGCCGCGCTCAGCGCCACCCCAACCACCAGCGGCCCGAGAGCGCCGGCCAGCTTTTCGGTAGTGGTAAAGATACCGCTGTAGGCACCGGCGTTGTCTTTGCCGCTAGCCAGTCGTCCGTACTCCATGGTGTCAGGCAGCAGGGCCTGGCCGCACAGCAGGCCGCCCGTGGAACCGACGCCGATCAGGACGGCGCGTGCATAGATCAGCCAGGTGGGCTCCGTCGCGGTCCACAGGACCCAGGTGGCAATGGCCAGCGCGTACAGTGTGACGCAGATGATGTAGGTGTTTCGTTTGCCCATCCGGTCGATCACAGGGCGCCAGAGCGGTATGGAGACAAGTCCTGCGAGCGTAAAAACCAGCAGGTAGTTACCGATATCGGCGGTGCTGAGCTGAAGCACGAAGCGAAACAGATAGGGCGCGCTGGCGAGCACGCTGGCAAGTGCAGCGAGCTGCAGCAGCTTGACGGCGACCAGCAGGAGGAAAGGGCGATTGCGGAGGAGCAGCTTGAGTCCGTCCGCGAACCCTGCGGTTTGTTCTGCCGCGGTTGTACCGCCGACGGTTAGCCGAGTGTGGCTGGCCGTGGAGAAAAAGGCGAGGCATCCGGCACCGGCGGCAACCGCCGCGAACACCAGCGCCATGAGCTGATAGCCGGCCTGTCCCTCCCCGCCCAGCGCTACGAGCTTCGGCCCGCCGACCGAGCCAAGCATCACGCCCAGCATCAGAAACAGGACCCGGTACGACATCATTTTTGTTCGCTCGTCGTAGTCGTGGGTCATCTCCGCGGGTATCGCCAGGTAGGGCACCGAAAACACGGTGTAGGCGGTGGCGTGAAACAGGAGCGCGAGCACGACGATCGAGACCGTCACGGCTGTGGTCGACAAGGGTTCAATCAGAAAGATCAGCCAGAAGGACAAACCCAGCAGCACGCCGCCCGCGAGCAGGTAGGGGCGACGTTTGCCCAGCCGGTGTCGGGTCCGATCGCTGATCATGCCCATGAGCGGGTCCGAGACCGCGTCGTAGAGTTTGGTGATAAAAAACAGCGACCCGGCCAGCGCGGGCTCGAGCCCGACAACTGTGGTGAGGTAAAACAGGCCGAACAAGGCCAGTGCGTTGTACACGGTGCCGGTCCCGAAGGATCCTGCACCCCATCCGATCATGCCCCAGTTCAAGCGCGTTTCCCGTCAACTAAGTGGGCGGAACATAGCAGATTTTCACGTCACCTGTATGTGGGTGGATTAAACTATTAACTTATTCAGGAAGCGCGTTCGGGAGTAAGTCATGAATCGGGCACCCGGTAAGCAGGTTCGGTCCGTCGAAGCGGTCAAGCAGGAGTACAAGCTGACGTTGCCTGAGGTTGTGACGGGCTTTGCTGACGGCGAGAGCCTGCCGGCCCACGGCGATTTTCAGCTGACCGCTGTTTGTCCGGCGACCGAGACGCCGCTCTACGAGCTGGATGAGAGCAGCGCCGCGGATGTCGACAGGGCGGTGAAGGCTGCCCGAACGGCGTTCGATACCACCGCCTGGCCGACGCTCGCGCACAGCCAACGTAAGCGGGTGCTGCGACGAATCTGCGACGTTATAGAAAAGCACCAGGAAGAGCTTGCCGTGATCCAGGCCCTGGAGGTTGGCCTGCCGCTTAGCGGTATCCACGCCATGCACATGCCCCGAACAATCGAGAATTTCGATTTTTTCTCCGAGGTGGCGGGAACCCTGGCCGGGGAGAGCTTCACGCAGACTGGTAACTATCTGTCGGTGGTCACTCATGAACCCGCCGGCGTGGCGGCGCTGTTGACGCCCTGGAATGCCCCGCTGGTCCTGGTGTCGATGAAGTTGGCTGCGGCGCTCAGCCTCGGCAACACGGTGGTGCTTAAGCCCTCCGAGTATTGCCCGTACTCGCTCCGCCGGTTCGTCGAGGTGCTGCATGAGGCTGACCTGCCGCCTGGCGTTGTCAACCTGGTGAACGGCCGAGGGCCGGTCACCGGCGATGCGCTGGTGCGCCACCCCGGCGTCGACGTTGTCGGTTTTGTCGGCGGCACCGAAACGGGCAAGGTCATCATGGCCAGTGCAGCGCAAAGCCTGAAAAAGGTCGGCATGGAGCTGGGCGGCAAGTCCGCCAACATCGTGACCGAGTCGGCAAACCTCGAGACCGCCATCGACGGCTCCCTGCTGGCGATCCTGGCCGGCAACGGATCACAGTGTTTGGCCGGCTCCCGCATCCTGCTCCAGCGAGGAATCGCTGATGAGTTTGTCGAAAAATTCACCGACCGCATGGCCAACATTCGCGTTGGCGATCCGTTCGATCCGCGGACCGAAGTGGGGGCGATGGCGTTTGCCTCTCACTACCAGCGGGTTTTGTCGTACGTAGACGTGGCGCGAGAGGAAGGCGGTGAGGTACTGGTGGGTGGCAAGCCCGCACCCGGCTTTGAAGCCGGGTACTTTATGGAGCCTACCGCGGTCATGGCGAGCAGCAATCGAGCCCGGGTTTGTCAGGAAGAGATCTTTGGGCCCTTTGCGTCCCTGCTGAACTTCGACACGCTGGATGAGGCTGTGGCGATTGCCAACGAGTCCGACTTCGGGCTCGTCAGCTACCTGTGGTCGGACGATCTGCCGACGGTGATGCGCGCCAGCCGTCAGATAAAGGCGGGGACCGTGTGGGTTAACACGCCGCTGACGCGCGACCTGCGCGCGCCGTTCGGTGGCTACAAGCAGTCGGGTATCGGTCGCGACGGTCTTCGCGCCTCCGTGGAGCTGCTGACGGAAGAAAAAACCATGATGATCCCCAACGAGCCGCTGTCGCTGCCGAAGCTGGGGCAGGGAGACTGAGCACATGAGTGACAACTTCACGCAAATCTATCAACCGAATCAGGAGGAGGCCGCACGGCAGGCGTTTGTCGGTGCCCTGAAGCGGCAGATCAACGCCAATCTTGAACAGCGGCTTAACAAGCGCTACGACGAGATTTGCGCGCCAAGCTTCGAGCAGCGCCATGGACATGCACCCACGAACCGCGACGAGGCGACAGAGGCATTGAAGAACGACCCGCTTTATCAGATGTGGGGTTCGCTGACCTTTACCTCGCAGGACCTGATGTGGGAGACCGTCGGCGATACGGTCGATCGGACGGTCGCCAGCCTGGAAGCCCGTGCGGCGGAGCTGGAGCAGGGCGAGCCGGTCGGAACGCTGGCGCTGAACCCCGACCTGGCGATGCCCGAGCCGATCGGCAGTACGGAAATTCATCGCCAGCCCGGTGGATACTTTTTCGCCGGCGGTAACCTGACGGCTGCCGCGCTCTATGCCGGCACCCTGATGCTTTACACGTCAGCCAAGGGTTTCTCAAGCAGCGCCGACTCACCGTTTTCTTTTGTCGGTCAGGGCGTGGCCAAAATGGTTGAGCCAATGCTGGAGGGCAAGAAGCCGCTCCGTATTCTCGACATGGGCTGCGGGCCGGGTACGGTGACGTTTGGACTGAAACAGCACTTCCCCGAGGCGGACGTTTACGGCGTCGACCTTTCTGCGTCGTTTGTGCGGTTTGCTCACCTCTGGGCTGAGGAAGCTGGCGTACCGATTCACTACCGGCAGGCGGACGCCGCTGAAACGGGCCTGGAGGCAGGGACGTTCGACCTGATTGTGTCCCAGATCATGTTTCATGAAACGTGGCACGACAAGGCGCCTGCAATCTTCGCTGAAGCCAAGCGACTCTTGGCGCCCGGCGGCATGATGGTCAATATCGATGTTCCCTATCAGCCTGAGCGCATCAGCCTGGTCGAGCAGGTGACCAACAGCTGGCAGGTTGAAAACAATGGCGAGCCCTTTTGGACCGGCTTTGCGGACAGCAGCGTCATGGAGATGATGCGCAAAGGCGGGTTTGCAGAGGAGGAGTGTTTTGCTCGCTACGTCGCCGCGGGTCCATCGCGCGACTACTACGTGTTTGGCGCGCGCCCGGAGGCAGCGGCATGAGCGACTCGGCTTCCGTCAGCGAGCTTCTGCTGAAACCCCAGCGCGGAAAACCTGGTTTTGTCAGCGAGGTTGGCGCTGATCAGCTGGTCGACGTAGTCATGCGTCTCGCCATGGAGATCTCCGCGCTTCGCGATCGACTGGACGTTCATGAGGCGCTGGCGGAAAAGCACGGCTTTGGCGGACCCGAAGTCATCGACAGTTTTGAGCTCGATGACGCCACCCGTGACCGCCAGGCGGCCCGTCGAGAGCGGTGGGTTCAGCGCGTCATTCATGACTTGACTACCTGAGCACGTCGAGGTGAGCACCCATTCCCCCTCAAACCCCGGCCGGCGCCGGGCGCTGGCGGTCGGCGGCGCAGCGCTGGCTGGCGCGGGCCTGCCGGCGGTCCAGGCGGCAGACGAGCCCTACACCTTTGTGCTGGTGCCGGGGACGTGGCATGGCGGCTGGGTCTGGCAGCCCGTAGCGCGCGAGCTGCGACGCCGAGGCCATCGAGCCTATGCGGTGACGTGTACCGGAGTTGGCGAGCGCAGCCATCTGATGAGCCCCGAAATCGGTCTGGAAACGCACGTGCAGGACGTCAGTAACGTTTTGCGTTTTGAGGAGCTCAGGAACGTGGTTCTCGTTGGCCATTCATTTGCCGGCATTACCGTGACGGGCGTGGCGGACGCCATGGGGGATCGTATCGCCCGAATCGTTTTTTACGACGCGTTTGTGCCGACTCGAGAGCGTCCGGCTTGGGTCATGCGGGACGAGGCGGGCAAGTGGCCGGACTGGTGGGTAGACCGCCAGTCGCGTTTTGTCGACGGCTATCAAATGGCCTTCGACAAAGAGTATCCCATCGAGATGCTGCTGGACCCCAAGACGCACCCAGAGCTGGCTCAAAGCGTCGCGTCACGACTGACCAGCCATCCCTCGCGCCAGTGGTACGAGCCGGTATCGTTCAGCAACGGCGGCTGGGAGCCGTTCCCGTGCGCCTACATCCACTGCGTCGGCCAGAAGTATCGGCAGTCCAGCGCCGCCATGTGGCAGCCCGCGAGAGATCAGCAGTGGCCGTTTATTGAGCTGGACGGTCCGCGGCTCGCCATGCTGACCCAACCTGCGATGGTTTCTGACGTTCTCGAAAATCTGGCGGCAGGCTGATCCGGCGCTTCTGAGGCGCACGACAGGGCCATGACCGACTCCGCCTCTACACGATTCGCCTGCGTGGGTGGTGGCAATGTCGGGCGCGCCTGGGCCATTGTGTTTGCCCGCGCGGGCTTCCAGGTTTCACTCTTTGATGCTGACGGGAAAGCGCTGTCGACTCGATCCATGCCGGCGATTCAGCGCAGCCTTCGGGACCTCGAGGAAGCCGGTCTCCTGTCGGACGCCGAGGCGGTTTTGGCGCGCATTCACGTCGAACCGTCCCTCGCCGAGGCGGTGGCCAACGTGAGTTACGTTCAGGAGAGTATCTCGGAAAACCTGGCGGCCAAGCAGGCTCTGTTTCACGAGCTCGGTGAGCTTGCGCCGCGGGACGCCATCCTGGCGAGCTCCACCTCAGCGATTCCCGGATCCCGGTTCATGGAAACGCTGCATGAACCTGGGCGCTGTCTGATAGTTCACCCGGTCAATCCGCCTTACCTGATCCCGCTGGTTGAGCTTTGTCCGACACCCTGGACCGACCCCGAGATTCTTGATCGATGCCGAGAGCTGATGACCACGCTGGGCCAGCGGCCGATTACGGTTCAGCGAGAGATTCCCGGCTTTGTACTTAATCGACTTCAGTTCACGCTGCTCACCGAAGCGCTTCACCTGGTGGGGGAGGGGTACTGCACTCCCGAAGACCTCGACCACGTGCTCACTGACGGCCTCGCCATGCGGTGGGCCTTTCTCGGACCTTTTGGGGTAGGGCACCTCAACGCCACGCAGGGCTTTCAAGGCTACATGGACAACCTGGGCGCCATGATGCGGGAACTGGCGGCAGATGCTCGGATGGACTATCCGTGGGACGAATCGCTGGTGGCGAAGATCCACGATTCGCTGAGTGACCGTTGCTCAGTCGATGAAGTGCCTGAGCGCCAAGCGTGGCGCGACAGAGAGATCATGGCGCTGCGTCGACATCGCCAATCACGCGAGTAGGGCCAGGTTTTCGGTCCGCGTTCCCCAGACTTTTACTACGGACTCTGCGCGAAGATGATTTTGCGGAAGTTAGCGGTCCGTCACTCTGACCGCTCCGCGGCCAGTTTGGCGATTGCGTCGCGATAGCTGCCGAATAGATCCTGATCAGAGAAAAGCTCAACGGGCCGCTGCGGCGGAACGCCGATGCCCTCGTAGAGTCGTCCTTCAGCATCCTTTACGGTCTGGTAGGAGATCGTCACGCGAAAACCTCGCGGCAAAGGTTTGGGAAGCAATCCAGACAGGGCGCCGCGCGTTGACCCGCCGACATGCTCGACCGTGGGCAACGCTCTCATCATCAGCACAAAGGCTTCCGCCGCGCTCGCGGTGATTTCGCTTGTCACAAGAACAATCTTCTGCTGGTCAAACACCCTGGCCGGAGAGAGTCGTATGATCCGGGGTTTCGATCCGAGCGCGCTGTATTCAAGCACGTCGCGGGGATCGGTCATGAAGGCGGCGACTGCGGTCATAGCAGCCGCATCATTGCCGCCGCCGTTGTGGGACACATCGACAATCATCCGGTGAGTGCTCTGCAGACTGTCGCCTGCCCGCGCGAGCGCGCCGCGGAACGTCGCGAGCTGGTTTTGACGAGACTCTGGGTCTGCCGTAAAGCCCGAGAACCGATTGATGCGAACGTAGCCCGTGTCTTTTCCGATAATGCCCCATTCAAGGGTACCGTTGGCGCCGCTGGCATAGGTGCCAGGGTCAATCAGCTCGACAATGGACCGCTGGACCGAGCTGGCCCAATTCCCCACAAACGCACCTTCCGAGAGCGGCTGGTCGCCGCGCTCCCAGATCTGCCGTAGCCGTGTCCTGAGTCGCGGGCGGCCGGCGTTAAAGTGTTTATCGCGCCACGTCAGATTGACGTGGCTATCATTGAGCTCGCCGAGCATCTCAACAAGAAGATCAAAAAGCTCGCTGTCGGTCTTAAGCTGGGCCGCCCGCAGACGGTAGCGTGCTCGGGCGGCCGCCCAGTCGACTCCGCGCTCGTCAAAGAAGCCGTAGTACCGGTCGAAAAGCAACCAGGCGGTATCGAAAACGTCTAGCAGCTCTGCGCTTTCTACCTCCGACAAACGCTGGCAGGGCTCGGGGAGATCGGCTAAGCGAACGTATTCGAGGGGGTTCTGTAGCAGCGTCGGATGATTGCGGTAGTCGTAGTAAGAAAACTGTGTCTTGTCAGCTGCAGCGGCGTGCCGGTAGATCGAGAATGGCGGGATCACGCCGGTATCTGCGATGCAATACTGATCAAGCTGGTGGAAAAGTGTTACCTCATCATTGGCGAATACGGCAACGTGACCCAGCACGTTATTGCGCCAAATTCCGGTAAGGTGCTGCTTTGCCTCCTTTGAGGTAACGCTCTGCCATTCTCGAAACTGCTCGAGATTTTCTTCGCCGCTGCAGCTCATGAGGAGGCCTAGAGTGAACGTTAGGGCGGCTTGGCTGACTTTCTGCTTCGTTGCTAGCACTTTGGTGGATCTCTCCGTGTAACCCGTATTTGAGTTTTTGAGTCGAAATATCTCGAGCCTTACTGCTAATTCCATGCTCTTTTGATGTAACGACGCGCGAGAAGAGGTTTTGTCACTCGCTGATTATCGAGCCCGAGTTTTTCTTCTTGACCGGCGGCGAAAGGCTTTGCACGGCATAGCGGTATGATATCGAGGGTACCGCGCTAACGAGGAACCGACGGAATGAATGCTTTTCAGCGCTGCTCGCAGCTCGCACTGTTCGGCGTCCTAGCGGTGGTTGGAGGTTGCGGAACGGGTTTCGGTGACAATTCAGAGGCCACTATCAACCTGCTGCTACAACACTTTGGCGCGGACACGGCGCTTGCGGGCACCGGCTGGAAGCTGCGTGACATCAGTGGCGCTGGTGATCGCTTCATCGTGGTGCTGGACTTCCCGCCGGCCGGCAGCGGGTCGCGAAGCGCCCCCGTGTTCACCGAACTGGTTGCGCTGTGCCCCGTTTCTTCCTCGGACGCCTACTGGAAGCATCGGCATGCTCAACCCTTTTCGCTTTTTCTTTCGCGATCTGGGAAGAAGGGCGCCGAGGCTATCGCCTTTTGCACTCGCAGTTTCGACTATGACGCCTACAAACGCTTGACCGATCCCCGTTCGATCGCCCAGGAACCCCTGACGAAACTTCCGCCTGCTGGGAGCGATACGGCGTTGCTGGATAAAGCGGTGGGAGAGGGTAGCCCAAGCTTTGAAGAGGCTCAGCGCGCGCTGGCGGAGGACAACACGGGTCGCCTGCAGGACATCCTGTTTTCGAGGCAGGAGCTGGTAGAGACCTTTACGGGAGGAGGGCGGACGCTCCTGTTTGACGCCGACTCGGCGTCAGAGGTGAAGGTGCTGATCGCCTTCGGCGCGAACCCGAATGTTGCCGACAGCGACGGGACTCCGCTGCTCGAATGGCATGCACAGCTCGGTGATAATCGGCTGGCCGCTTTGCGCCAGCTGTTAGAGATGGGTGCTGCGGCCAGGCACGTCAGGCCGGATTATGCCGGTAGCCCTGAGATAGCGCTGCTGCTTTTGGACAACGGCGCCGAAGCAACGGGCGAGTCGCTACTCGAAGCCATTCGCGCCGGCATGCCGGGTGTGCCGCAGGTGCTCTACGACGACGGTGCCCGACTCGACCAGGCATCAAATCAGGCAGACGTACTCCATTCGCTGGTGCGGTCGTCCAATCTTTTCACTGAGGCGCAGCTGCCCGAGCGGCTGAATCGACTTGAGCGTTTTGTCGCGTTGGGGGGTGATATCAATCTGCCAGATGGGAGCGGTGCGAGCGTGCTTTCGGTTGCCACGCAGATGGAA
The DNA here is from genome assembly GCA_038747195.1 of Pseudomonadota bacterium. Taxonomy (GTDB): domain Bacteria; phylum Pseudomonadota; class Gammaproteobacteria; order Xanthomonadales; family SZUA-38; genus JANQOZ01. The sequence goes on from JBCDKA010000069.1 coordinate 13,833, forward strand.
CCCTGGCACGGAAAGGATGCCTTGATCGAGCGTCTGGTTGAGCTCGGCGCCGAAGCGCCGCTTGAACGATGAAGACCGGCCAGCGAAAAATGATCAAGCTGGCTTTTCCAAAGGACACTCTATGAATCGTCGCGGCGTTCTCGTGGCATCGCTGCTGGGTGCAGCGATAGCTGCCGCTTGGGGGTTACCAGAGCAGGCAGAAGCGGCGGACCGCCCAAAGACGGTCCTGGGCCAAAAACCCCCCGGACTGATACCCGTTCGGTTTGCCCCGGGCCATGTTGGGACGGACCACCTGGAGGTGATGGGCGCGTTACATCCGAATATGACGGAGTTTTTCTTCGTCAGGCAGGTGCTGGGCGAACCGTCGAAACACTGGTCAATTCGTCTCGAGGACGGCCGCTGGCAGGATCCCGTGGAGCAAACACACGACGAGGCTGTCTTTGTTTCGCGTGACGGTCAGACGATGTTTCTGGGCAATCGGGTTCGACAGCAAACGGCCAACGGCTGGTCTGCACCCAAAAGCCTGGGGCCGATGTTTGAGCCATATTCCATCATGCGGCTGACGTCGTCGGCGTCCGAAACCTACGTGTTTGATGAGGCCGACGACGTGGGTACCATCAGGTTTTCGCGGCTTGTGAACGGCCAGCGGCAGAGACCAGAAGCTTTCGGTCAGCAAATCAACAGCGGTACGTTCACGGCGCACCCATTTATAGCGCCTGATGAGAGCTACCTGATCTGGGACAGCGAACGCGCGGATGGCTTCGGCGGGTCGGATCTTTACGTGAGCTTTCGTGAACCCGACGGTTCCTGGGGTGATGCCATCAATCTTGGCGGTGACGTCAACTCGTCGGAGGAAGACGCCTTTGGAAGCGTCACGTCGGACGATCGATTTTTCTTTTTCCATCGGGTGAAGCTCGATCGCGAGAATCCCGAGAACAGCACCGCCAATATCTTTTGGGTCGACGCCAGGGTGATCCACGCGCTGAGGCCTTAATTGGTTTCGGACGCTGTTACCCTCCAATCGACCCATATATGCGCATAATGTATATTATGTTAAATAAAATAACCGTGGGTTAGAGCGGAACTCGGGAAAAACCCAGAAAACATGACTTAGCGAGCGCCCTCTGCTCCTGCAGGCCCGGCTTTGATCTTCTCAATCATGACGGTGGCATGGGCGTTACCTGGGTCGAGTGCCAGGACTCTACGGTATTGCGCCAACGCCGCAGCGGCGTCTCCCGAGGCCAGCAGCGCCTCTCCCAGGCTATCGTGAGTATTTGGCGAAGCCGGAAACAGCTCCACGTTCAGTGAAAACACCACAATTGCATCGCTCATGTCGTCGCGCTCTGTGAGCGCATAGCCAATTGTGTTCAGCAGCACTTCGCTTTCCGACAGGTCGAAGCGTTCTCCTTGCCTTGCTGCAGCACGAAAGTTGGCCACCACCTCAGCGCCGGATGCCGACTCATAATCGGCCAGCGCCACCAAAAGCGGCGTTTTGGGTGCTTTACCCGTATCAATCTCTTCGATAAGCATGCGGGCGAGCGTAATCGTGAGCTCGTTATTCTGCGTATCGTCGGTGCAAACCATCACCCCAATCTTCTGATCTGGGGCATAGCGAATATTCGCGCGGGCTCCGCCGCCACGATGACCCAGCGTTAACACGTCGTTTCGACGCTCGGTGATATTCCCAAGGCTGTAGTTGCTAAACACGTAGCGCTCATCGAGCAGCAGGGTTTTCCAATACTCTGCACCGATGACACTCCCGCTGTTGATTCCCAAGAACAAGCGGGCCATATCGTCGGCGGTGGTTTGATAACCGCCGGCGCTGAGGATCAGTCTTGGCTGGGATGCGTCAGTCAGTGCAGGGTGGGTGGTCTTGGTCATGCCAGCCGGATCGGTCACATAGCGTCTGACCAGGGCATCAAACCCCTCCCCTAGCCGCTGGCTCAGGATCCATTCGCCGACCGCATAACCCGACTGTCGATAGCGAGAAAATTCGCCGGGCTGATAGTCCAAGGGCGCATCTTTGACCACGCGGTAGATCGATTCATTGCTGGCGTCCGGATCAGAAAGAAGATCTCCAAAGGCTGGCTTGTTAACCACCATCGTGATGCCAGAGGTATGGTTCAGCAGGCGGTAAAACGGTATGTCGCTCCAGTTGGCAGGGACATCTTCCAGCAGGTCGCCTAGCGGTGCATCCAAATCGAGACGCCCTGCCCTGGCAAGGTTGGCGTAGGTGAGCGAGGCCAGCACTTTGGTTGCGGAGTAAAGGCCGCAGGATGAGCTCGACGTGTAAGGATCGCCATTGGACGTTTTGCCGAAGCCTTTGGCGACGAGGACGCGGTCCCCGGACACCGCCGTGACCGCCAGGCCGTCCACCTGGAAGGATTCCATAAGGCTGGGGATCTGCTTGACCGTCGTCAGCTCCGAAGCGACGGAACCGCCGCAGAGCGAGACGGCAATCGTCAGCCAGAGGCCCACCAAGACGGCGGCGTTCGGACTGGTTCCCATCGGCGACATCACGACTCTTCGCGGCACTGCTCGAAATGTTTGATGGCTTTCTCGAACTTGTCGCGACAGCCGGGGTTACAAAAGCCCACCACCTCGCCGTGGAGCAGCGTAAGCGAGTCCTCTGACACGGGATCGCCAGACCAGGGACAAATCTGATTAACGCAGTCTTCGAGTTTGAGCTTTTCCATTCAGAGAATCCTAATAAGGTTGGGCGGTTGGTCTCGGCGAGAACGCCGCTACCGTTGTTCTATGCTTTGAGCGACGTTGAGCGAGGCCTTTTGTTACGTTGTTCTGAGTTTGGCAGGTGTCCGCGATACCTCATCACGACGTTACAGTGCTCATAGCGCGCCAAATTGCTGAATGATGTCGGCGTCGTGTTGAAAGCCGAGCTTCTCATAAAGCTTCGCCGCGACAACATTTTTTATGAGGGCCGGTCCTATTACCAGTGACTTGAGCCACGTTTGCGCGCTAAGGTCGCGGCGATAACCGTTGTGGAGACCGATATTTCCAGCTCAACACCCGACCCATCAGATGTGCAGCGTCGGAATCCCTTTGAATCCGGGGGGGGACGTTACGCCAGCTATCGCCCGTCGTACCCGCCAGCGCTGGCGCAAGCCTTGGCAGGATGCCTTCAGAATCGCCACTTTGCGGTAGACGTCGGCTGCGGCAGCGGGCAGTTGACTCAGCTGCTGTCTCCGCTGTTTGACCAGGTGCTGGGCATTGACCCAAGCGAAGATCAGCTGGCGCAGGCCCGACTGAAGGCGCAGCACCTTTCCAATCTAACGTTTGAACAGAAACCCGCCGAGCACACCGGGGTTGCCGCTGGATCGGTGGATCTGGTAGTTGCGGCCCAGGCGGCACACTGGTTTGACCTGTCTGACTTTTATGAAGAAGTGCGTCGTATCGCGTCGCCGGGGGGCGCGATTGCGCTGGTCACCTACGGTGTGCCCTATATTAACCACTGGGTGAACACGATCTTCCAGCAGGGATACTGGCAACGCGTCCACGAATTCTGGCCCCCGGAACGCGCCCAGGTGGAGTCGGGCTACGCTGACCTCGAGTTCCCGTTTTCCGCCATCGACCTTCCGTTTTTTCAGCAAAGCCAGGCTATGACCTGCGACGAGTTCACTGGCTACATCACCACCTGGTCAGCGTACAAGAACGCGCTTGCACGCGGATGCCGAGACCGGTTCGAAGACTTTTTTGCGCGTTTGGAGCGAGCCTGGCCAGGTTCAGCAACTTGCGAGGTGGTCTGGCCAATTGTCGTGCGGGCAGGCCATGTTCAGGCCTGACCCGGGTCCCTGATCGCTTTTCTTCCGCAGCTTTACGCTTCGATCACCACCTTCCCGATGGCCTGACCGCTTGCCAGCCGGCCATAAGCCTCCCCCGCCTGAGGCAGATGAAACTGCGGCCCGTCGAGCAGCGGCTTGAGCTCTCCGGCGCCAGCGATCGCAGCCAGCTTCTCCAAAATGGATCCATGCTCGGCGCGGCCCACGTTGTGCAGCATCGGAATCAGCATGAAGACAACGTGCAGCGACAGGCCCTTGAAGTGAGCCTCGGTCAGATCGATTTCGACCAGCGACACGGTCGAGACCACGTGGGCGTTCAGGGCTGCCGCGGAAAACGAGTTCAGCATGTTCATACCGCCCACCGAGTCGTAAACCACATCGAAACCTGCGCCGCCCGTATGCGTCTGGACGTAGTCGTCAACCGACTGGCTTTTGTAGTTGATGGCCGTGGCGCCATAACCCTCTACGACAGCGGCCTGCGCGTCGCTCGACACGGTGGTGTAAACGTCAGCCCCCATATGCTTAGCCAGCTGCACCGCAACATGCCCAACGCCGCCGGTTCCTCCGTGAACGAGCACCTTTTGACCCTTACCCGTCGCCGCGCGGACCAGCCCCTCATAGGCGGTGATGCCCACCAGCGGCAGCGCAGCCGCTTCGCGCATGCTCAACGATTGCGGTTTGTGAGCCAGCAGCTGGGCATCAGCGGCGATGTACTCAGCCAGGGCGCCGGGAAGGTCGGCCAGACCTCCGGCGCATCCGTAAACCTCGTCACCCGGTGCAAACCGATCGACGCCGTCGCCGACAGCCTCAACGACACCGGCGAAGTCCATGCCCAGCAATGCTGGAAGCTTCGGCGAGAGCGGCAGGGCTTCGCCGGCAGATCGAATCATCGTGTCGACGGTGTTGACGCTGCTTGCGGCAATCCGAACTAACACCTGGCCCGGCGCCGCCTCGGGCGTCGGCAGCTCGGTGGACTGAAACTCGGCTTGGTCGCCGTACTCATTGAGAATCATGGCCTGCATGGGTGGGCTCTCCGATTGAAATACCAATCAGGCGAGCTTAGGGGCTACCCTTCTGACAGAACACCCGTCGTCCGGATATTCAGTATTCGGGAAACGTTGGTAAAGGCGTGCGATCCCTCAGGGCTTCCGCAGCCAGACCGGCGGATTGCCAATTTTTTCCAGCAGGAAATCGATGAGTGCTCTCACCTTGGCCGTGAGCACGTTGGATTTGGGATACACCAGCCAGATGGCTGAGCTGTCGGCGATTTCGTAATCAGGAAGCACCCGCACCAGCGATCCGTAAGCAATATCCTGGCCGACGCTCCAGTAGGAGTTCATGGAGATTCCCGCTCCCGCAAGCGTGGCGATCCGCATGCTGGTGCCGTCGTCACAGACCACTCGCCGGGCTGACAGTGCGGGCGGGAAGATGCCGTCTGGTCCGTCGGTGGACGAGGCGAGTCTTCTCGGGCTGCTGTCGCCGAACGTCAGGAGCTGGTGCTGGGTAAGATCGTCGGGAGTTGCCGGTGTCCCGAACTTTGCCAGGTACTGAGGGGCGGCACAGAGCAGTCGAAGGTCGTCAGCCAGCTTCCGGGCCCGCAGGCTGCTTTCCTCAATCGGGTAATTACGAAGCGCCAGGTCAAATCCCCCTTCGATCAGATCCTGTGGCAGGTCTGACAGCCGCAGCTCCAGGTTGATCTTCGGAAAGCGATCCAGAAACTCGGGCAAGAGTGGCGCAACGTAGAGCTGCGCAAACGAGCTCGACGCGGCAAAACGCAGCGTCCCCGTCACCTCCGGGGTGCCCTGCCCCAGCGCCGCCAATGCCGCGTCCTCCTGGGCGAGCAGCTCGCGCGCAAAGGGCAAAAACTCGGCGCCCTCCCGGGAGAGCGAGATTTTTCGCGTTGAACGGTGCAGCAGGTCGGCACCGAGCTGCTTCTCAAGCTTAGCCAAACGGGCGCTGGCGACCGCCGGCGCCAGCCCCAGCTGTCGCCCGGCCGCGCTGATGTTCAGCCGTTCAGCGGCCAAGACAAATAGACGTACGCCCTCGGTGTCCAAACAATTATCTCCAAAAGCCTAAAAAGCGTGATCGCTTGGCCGACTTTATTTCTATTTTCTGATAAATGCCACGCTCAAGCGGGGGAAAGGCCATCGCTGGCGCGCGTCAAACGCACCCGCACAAAACACTCCCCTTGGCGCGGGAAAGCTGTTAGAAACTCAGCATGGAACACTCAGGAAAAAGCTAGCTATGAATTATCTGCACACGATGGTCCGCGTCAGCGATCTGGAAAAATCACTCGGGTTTTACTGCAACGCGCTGGGGCTGGTCGAAGTGAATCGATTCGACAACGAAGGCGGTCGGTTTACGCTGGTTTTTCTTGCCGCCCCGGACGACGTGGAGGACGCCAAGGAGAGCAAGGCGCCGCTGGTGGAGCTCACCTACAACTGGGACCCCGAGGAATACCAGGGCGGCCGAAACTTTGGCCACCTCGCCTATCGAGTCGACG
>JBCDKA010000070.1:0-19658 GCA_038747195.1 Pseudomonadota bacterium
CTGGTCGTTCGCCCGCAAACACCTGCCGAGGCCTACGAATATCTGCAGCAAACCCTGAGTCAGATGAGTTTCTTCGACGCCAATGGCTATGACGTGTCCCTGCCCGACCACCAGGGCTTCGACGAGGAAGGAGAAACCGGGAGCCTCAGCACGTTTGCCGATGAGGTTTATCGCGAGACAGATTTTGCTTCCGCCATGGCGGTACTTCATGAACGCAAGCCCATGCTTCAGCAGGCCCTGAAGTGGTTCTCGACACTCGACGACTCGTTATCGTTTTACGTGCCGAAGGAGTACACGGTTGTCCTGACGCTCTATGGCCCCGGTGGCTCCTACAACCCGGAATCAGCGACCATAACCATGCTGACGACGCCGGATGGGCGTTTCAAAGGCGGCGGGGGCGCTCACACGATTGTTCACGAGATGATGCACATCGCGGTTGAAGAGGCGCTGGTGCAGCGCTTTGGCCTGTCACACTGGGAAAAAGAGCGCCTGGTAGACGTCCTATGTCAGCGCGAGCTGGGCTCGCTACTGACAGACTATCGGCAACAGCCGCTCGGCGATGTACGGTTCGGTGAGGCTGTAGCGGACGTGCCGCTGGCTGGGCTCGCTGCGGCGCTAAGGGCCTACAAGAACCGCTAATCGATATATGCCTGAGTGCCAGCGACTGGCGGCAGTCCCGGGCGGGGTTAGTTTTGAACTACGGTATGTCGCCGTCAGCGTCTGCGCTGACGGCTAGTAGCAGGGTGGCTCGGTTTGCCGCGTTAGCTCGGCAAACCTGTCCAGCTGATCATCGGTACGCGAAGTTACCGTTGATGTAGGTGGTGAGGTTTTGAATCTCGTCTTCTTTGGCCCGCATCTTGTGCGTGACCAGCTCGCCGATTCCCAAGACACCAACCACTTTTCGACCGTGAACAACCGGAAGGTGACGGATGTTTTGCTGGCCCATGACCCTGAGGCACTCGTCCAGCGTATGCTGTTCGCTCACCGTCACGACATCAGCGGTCATAATCTCCGAAACGGGAGTATCCGCTGATGCTTTGCGCTGCAGAATAATCTTCCGCGCGTAGTCGCGTTCAGAAATCACACCTGACAAATGGTCGAGATCGTCCAGCACAACCAGAGCACCGCAGTCTTTTTCCGCCATTAATTCAACGGCTTTGAACACGGGTGCGTCTTGATGAACGCTAAAGACGTTGCGACCTTTTTCGTCGAGAAATTGGCTGACTGTCGACATGGCTTATCTCAAAAACTGATTTATGGCATCTCACGGTGCACCATGGCGAGTGAAGAACATGTGGAAAGACCGAAACCCGGCATCGAATATGCAAACAAAGCCAAGGGGAGCGATTGCGCCAGCGCGGGGCAATCGATGAGGCAGCAAAGGAGTTAGCGCTCTCAGTCTTGAACCGATTGACTATCCATCATTATCGTCAGCTTGCGTGACGGGCCTGTGCGTAACACCCAGTTGGGTGATCAGAAGCGCAGCGCCGATCAGCGCAAAACCCTTGACGAATGACGCCTGCTGAATCACCCGCCACGCCTCGTCGGTGGCGTTCAGCATTTCATAGCCGTGCACCAAAATGGTGACGGGAAGCAGAAAAATGATCAGCAGCCAGCCGCCAAGCCGCGGCCGCCAGTTAAACAAAATCATTCCGGCTCCGGCTAACTCCACGACACCTGACGTCAGCACCCAAAATTCTCGGTATGGGACGCCTTCATGCATCAAAGCCACGTAGCCGGGGATGTTGGTGAAGTGCGTAACGCCCGACAGCAGGAACAGCAGCGTGAACAAAAGCCGGCCCACCAGCGTAATAGCAAGGTGATTGGGTAGTTGCTTTTCGGAAAACATCGACGCTTGCCCTCGGTTTGCTGGCATTTACGTACCATTCGGTATTTAATTTACACCAGATGAAACAAATATTGAACCGTTTGGTACGATATTGGTGACTTTTCGCCTGTTCCCAATCGATGACCACCCCGATGCCTAACAAAACCGGCCGCGGCAGACCCAAGACTTTTGATCGCGATGGCGTTGTCGCTGCCGCGATGGCCCTTTGGTGGGAGCGGGGGCCGGGTCGGCTGTCGATCAACGAGCTGTGTTCGACGCTCGGTATGGCTAAGCCAAGCCTCTACCGCGAGTTTGGCGGCGAAGATGGCCTTATGGCGGCAGTGCTAGCGCGCTACCGCACAACCCGCATCGATCCGCTCCTGGCACAACTCACCCGGGAGCGGCCGCTGGCCGACGCCGTTCACGGCCTGACGACCTGGTTGACGACACCCTCGGATCTGCCTGCAGGCTGCCTGCTCGCCAAAGCGCGGATGTCGTTGGAGCCGTTGGGGCCCGAAGCGACTGCGCATGTTGGCGCGATGCGCGATGACCAAATCGCCGCGTTAGGACATTGGATGGAACGAGCGGCGGAGCGGGGCGAGCTGGCCGATGGCGTTGACCCGAAGCTGGCGGGCCGGTACCTGGATACCCAGCTCACCGCGCTGCTGACGCTGGCTGCCAACGCAGAACCTTCTGAGCTGGTTGCCGCGCAGACGCAACTGGCTTTTGCCGGGGTGATGAAGAAACCTGAGAGGAGTTACCCATGCGGGCAATGAGGCAAAACGATTTCGGCGCCGCTGCCGATGTGGTTGAACTGGTGGAAAGCCCGGATCCGGAGCCAGGCCCCGGTGAGGTTTTACTCCGGGTAGAAGCGGCGGCCATGCACCTCGCTGACGTCAAGTTTGTGACCGGTGAATCGGGCTTCAAGTTTTTTGGCGTACCGCGCTGGATGGGCGAAGAAGGAGTGGCACGCGTTGAATCACTGGGCACCGGTGTCGAGGGATGGAAAGTTGGCGACCGAGCGTTTGTTCCGCGCGGCGTCGGCGCCTTCCGCGACTGCGCCTGCGTTGCGGCGACGGACCTGATGCGTGCGCCCGAAGGCGACGCGGATCAACTCGCCCTCACGATGGTCAATGGCCTCACCGCCTTTCTCCTGCTGGAGGACTACACGCGCGCGCAGCCGGGTGAGTGGATCATCCAGAACGGCGCCAACTCGAGCTGTGGCCGCTATCTCGTAGCGCTGGCTCGCATGAAAGGCGTCAAAACAGTCTCTCTCGTGCGACGCGCCGAACTCATCGACGAGCTAACGCCACTCGGAGCGGATGTGGTCCTGGTAGACAACGGCGACCCCAACGACATGGCGACGCAGGTTGGCGAAGCGACCGGCGGTTCGGCGGTAGTTGCCGGCATCGACTGCGTTGCGGGACCGGCCACCGTCACGATCGCGCGCTGCGTGGCGCAGGGCGGCCGGGTCATCAACTACGGATTTATGACCGGCGAGCCGTGCCAGATGGCGTTTCACGACCTTTTCCTGCGCGAAGTGACGCTCGAAGGTATGAATATGAAACACGGCTATTCAAGCGAGGAGCTCCTGGAGATCTATCAGCGGCTGGCAGGGCTGATTGCGAGCGGCGAGCTTCGCGCAGCCATCGCCGGCACCTACCCGCTTGACCAATTTCTCGACGCCTATGCCCACCAGCGGCAAACCGGGCTGAATCGCCAGGGCAAAATTATTATTCGGCCAAACGACTGAACGGGTGTGGCGCCGGCAAACTGCCAGGCTGGTTAGCAAGCTCAATCCCGCGTCGACTTACGGGCAAAGCGCAGGCACACACTCAAACGAATCCAGGAAGATTGTCGTGAACAGCGACTCCAGGAACCCAGAGTCGAGCTTCCAAAGTTCACGCCCGTCCACACCATTATCCCCCTCCCACAACAGCGAATCGTTCACCACCCAGGCTTCACCACGCGGCGAGCCGTCCGCCTGGCCCGGATTGACGTCCGCAATCAGCGACACCCCGCCGATCGTCCCGTTGGCCGCCCACCATTCAAAGCCGTGCTCCGGAGTCTCGGCGCGAAAGATCAGATGGTTGTCGAACACGAGCCACGGTCTCGGCGCCGCGCCGTTGATGTCGCTACTGATGGTTGCAACCAGCTCCGCGTTGCTGCCCGACACCCGCCACAGCTGAGGCCCGCTCGGTGACTGACCACCGAAGTAAACGTGGCCATTAAACTCGACAAACTTCTCCGGGTCCGAGTCTCCGTCGCCGGTCGAAACGTCTGCGATCATGAAAGTGCCGCTGCCAGTGCCGTCACTCCGCCAAGGCTCGACACCCTCACCTTCGGTCTCGCCGGCAAAGTAAACGACCCCGCCGATCGGATCACCCGTGAACAGACCCGTCGTGGCGTAGCCGCTCTCGTTGCCCGGATTGATGTCCCGAACCTGCTGAGCAATGTCGCTACCGTTTGGCAAGACCCAGGGCTCAAACCCGTCTGCCTCCCCTTCCGCGGTCGCCATAAACAGCCAGCCTCCCGGCACCGGCCAAAAGCCGTTTCTGAAGGTGAGCCGTACGCTGTTAGTGCCCAGAATCTCTGTCGCGGTGTCACCGACCAGCCGATGAACACGAGCACCGATTGTGGGTGGCGTGACCGGTCGCGCGATCAACAGCGCTGAGTTGGACCCGATCGGCGTCAGCGCCTGCGCGTTGGAGCTGCCTTGATCCCCATTGATGTCGACATACAGCACGGGACCGGAGTTGGCGTTGACCCACCAGATCTCGCGCTGGCCGTTGCTGTCCGTGGCCGACACCAGCACTCTCCCGCCGACAATGCCCAACCATGATGGGCTGGAGTTCGCCTGGCCGGGGCGAATATCGAACACCGTCGGGATGCCCGGAAAAGCCGAAATAGAAAATATCTCGCTGCCGGCCATATCGTCCGTGGCGTTAAAAAACACTGACGCGTCCAGGCTGCCGCGGAACGTCGGAAAGGATCCGTCGGGCCCCATTCGAAGGTCGGTCAGCAGCTGGGTGCCCCCGGTGGTGCCATCGCTAATCCAAGGCTCGATGCCATCGCTCCCGTTATCGGCACGAAAAAAGAACTGGCCACCGTTAACGATGCCGTCGAGCTGAAACTGACCATCGGGCCCAGGCCAAATGTCTCGCACCATTTCTGGCTGTGCGACCAGCGATCCAGAGACGAGGCAGCCAGCGAGCAGTGCGGCGAGAGATTGGGTCTGCATAAAGGAAACTCCTGGTTTTTCCGTAAACGACCAGGTGTCACAAAACGACACCCTGCAGCATACCCAACGTTCGCCAAGGGCTAATGTGCACAGCCTGCAGCCGGGCTTAGCTGAAAAGGGCCAGCATTCTAGGCAACAAACCTGACTTGACGAAAAAATCGACTTCCCGTATCAAATCGCTATCCAATGGTGGACGGCAGCCGTGCAAATCATCGAAGAGTCAGCCACGCGCCTGGTGCTCGAAGATACCCACCGAGATAAGCGGGTCGCCCTCGTGATCGCCAGCGTCATCGCGATGGTGGTGGCTGTCTATCTGGCCATCGAGCTGGATTTCACCGTCGCTTCCCTGCCCTTTGTGCTGGGGCTTGTGGCGCTAGTGGCCCTGTGGCGCATGGACTACAAAGCCACTTTGGAGTTCGACAGAAGCCGCGGGAAATTCACGCATACGGTCACCGACCGCGGCAAGGCGAGTGAGTCGACGCTGGAGCTCAACGACATTGCGAAAGCCGAGGTGAGCGAAAGCGACCCGGACAACAGCAGCGGCGACACGCCGTCACCCAACTATCGCCCCGACCTGATCCTCGCCGACGGAACGCGTTACGCACTGCGCGACTTTCATTCGGCCGGCACCCAGAGCGAAGAGGTGGTCACGCGGGTCAACCGGTTTTTGGCGGCCGCGAAAGAGCGCTCGCGGAACTAGCTCTCGTTGGGCCGTGGATACTGCCGGCTGAACAGCACGTCGCCAAGCTTCTCAACCACCGGCATCTCTACCAGGCAATCCAGAAAGGCTTTCCCTACGCCCGAGTGCAGTCGCTCATGTTCTCGGCGACCGTCGTCAGACCAATAGCTCTCCACCATCAGATATTCAAAGGGCGTCTCGGTTTTCCAGGTGGCGTACAGGAAGCAATCGGGCTCCTGCGTTTGCGCGGACTGGGTAACCTGCTCCAGGATCTGGAGAAACTCGTCATGCTTTTCCGGCTTGACCTTCATGCGTACCGTGACGCTGCTTTGAATAGGCTGACTCATGATGTCTCTACTTTGTGTCTTAGGGCGCCGGGCGAACCCATCATTCCCAGCACCGATACCCGTCTGAGGGTGTCTCGCTGTCTACCGCGTTCAGGGCTGCCCAGGCCAGCGTCATCGGACCGATCTGACCTTCACTCTCTTCCCGGTTGGTCAGGACAATCACAGACAGGCCGGCGCCGACGTCGCGAATAAAGGCGGTGCCAGCGTAGCCCGCGTGATCAACGATGATGCGACCATCGACCTCACGGCTCCACCAGCCGCGCGCATAGCCCCACTGCCGACAAGACTCGCCGGTGGAAAAATGCCGCTGAATTTTCCACGTTGCGTGCTGTGCAGCCTGACTGATTCGATGATTGTTGGAAAGCGCGGCCTCCCATCGCATCAGATCCTCTAGCGAGGAGTGCGCACCAAAATGCGGCGTGAGTTCGAACTGCCAGACGCGTCGGTTTCGCTGCAGCTCGCCGTCCTTAAAGGTATAACCTTCGGCCAAACCGGGGATGATGGCAGACTGATCGAGAAATCGAGTTTGCGTCATGCCAAGGGGCCGGAAAAACCGTTGCTGCATATACTCGGTGTAGCTCATCCCGGACGCCGCTTCGATCACCAGACCCAGGAGGAAATACCCCTGGTCCGAGTAGTTCCAGTCGGTGCCGGGCTCCGACACCATTGGCGTATTTTTTGCCGATGCCAGCATGTCGTCAGTAGAGTAGCTGAGTAAAAACTCCCCCTTCGGTTTTTCCTCAAACCGATGTGCCAGCCCGCCCATGTGGCTGAGCAGCTGATTGATCGTGATCGTTTGCCATTGCTCAGGCAGTCCCGAAACGTGATCGGCAAGCCCGTCCTTAGCCCGAAGTTTTCCCTGCCCCGCCAGCGTCATGACGGCCAGCGCCGTCATGGGCTTGGTCAGTGAGGCCAACTCAAAAACGGTCTCGGTGCTGACCGGGACGTTATGAGTCAGGCTGGCGTAACCATAAGTACCCACGTGAATAGGCGTCCCCTGGCGTAGCACCGCAACGGCGACACCCGGGAAGTGGCCGGTGTCCATAAGGGGCGTAATGGCCTCACTGACGGCCTCGATAACCGGAGGATCGTCCTGTGAGAATGCCCGGGGCACCGCCAGGCAAAGACCCAGCGCAAGTCCGATAAAAAACTGATGCATTGCTACTAGACGAGCCAAACGCCCACGCGTTACTCAACCGGACGCAGGACATAGGGCTCCTGACGCTCTCGAGCCCAGGCGTTGATTGGCTCGATGAACTTCTGAGTGATATCCCGAAGCTCACCTTCCAATGCCTCCCACTGCTGCTCCAGATCCGCCTGCCGCTGGCGCATCCCAGCTGTGACCGGTGCGCCCGAGTAGTCGATGGTATCCATCAGAAACCGCACCTGCCCGTCGAACATGGTTGCCCACGCGTCTTCGTCTTCGTAGGTCTCGAACTTCAGCTGCGTGATCTTCGCCTCCCAGGTGCTGATCCCGGCTATCGCCTGGTCGCCGAGGGAATGGAGGTCAGGGTCGTCATAGTCCGCCATCAGCTGGGTGACCTCCGCTCGCGCCCGACGGCTGTCGTCGAGCCGTTTAAGCGAAGTCGCCAGCAGGCCTTTGACGCTGCTGAGCGTGTTTGCCCAGTCCGCAATTTGTGCGTCGGTGGCAAAAGATCGCGCGTCTTTGGTCACCTCGAACGATACCGTGCTGGTCTCCTCACCAAGGGTCAGCCGGGCCGAGTAAACGCCGGGGGCCACAGTCGGACCGTCGAAGCCTGCGTGCAGCTTGATGTTGGCTATGCAGGGTACGGCCTCCGACTGCATGGCCCAGCTCCACTGGTTCAGCCCCTGAGCCACCGGGGGGTAGTAGTGACTGACCGGTCGCCGAGGATCTTCGTTGCCCTTTTCGCAGCGCTGCTGGTCACCCTCAGCGCTCGACATCGTCTGCACCACACCACCGTCAGCGTCGAGGATTTCCAACGTCAGCTCCGCACCCTCTTCCACTTCGTCTCGAATGAAGTAGTAAAGCGGCACCTCCCAGGAAGCGTTGGCACCTTCGAAGTTGCCGGGCCAGCTGCCCGGCTTGCCCATGGCCCACGCCGGCGGCGTATAAAGATGCACGGCTTTTTCCGCATCATCGTTGGATGCCTGCCGGATCAACCACAAGTCATCGAGCACCCAGAACGCGCGTCCCTGGGTAGCCACGGCAAGCCCATCCGCTCGGGCCCGGAGATCGGTGATGGGAACCGACGGAAGATTGAGATCGAGCGACTGCCACTCCTCGCCGTCGTCGAACGATACAAACAACCCTTTCTCCGTTCCCGCGTAAAGCAACCCTTGAACCAGCGGATCCTCTCGGACCACCCGGACAAAAGCCTTCTCCGGCAGGCCCTTATCGATGCGACGCCAGCGGTCTCCGTGGTTGGTAGTCTTGTAAATGTAAGGCTTGAAGTCGTTCAGCTTGTAGCCAGTCACCGCCAGGTAGGCGGTCCCTTCCGCATGGGGTGACAGTTCAATGGCGTTGATCATCGCCTCACCTCGATGCGGCGGCGAAATATCCGCCCAGTTTGCGCCCCCGTCCCGCGTCAAATGCAGCAGCCCGTCGTCTGCGCCGACCCAGATCGTGCCCTTCTCATTTGCACTTTCCTCAATGGCGTAGATCGTGTGGTAGAACTCCGCGCCAACGTTCTCCGGCGTCAGCGGCCCGCCATTGCGGCCCATATGATCGGGGTTATTGCGCGTGAGATCCGGGCTGACCTCTTCCCAGCTAAGGCCCCGATCCATGCTTTTAAGGAGGTACTGCGTGCCGTAGTAAATGGTTGCCCGGTCGTGAGGACTGGTGATCACCGGCGGGTTCCAGTTGGCTCGGTATTTCAGATCCTTTGAGTCCATCCCAAACACCATTTCCGGATACGGAATGATGTAACGGGTCTTCCGATTGGCGTGGTTATATTCCGTCAGCGTGCCGTTGATGGTGGTCGCGTAGATCAGCGTCGGATCGTCCGGATCGAAGGCGATATGTGCGCTTTCCCCGCCGCCCACCGCGTAATAATCGTCGACCCCGATACCGCCATCCCAGGAGGCGCTGGCGATCGACACGGTGGAATTATCCTGCTGACCGCCGTACAGGCGGTATGGATTTTGGTTGTCGGTAATCAACCGGTAGAACTGCGCGGTCGGCTGGTTGTTGATGGAGCTCCAGGTTTCGCCGCCGTCAAACGTCACCGTGGCACCGCCGTCGTTGCCGTTGATGAAGTTGTCGCCGTCGCTCGGGTTAAACCACATATCGTGGTGGTCTCCGTGCGGCGCTGAGACGAGCTCGAAGTCGGCACCGCCGTTGACCGATTTATAGAGCGCTGTGTTCATGGCCCAGACCGTGTCTGCATCACTCTGATCGACGGCAATATGAATGTAGTACCAGGCGCGCGACCACAGCGCGCGATGGCCGTTGATCAGGCTCCAGCTCTCGCCGTAGTTTTCGCTGCGCCACACGCCGCCCTGCCCGGGACCCGCCTCGATGATCGCGTAGATCCGGGACGGCTTGTCAGCCGAGACGGCAATGCCGGTTTTGCCGATCAGCTCGGGCAATCCGCCCTCCAGCTGAGTCCAGTTGTCCCCGCCGTCGACAGACTTGTAGATACCACCGCCTTCACCACCCGATTTGATGAACCAGGGTTTGCGTCCGTGGTGCCAAAGCCCGGCGTACAGAATGCGCGGGTTGGTCGGATCCATCGTAATGTCGGTGGCGCCGGTCTCATCGTTCACTTCGAGAACGTGCTCCCAGGTCGTTCCACCGTCTTTGGTCCGGAATACACCCCGTTCTGCGTTTGGCGCCCAGATCTGGCCTTGGACGGCCACAAAAGCCACGTCGGGATTCTCAGGATGAATCTGGATCTTGGCGATTTGACCGGCCTCCGGCAGCCCCATAAAGGCAAAAGACTGGCCGGCATCAACCGACTTCCAAAGCCCTTCGCCCTGTGCCGTGGTAACCCCGCGGATCGGCGCTTCCCCGGTCCCGATATAGATCACGTTGGGATCGGAAGGCGCGACCGCGATGGCGCCGATCGTGCCCACCGGAATCTGCCCATCCGAGATGTTGTTCCAGGTCTGGCCGGCGTTGGTGGTTTTCCATACGCCACCCCCGGTGGCGCCCATGTAGTAGTGCTGACTGTTGCCCGGCACGCCGTGTACGGCGGTCACGCGCCCCCCGCGCCACGGCCCCAGGAGCCGGTACTCCAGGCCGTCAAGCAGCGTCTCGTCAACCGCTTCGGCAAACGCCACGCTAAGAGGCTGCATCGCGGCTAGGGTCAATCCCAGGGCCAGGAGCCAGCGGGTGACAGATTGGGGACAAGGGGTTGTTGATCGCATAGTCATGAAGTGCTCTCTTCAGCGTGCACCGCCTCGCGGCGAGGCCTCAATGGCACTCGCGAATCCGCCGAGACGGCACAGGACTGGCAGTGTGTGAATGGAACCTGGGGAAAGCCGTAAGGGCCCACGTTTCCTTAGGCGTTGCGCAGATCCTTGCGCAGAATCTTGCCTGACGCGCTCTTGGGTATCTGATCGATGACGGCAAGCTGCTGAACCTGCTTGTACTTAACCAAATGCTCCCCGATAAACGCCTGAACCTCTTCCAAGGTGATGGATTGGCCCTCCGGCGTGGTGACGAACGCTTTTGGCACCTCACCGGCCTCCTCGTCGGGGATACCGATGACCGCTACGTCGCTGATCTTAGGGTGCGTCAGCAGCAACCCTTCGAGTTCGGCCGGCGCAATCTGAAACCCTTTGTACTTAATGAGCTCCTTCAGGCGGTCGACAATGCTCATATGACCGTGGTCATCAATGATGGCGATGTCACCCGTCCGGAGCCAGCCGTCCTCGGTGATGGTCTCAGCCGTGGCCGAAGGATTATTCAGATAACCCTTCATCACCTGCGGCCCGCGAATCCACAGCTCACCTCGCTCATTGATCGGCTGGTCCTTGCCGCTCTCGGGCTCGACGATCCGACACTCGGAGTTGGAGACGGTCACGCCGCTGGTACCCGGGCGATAGTCGCCGCTGGTGGTGAGGTGACTCACGGGGCTCAGCTCGGTCATCCCAAAACCCTGTACCACCTCACACCCCAGACGTTCCACCGCCTTGGCCTGGAGTTCGGCGCCTAGCGGCGCGGCGCCAGAACACACCTGTTTGATGGTCGATAGATCAAACTGATCGACAATAGGCACGCTGGCCAGGCCCAGTATGACCGGCGGCACCGCAAAAAACCGCGTGATCTTCAGCTCCTGAACGGCTTTAAGCGCCTCGACCATATCGAACCGCGGCATCGTCACCGTCGTCACGCCGTTGGCAAGCAGCCCATTCATCAGCACCTGCATACCGTAGATATGAAAAAACGGCAGAAAGGCCAAGGCCACGTCATCATTTTCGTACTCAAAGACCGGGCTGAATTGGGCGATGTTGGCGACCAGATTGTGGTGAGTCAGCATCACGCCTTTTGGCAGGCCGGTTGTGCCCGAGGAATAGGGCAGCACCACCGTGTCGGAGGCCAGGTCCACCGGCACCTGCTCGATCGGCTCGCCAAAGACGCTGCTGAGGGCCGTGGTGCCAGGCACTGCCTCGCCCATCACAACCACCTCGGTCACGGGTGACCCCTCGGCGGCGGCAAGTGCCGTTTCCGCAAAAGCGGCGATGGTGATCAAGATTGACGCGCCGGCGTCGGTGAGCTGGTGACGGACCTCCTCGGGCCCGTAGAGCGGATTGATCGGCGTCAGCGCGCCACCGGTGACGGCCACCGCGTGAAACACAATGGCGTACTCGGGAAGGTTCGGTGCCATGATGCCCACAACCTTGCCCGGCCCGATACCCCGCGCAGCCAGCCCACCGGCGAGCGAGTGGATGGCATCACTCAGGGCCTTAAAGGTGTAAGAGCTGGTTCCGGCAGCATCTCTGATGGCGACCTTGTCACCCAGTTCGGCCGCTCGCTGCAGCACCAGGTCGGTGATTGTTATCGCTGGAATTTCAACGTCGGGTAAAGGGCTGGTGTGAATAATCTGGGACAAGGGTCTTCCTCGACTTCCATCGGTGGGCGGTTTTACGGCCCCAGACTCTAAAGCATGTCGCCGCTGGCTGTCGACAAGACGACCGGCGCCTCGCGGATTTGAATCGACTAGCTCGTGATCCCTTTTGCCCTTTTTTGCTGTTTATCCAAGCAGGCACTGAAAAGGGAAACCGCCATGAGATCAAAGAACCCGCTGTTGCTTGGCCTGCTTTGCGCGCCGCTAATCGCGTTCGGGAACGCACTGAACGACACCGGCGCAACCAGCTGCGCAAACGATTCGGCAGCCGACCTCAACTGTGGTCCTCAAACCGCAGCCTACCCGGGTCAGGACGCCGAGTTCGGACGCGACGTGGAGATTCCGGACGACACGGACGGCCGCGCCGGGTTTTCATTGACGCGGCTCGACGAACTCGGTGAGCCGCTTGACGAGGCGGAGCCTGACTTTGCCAACACACCCTGGCATTGCGTCCGCGACGAAGTCACCGGGCTGATCTGGGAAGTCAAAACAGACGACGGAACGCTGCGGGACTCCAGCTGGACCTACAGCTGGTTCGACGCATCACTCCCAGCGAGCGGCCTGCTTCAGGGGTTCGAAAACGGCGGAAGCTGCTCGGACAGCGCGAACTGTGATACCGAAAAATATGTCGCCGCGGTAAATAGTCAATCGCTTTGCGGCGCCAGCGACTGGCGGCTTCCCAGCAGAACCGAACTGCTGGGGTTAGTCGATTTCGGCGCTGACCCACTGGGCGTTGTCATGCTCGGCACCTATTTCCCTAATGGCGCAAGAGATCGCTATTGGGCCGGCAACAGCAACAGCTTCAGCGACGTTACCGCTTGGAGCGTCTTTTTTGGCAGCGGCAGCTCGTTGCCGACGAGCAAGTTTGAGGCGCGCCGCATTCGCCTCGTGAGGACGGCACCATGATTGGCGCGGCCGCGTTGACCATCGTCGTCCTGGCGCAACTCCCGGCGCAACACACCAAGGAGCCCGAGGTCATTCTTCGGCTCCCACCAAACGAGATGCGAATGTGGGCAGAGTCTTTGGACCTACTCGAGGGCACCCGTCGAGTCGCGATCGGCGGCACCGCGTCCACGCTCGCGCCGATTGGCACCAACGTCGGTGAGACGCTCAATCTCGATCTCGGCGAGGGGCTGTACTACCCGACGACGCTTCTCGAATCTCATGGCGAGACCGACGGAACCGTCTGGTCGGCGCTCCGCACCGGCGTCCGTGCCCATGAGCCAGTCACCTGGATGACCTGGAACAAGAGTTATCGCGTCCCCGAGACCGAGCCTCCGCCGCCCACGTTCACCATCCTGCCCAGCTTTCTGGAGCTGATCGACTACGGCGGCTTCGGACTGGTCGACGAGCTGATGGCTGAGCTTCACATCCGCGTCTGGATTCAGGGGGCGGTCGTCTTCGAGCACTTCGCGCAGATGCGCGGCCGTGGCGGACCGCAGGCCAGCCATAAGTTTCGCATGGTGGGAGAGCTTGTCGGCGACCCGTCAGGATTCTTCTACCCGCTGGTCGTCGACTGCTCCGAGTGCCGTGACGTCAACGGGGACCCTGTTCCGGAATCGGAGTGGTACGTCTATGGTGCCCGCTATGACATCGACGGATTGACTCAGGCGATTGACCTGTCGGGGCTGGGTCCCGGTGAGGCGCTGACCGTTCGCTACGACCTGGGCGTTAGCGCCTGGAGCGACGGTGGCGAAACGGGTGCCTCAGCCTTTGTCGGCGACCCGCTCAACTTTGAGCAAGGCTCGGTGCTCGCGGTCGAAGGCTTGGAACCGATTGAAACCTTGCAGCCAACCGCAACGTGTAACAACAGCCTTCCGGAAACCCGCCCGCTCAGTCGATATCAAATCGACGGAGAACTGGCGACGGATCTGGCGACGGGACTAACCTGGCAGCGATGTGCCGTCGGCATGACGCTGAACGACGGCGGAACGCCAGCCGATCCGCTTGACGACCGCTGTGACGGTAATCAGGGCGACCTCACCTGGCAGCTGGCCCTCGAGGCCGCCGACCAGTCGGGCGAACTCGGCCCGGGTAATCGGTGGCGTCTTCCCAACGTTAAGGAACTCGCCTCGCTGGCGGAACTCCAGTGCAGCTTCCCCTCAATTAATGTCGCCGTGTTTCCAGACACCCCCCAGGGCGCAACCTGGACTAGCACCCCTGACCAGGGCGCGCCGGGCGAGTTTTCCTGGACGGTGGACTTTCTTAATGGATCTGTGAGCGGCCGTACGGTTACCGCTACGCTGGCCAGCCGACTGGTAGCCGACGGGACGGCGGCCGCGACTGATGTGCAGATCTTCAGCGATGGGTTTGAAGCTGCACCATGATCCACCCAAAGGCCGATTGGCGCGAACCCACGCTTCCCGTCGGGCGGCCGGCTGCTATGCTGATTTTACAAAGATGGACAGCAGCTCGGACATCACAGGTCTCCTGGCAGCCGCCGAAGCCGGCGACCCGGCTGCGTCCTCTGAGTTGTTTGAGGCCGTCTACGCCAAGCTTCGTCAGCTCGCTAAACGGGAGCGGCGGAAGTGGTCGGGACACCATACGCTCGACACGACCGCTCTGATTCATGAAGCCTATCTGAAGCTGGCCAAAAGCGCCGGCTATTCGGGAAAAGCTCACTTTTTCGGTACGGCGGCCAAGGCCATGCGCCACGTGCTCGTAAACTACGCACGCGCCCGAATGGCGCAGCGTCGAGGCGGCGGCGCGGAGCACGTGGATGCCGACACCGTCAGCCTGCCCGCTGGCGCACCCATCGAAGAGCTGCTGGCCATGGATGAAGCGCTCAACCTGCTGGAGCAAGAAAACCCTCGGGCGTGTCGCGTGGTGGAGTGTCGATTCTTTGCCGGGCTGGATATTGCGGCTACCGCGCAGACGCTGGGCATTTCCACAGCCTCGGTAAAGCGAGACTGGCGGCTGGGCGCAGCGCAGCTCTACGCGAGCTTACAGCCGTCCGGAGATTGAATTAGTGACACAGGACTCACCCCAACAGCGCGAGGCAGAACGCCTCATCGAGCAGGCCCTGGACCTCTCGCCGGCAGAACGGGAGGCACTGCTGGACCAGCATTGCGCGGGCAGCCCCGAGCTGCGTCGGCAGGTCGAACAGGCGCTGCTGGCGCACGATCGCTCAGAGGAGTATCTGAATAACCTGCGACAGGATCTCGGCATCACCCACCCCGACGAGACGCTAGAGCTGGTCGGTCAGGTGATCGACAACTACCGACTTCAGCGCCTGCTCGGCGAGGGCGGCATGGGAGCGGTCTATCTGGCCGAGCGGACCGAACCGTATCAGCAGCTCGTTGCGCTCAAACTGCTGTCCAGCGGTCGATGGCTGCGCCGCTGGCATGAGCGATTCCTTCGGGAGCGGCAAATGCTCGCCAGCCTCAAACACCCACACATCTGTCGACTGCTCGACGGAGGTGTGAACGAGACTGGGGTGCCCTATCTCGTAATGGAGTGGATTGATGGAGAGCCGATCGACGTTTACTGCGCCAAACGCGAGCTCGACCCGGCGGCGATCATCCAGCTGTTCCTGAAGCTGACGAGCGCAGTGGCCTACGCCCACGGTCAAGGCATTATTCATCGCGATCTGAAACCCGCAAACGTGCTGGTGGCCGAAGGGGATGATCTTCAGGTTGTCGATTTTGGCATCGCGAGGATGCTGGATGAGGGCACAACGCCAGACACCGCGGATCCCATCACGGGCCAGGGTGCACAGCCTCTGACCCTGGCCTACGCCAGCCCCGAACAGCTTCGCGGAGAAAAAGCCTCCGTGGCCTCGGAGGTTTATGCCCTGGGGGTGCTGCTGTATCAGCTACTCAGCGGGCGATTGCCCTTTAATGTGTCCGGTCAGTCGCCCGCCGGCATCGAGCGCCTGGTTTCAGACACCGAGCCGCTGAAGCTCTCCCGCGCGGCCGCCCGGGAAAATCGGTCACACGAGATCCAGCCCGATCTGGATGCCGTGGTCGCCCGCATGATCCATGGCGACCTCGACCAACGCTTCAGGACCGTCGAAGACGCCGCCGCAGATCTGCAAAACGTGCTGGCACACCGACCGGTCAGCGCCCGTTCGCCAACCCTGTGGTATCGCGTGAGTCGCTTCGTGCGCCGCCACCGGTTTCCGGTTGCCGCGGGCACCGTGGCGGCGTTGTCACTCACGGCCGCTGCGATCCTCGGCTTGTCGCTTGCCGTCGCGGCCCGAGAGCAGGCCAGGCTGCTCGCCGAAGAGCGAGACCGAGCGCAGGCGGCAACGGGGTTTCTCGTCGATCTATTTGCGAGCCTAAACCCCAACACCAATCCGCTGGACACCACCGCGAGGGATCTTCTGGAACAGGGGGCGCAACGCATCGAGGGCATAGACAGCCCGGCGCTTCAACGGGAGATGCTCGATACGGTGTCGGGCGTTTATCGGATCCTGCGGGAATTCCCTACGGCCCGTGATCTGCTGGAGCAGGAGCTGACACTCGCTGCGAACCTGGACGATCCGGTGATCTCGGCTGACGTGCTTGCTCGCCTGGCGGGTACTCAGCTGGCTATGGGTGAATATGACGATGCGCTGGACAGCGTTGATCAATCGCTGGCGCTGTTGGGAGAGCGAGAGGCAGGCGAAATCCGCGCCGGCGCCCTGCTGGTGCGCGGCCAGACGCTACACCGACGGGGTGAGACGGCGCTTGCCCGAGCGACCTATGAAAGCGCATTGCCTCTGGCCAGGCGATTTCCTGGCAAGGACGAGGAACAGCTGTCGATCCTTCAGTCGGAAATGGCCAACCTGGCGAACCACGTGGGCGAGGAGGAAGAAGCCGTTGTGTTGTTCGAGGAAGTGCTGGCGCGCAGGATTCTGAGACATGGCGAATACAGCAGCCCGGTCAGCTCAACGCTTCTGGGTCTCGCCCAAACTCGCCGGAGCCAGGGCGCAATTACTGAGGCTATCGAGCTGCTGGAGCGAGCCAACCAAATCAATCAGCATCTGTTTGGCCCGGACAACGATCGCCACGCGTTTGTCTTCAACAGCCTGGGGCGCGCCTACGAATCCTACGGGGACTTCGAGGCCTCCGAGCAGTACTACCGGGAAGCGCTCCGTCTGGTGCGCTTGTTCCGTGGCCCGGAGCACCCGAACGTAGGATTTGGGCTTGGCAACGTCGCCAAGATTCTCAGCAAGCAAGAGCAGTGGGCAGACGCTGCGTCGTTCTTTGAGCAAGCGGTGGCCATTACGGAAGCCAATCGGCCCGACCATATAGCCGTGCACGATATGCGGTGGAACTGGGGGAAAGCGCTGATGAAGTCCGGCGCGCTGGCGGAAGCTGAAGAGCCCATCATAAAAGGCCTCAACTCGCTCGCAGCAAATTACGGCGACCAACACCCAAGCACACGCGGAGCTCTAGAGGCTGCCGTTGAGCTTTACTCCAAGCTTGGTGAACAGGAGTCCGCCGACCGCTACCAGCAGCGTCTGTCCGCCATTCAGCAGAACTGACAGCCCAGCGAGTCGGTCAACGGTCTATCGGGCTCACCTTTGTACCTTCCAGCGTCAGGTTGTACATCAACCCCTTGTTGGTCAGCACAAAGCCGATGATGGGGTCCTCGATACTCTGCGTGTCGACCGCGCCGGCTGCACCCACTTTGATGAGATTGACGGACGCGTCCCCGCCGATTTTCCAGCCGTTGCTGGTCCGAAACTGCGCCAGCGAGTCTTCGCTCATGAACAGTAGAAAAATGGCCTTGGACTGCGCTCCGAGCTGCAGGCCAATCGACCCGGCAGACGTGCGGTAATACTGCACCGTCTCGCCGCCGACACGCAGCGCGCCCTCGCCCGTCTCCCCGCCGATGCCGACGCCCACCTTCAGCACCTTAGGAAAAACCAGCACACCTTCAGCCGCCTCCAAGAACCGGTCGCCGCCTTCGACCTCGTCGACAAACCGATCAAGAGCGGCATCCACCCGCGTATCGATCTCGAACGCTGAAGCGGACCAGGCGCTGCCGCTGATGCTGAGCAGCAGCAAAGTGAAGAAAGCCCACGTCCATCCGCTCTGAAACCGTTCTCTCATCGCCACACACCTCAACCTGATCAACCAGTGATGGAAAAGCCTAGCAAGCACCCCTGAACTCGGCAACGCGGTCATCTGTCAACCAAATAGCCGGCCGCGCGTTGGAATAGTTATGCCACAGGAGCGCGCAATGAAAACTCAAAATTTGCTGGGCATCGCCCTGCTCACCCTTTTGCTGGCGACCGCCTGCGCCCAAAAGCCTACCCGTACCTATCCCGCTGGCGCTGTCGGAACGTCAATGCGGGTGTCTCAGGGCCAGATCATCGCAATAGCAGCGGTGACCGTGGAGGGCCAGGCATCGATTGTTGGCACGCTCGGCGGGGCGGCGGTTGGCAACAGTGTCGGGCGAACCGTCGGCGGCGGCAGCGGCCGACGGGTTGCGGGCGCCGCCGGTGCGGTTGCCGGCGCGGTGGCCGGCCGAGCCGTGGAACAAGCGGTGACCAGCAAAGAAGCTATCGAGGTCATCGTGAAGCTCGACAGCGGCCGGACGGTTGCGGTCATTCAGGAAGACCAACAGCTGTTGCGCCCGGGCGACCGGGTTCGCGTGCTTCACGGAAGGCGCACCAGTCGCGTCATCCCGGTGTAGGAAACCACCTTGCGGCGATAGCGTCCTAGTTCGCTACAATCCTCTCCGTTCGTTTGGAGGGGACACCAATGACAACAGGAAAGCGCCCCCAATTTGGCGTGATTTTTGCCCTATTTTTTGCCCTTTGTATCGCTCCTGCGGCTATTCCTGCGGAAGCGCTGTCGGAGTTTTCAGAGGCTGAACTGCGCGAACGTGTTGAGTCCACCGACAACAGTCAAAAGCTGGCGGCGCTCGGCGAACTGTTGCTTCGTGGACGCCGAAAACCCTACGACGATATTCAACAATTGCTCGATCTGGCTGAGTCGTTACAGGACACCCATCCTGACGCGGCACTTCGCAGCCAGATTCTCCATCACCTCAGCTGGTTTGCCGTTCGGAAAGGTAACCTGGATTCGGGCCTGACCTGGGCGAAGGCATCGCTCGAACTGTCCACGCCGCTTGGCGACAAGAATTTGATTGGCTGGAGTCAGTATTCCCTCGGGGTGGCGTTTTACTATCGGTCTGATTCCGACGAGGCTCTAGCCGCCGCGACCGCGGCAGTCGAGGCGTTTGAGCAGGAGACAGCTCAGTCGGAGTCTGCGATGGCCCATACGCTGCTCGGGGTCGTCTATCGATCGCGCAGCAACTTTAATGCCGCACTCGCTCATCATGCGAGTTCACTCGAGATCTCCGAGGCCTTAAGCGATGCCGACGGAATCGCCAGAGCGAGAAACAACATCGGCCTGATCCATTGGAAGCTCGAGCAGTACGAAGAGGCCTACCGGGAACTTGAGCAGGCGGCCAACCACTATCGGAAAGGTGGCGTTCAGGGTCAGTTGGCGACGGTGGTCAGTAACCTCGGGCTGGTGCTGATCGAGCTTGGGGAGCCACGACGCGCCCTCGA
>JBCDKA010000071.1:0-19243 GCA_038747195.1 Pseudomonadota bacterium
AACTCGCGCAGCTTTCTTCGCTCCCTCGCACAGCTCAGCACCGCCGGACGTTACTGGAACGCCTCGCTGGCCGTCGACGACTACACGAGCGTCGACGACACCCTGGCCGAGACCGCTGAGCCCTATTCCCGGCTGCCGCGGCTCAACTATCAGCTGGACCTGCCGCTTGGTGCCACCCGGCTCGAGGTGGATACCGAGCTGGTGGCCTTCGATCGGGACGTCGGTGACGAGGGCTGGCGCCTCGATCTCATGCCGCGCCTGTCACGCACGTTTGCCGGCGCTGCCTGGATGCTCGAGCCGTCGTTGGGCGTTCGTCACACGCAGTACCGGCTGGACAGCCGGGCCGGGGATCTCGACGACTCGCCGTCGCGCACGACGCCAATTGCAGAGCTCGACGGCAGGCTGTTTCTGGAGCGCAGCGGCGCGCGCTACACCCAGACGCTGGAGCCGCGCTTTTACCTGCTTTACGTGCCCTTTGAGGCGCAGGACGAGATTCCGACCTTCGACACCCGGGATCTGACCTTCAGTTTTGGGCAGCTTTTCAGGTATAACCGCTTTTCCGGCGCGGATCGGCAGGGTGATGCGAGCCAGCTGACGCTGGCGGTGACCACCCGGTTGCTCGACGGCGGCCGGGATGTGCTGGAAGCCAGCGTTGGCACGATCGTACACTTCCGCAATCGTCGGGTGGGTTTGACCGGCACGGCAACGGACGATCGCGACACCTCGCCGCTGGTGGGTGAGCTGACCTGGCGCCCGAGCAACAACTGGCGCGTGGTGCTGGGGCTGCAGTATGAGCCCGAGCCGCTGGTAGGAAACGATCGTCTGCAGCAGCGCCAGCTCAGCGTCCGGTACCGCGGGGCGGAGGGGCGACTGCTGAACTTTGCCTATCGTCAGCGGTCGCAGGTGGTAGATCAGGTGGATATCTCCGCCTGGTGGCCCCTCAACGAGCGCTGGGCGGTGCTGGGCCGGGCCAACTACTCCTTTCAGGACGAGGCGTTGCTGGAAGGATTGGCCGGCTTTGAATATCAGAGCTGCTGCTGGGCAACCCGCCTGATGGTGCGGCGCTTTGTAAGGACTTTGGACGGCGATTATCGAAACGCCCTCTACTTTGAACTGGAACTGAAAGGCCTGGGCTCCCTGGGTCGCGGCACCGGAAGGGTGCTGGAACAAGCAATTGCAGGTTACCGCTATGACAATGAACCGACCGCTTTCTAATCCGCTGAAGTCGCTGCTCGCCGCCGCTGGCCTGCTGGCCAGCCTCAACGTGGGAGCTGAACCCCTCGAGCGTATCGTCGCCGTGGTGGAAGACGAGGTGATCGTCCGGACCGAGCTTGATCGTTCGGTGGCTAACGTGGTCAAGCAGTTCAACGCTTCGGGTCAGCCGCTGCCCCCGCGCAGCACGCTGGAGCGACAGATCCTGAGCCAGCTTGCGCTGATCAGGCTCAAGCTGCAGAACGCCCGCCAGACGGGCGTCAGGGTCAGTGATCAGGAGGTGGACCAGGCGATTGCCCGGGTTGCCCAGCAGTCGGGCATCACGCAGGAACAGATGCGCCGGACCATCGTCGCTGACGGCTTGAGCTGGCAGCGATTCCGGGAGGACATGCGGGACGAGCTGATCACCCAGCAGCTGGAGCGTCGCGTCTCCAACAGCCGGGTCAACATCTCCGAAAGCGAGATCGATCTGTTTCTGGAGAACCAGGACGGTCCTGAGGGTGAGTTCCGCCTGTCGCACATCCTGATTGGACTGCCGGAGGGCGCATCCCCGACCCAGGTCCAGGAGGCGCGAGACAAGGCCGACACCCTGCACGGTGAGCTTGGGGAAGGCGCTGATTTCTCGACGCTGGCGATCACTCACAGCGACGGTCCGCAGGCCCTGCAGGGCGGCGATCTGGGCTGGCGTCCGGCGAATCAGGTGCCGACCATGCTGGCCCAGGAACTGGGCGCGATGGAAAAAGGTGATTTCACCCGGCCGATCCGGGACGCCTCCGGTTTCCACCTGTTCCGGGTTGCGGACTATCGCGCTCAGACCATGAACATGGTGACCGAGATCAAGGCCCGGCACATCATGGTGGAAACCTCGGAGCTGGTAACCCAGGAGGAGGCGCTCGACACGATTACCGATATCCACGAGCGCGTGACGGGCGGGTCCGACTTCTCGGAGCTGGCCCGGCAATATTCGGACGACACCAGCTCCGCGAACCTCGGCGGCGACATGGGATGGTTTGTTCCGGGCACTTTCGGCGATCGGGTCCAGGGTGTGCTCGATTCGCTGGCGGACGGTCAGATCAGCCAACCGTTTCAATCGGCAGCCGGCTGGCACATCCTCCAGAAGGAGGGTGTCCGCGAGCAGGACCGGACCGTTGACATTCAGCGTGGGCAGGCGCGGGAAGCGCTGCGCCGACTGAAGGCCGAAGAAGAGTTTCGCCTGTGGGAGCGCGAGCTGCGCGACGAAGCCTACATCGAATATCGCATCTAGCAAACAGGACACCAGGTGAAACCCATTGCGGTCACCGTCGGTGACCCGGCGGGCATCGGTCCGGAACTCTGCGTCCGGCTGGCGGCGGGAAGCGCTGACGTCCCTCTGGTGTTTGTCGGCAGCGGCGCGGCGCTGCGCCAGGCCGCCGAGTCCCAGGGCCAGCCCCTTGAGCTCGTGCCGTTTCGCGCGGGCCAAAACGCCCCACGGCAGCTGCTCGACGTCCCGGCCGCGGCGCCGGTGCAGCCGGGCACGCTCAATACGCGCAACTCACCCGCCGTTGTCGAAATGCTCGAGCGTGCCTTTGACGGCTGCGCTGGCGGAGATTTTGCCGCGATGGTTACCTGTCCGGTTCATAAGGGCGTCATCAATGACGCGGGCATCGCCTTCACCGGGCACACCGAGTTTCTCGCCCAGCGTTCGAATACCCGGCGGGTAGTCATGCTGCTGGCGGCCGGAGATCTTCGAGTCGCCCTCGCGACAACCCACCTGCCGCTGGCCCGCGTATCGGAAGCGATCGACCGCTCGATGCTAAGCGAGACGCTGGCGATCATCGATCAGGGACTGCGGCAGCGCTTCGGCATTGCCAACCCCGCCATCGCGGTTTGCGGCCTCAATCCGCATGCCGGTGAGGGCGGGCACCTGGGGACCGAGGAGCGCGACACCATCACCCCGACCGTCGAGTCACTGCGTGCCCGCGGGATGAAACTCACCGGCCCGCTGCCGGCTGATACGGCCTTTACGCCACGGGTGCTCGAGCGGCATGACGCGGTGCTGGCGATGTACCACGATCAGGGGCTGCCGGTGCTGAAGTACGTGGGGTTTGGGAGCGCGATCAACGTCACGCTCGGCCTGCCCATCGTGCGCACCTCGGTTGATCACGGCACCGCGCTGGACATCGCCGGTCAGGGCATCGCCGACCCTGGCAGCCTGCAGGCTGCCCTCGCCACGGCTGTGACGATGGCGAGCTGATGCGCGCCAGGCGCCGCTTCGGCCAGAACTTCCTCCACGATCCGAACGTCATTGACAAGATTGTCGGTGCGATTGCGCCGGTACCGGGCGAGCAGCTGCTGGAGATTGGGCCGGGGCACGGCGCTATTAGTCGGCCGCTCATGACCGCCGGCGCGAAGCTGACCGTGCTCGAGATCGACCGGGACCTGGTGGCGGAGCTGTCGTCAGACCCGGGTTTTTCCGACGCGAGAATTGTCGAGGGCGATGCGCTGGACACACGGTTTGCCGAGCTTGGGCATGGCCCTTACCGGGTGGTGGGCAATCTGCCGTACAACATTTCCAGCCCGCTGCTGTTCCACTGCCTGGATCAGCTTGACCAGCTGCGCGACGCCCACTTTTTGCTCCAGCTGGAGGTGGTGCAGCGGATGGCCGCGCAGCCGGGGAGCCGAGTTTACGGTCGACTGAGCGTCATGTTGCAGTATCATTGCCAGGTGCGCAGTTTATTTACGGTTGCCCCCGGTGCGTTTATGCCGGCGCCCAAGGTGCATTCGGCCCTGGTACGCCTGATCCCCCACGCCAAGCTGCCGGCCAAGGCGCGTAGCTACGAGGTATTTTCCCGCGTTGTCAGCAGCGCTTTTGCCCAGCGGCGCAAGCAGCTGGGTAATTCCCTGCGGTCGCATCTCACGGCAGCCCAGCTCTCGTCTCTGGAAATCGATCCAACGCTGCGTCCCGAACAGCTTGCGCCGGCAGACTTTGTTGCCATTGCCAATGCGGTGACGCCATGAACGCGCCTGACCTGAAGGTCAGCGCCCGGCCACTGTATCTCTCCGACCAGTCCGACCCGGACGCCGAGCGCTACGTGTTTTCCTACCAGATCGAGGTGGCAAACCAGAGCGACATGAGGGTTCAGCTCATGTCACGCTATTGGCTGATCACCCACGGATCGGGGCGGGTCGAGGAAGTGGTCGGCGAAGGGGTTGTGGGTCAGCAGCCGGTGATCGAAGCGGGCAGTGCTTTCCGCTACTCAAGCGGCGCTATCCTTGAATCACCGGTGGGCACCATGGAGGGTCACTACGTGCTGGTGGACGACGCAGGCCGGGAGTTTCAGCTTCCCATTCCCCGCTTCCGCCTCAGCATGCCGGGCATCCTGCATTAAGCGACGGACAAACAGACCGTCCTGGCGGACGCCAGGGACCAGCTAGTTACCATTTGCCGGCATCACGTTCACATCGTTGCGGATTTCAACCCGTTCGAACTCGACGCCGTCCGCGGGTTTCTGATCGCTCACCACCCACTCCCCACGCTCGTCTTTCCAGCGGTACAGGGCGACCTTGGACTTGGGCGCGATCGGCAGGCTTTCGGTAACCCAATCCGGGCGCTGCTGCGGCTGGTAGTACCAGAAACCCGCCATGCCCACGCCGGCCAGCAGCAACAGCAGCATCGCTGGCTTGACGACGCTGCGCCGGCGACGTCTCACGGGTCGCAGTGCTCCGCGACGAGGTCGCGCGCCTCGGTCAGCAGCTCTTCTCGCTCCTCGTCGAGCAGGTAGGTGCGGCTACCGTCCTCCTCCACCCGAAAAACGCGCGGCCGGGGCTCAATCTGGGCGATCATGTTGCGGCCTTTCTGGCACTGGATCCGACGGTTCTCTTCTTCGATGGCGCTGTTGTCCGGCTCCTCCGACTCTGCATAGAGCTCACCTTGGGACGTCGAGGTGCTGGTGGTCTCGGCCGTTGGTGCGGGCGGCGCCTTCCGGAGCTTCACGCGCTCTGCCTGGCTGCCCGGGGGCGGGGTCGACGTGAAATGCACCGTCCCGTTTTCGTCGGTCCACTTGTAAACGCGTTCCGCCGCGTGCGTATCCAAGCTGCTGCCCAGCGTCAGGGCCAGCGCGAGGGCTGGAGCGAGACTCGCTAACCATCCGCGGTGAGAAATTCGGCCGATCTGTCGCGTTTTTGCGTTCATTGCCCGCACCTTTTGCTACGTATCACTGCATTATGCGCCTCCGATTCCGGGTAAAAAAGCCTACCCATCGGCGGTTTGCGGCCTTAAGTCTGCGAACGCTGCTAAAATACGGGGGGTTCAGCACTGCTGTGTCATCCCCAAACCAGTGAGCGACTCGCAAAGCCAGCCATCATCCAGCGGACCGCAGGACGGGGTGGGTAAACCCCACCGCGGCATTTACCTGCTGCCTAACCTGCTGACGACAGGCGCCCTGTTTGCCGGCTTCTACGCCATTGTGGCGGCCATGAACGGGCGGTTTGGCGACGCGTGCGAGGCGCTGATCATCGCCGCGGTGCTCGACGGTCTGGATGGACGGATTGCGCGGCTCACCAACACGCAGTCGGAGTTTGGCGTTCAGTACGACAGCATGTCCGACCTGGTCTGCTTCGGCCTCGCGCCGGCCCTGCTGGTTTACCTTTGGTCGCTGGCCGCGATGGCCGAGTGGGGTCCGCTCTGGGCCAAGGTGGGCTGGCTCGCCTCGTTCCTGTTTGCCGCCTGCGCCGCCCTGCGCCTGGCGCGCTTCAACGCGCAGGCTGGGGTGGCCGACAAGCGGTTCTTCCAGGGGATTGCATCCCCGGCGGCCGCTGCCCTGCTGGTCACCGGGGTCTGGATCTGTGAAAGCGAAGGCGTAACCGGCGCCGGCCTGCAGGCGCCCACCCTGATCGTGACGCTGGCGGCCGCGCTGCTGATGGTGAGCAACGTGAGGTACTACAGCTTCAAGTCCTGGCCAGCCCGGGTCCCGTTTCTGTGGATCTTTGTGGTGGTGATCATGCTGGTGCTCCTCGCCCTGGATCCGCCGAAGCTGCTGTTCACTGTGGCCTATCTCTACGCGGCCTCAGGACCGGTCCTCACCTTGATCGGCCGCTCCCGACGCAAACGCCTACGCCACAGGATTCGCCAGCGCCGCGAACGCGAGCGAGGTGGTGAGGCCGAGCCGGCCGCGACACCGCTCGAGGCCCGGCGGGCCGATCGCGCCGCCAACGACGAGCGGCATGGCCCTGAAGTCGGCTCTGCGGCAGACCCCGGCGCTGCGGCCGGCGGCGACAGCCGTGAGTGAGGCGATCAGCCGGGCGCTGGATGAGGCGCCGGTACGAGCGCTCTCCGATCTCGACCTCCTCGTGGAACTGGGCCAGGAGTTTGCCCAATCAATCGACATCGCTGCGACGTTAGATCGGGCGGTCGAGCGCATTTCTGGCTACATGAATGCCGAAGCCGCCTCGGTGTTTCTCGTCGACGGGCAGTCGGGGGATCTCGAGTGCCGAGCATGTGCGGGCCCGGTGGACGTCACGGGGCTGCGCATCGATATGGGGCAGGGCATCGTGGGCCGTGCCGCCAAAGAAAACCTTTGTCAGCTGGTTCGCGACGTCAGCCAGGATCCGGACTTCGCCGGCAACGTCGACGCCAAAACCGGCTTTCGAACCCGCTCGATTCTGTGCACACCCCTGCGAACCTCGGGCGGCGTGATCGGCGTGCTGCAGGTGCTCAACAAGCTCGACGGCGGCCTGTTTGGTGAACACGATCAGGAGACGCTTCGGGTGTTGGCGTCACCCACCGCGCTGGCGATCAACAACGCTCGGCTGGCCTCGAACCTGCTCGAGCAAAAGCGCATCAAAAAAGAGCTGTTTATGGCCCGTCGGCTGCAGCGTTCGCTCCTGCCGCGCCGACGCCCCGCCCCCTTTCCCGTGCAGGGGATCAACCTCCCGGCGCGTGAGGTGTCCGGCGATTTCTTTGATTTTTTTGAGCTGCCGGACGGTCGTATCGGTTTTGCCGTAGGCGACGTGTCCGGCAAAGGCATGAACGCTGCGCTATTGATGGTGCGCACCACCAGCCTGCTGCGCTGGATCGGCAAAGCGGGTCAAGCGCCGGGCCAGTGGCTGGCCCAGGTCAACAACGAGCTGCTGTCCACCGTCAGCGACGGCATGTTCATCTGTGCCGCCGCGGGCTATCTCGAGCCCGCCACCGGCACGCTGACCTGGTCGAACGCCGGTTTTCCGCCGCCGATTCTTCACCGGCTCGACGGGCGTCAGGAGACCTTTCCCGCCGGGGCGCCGCCGCTGGCGATCATTCCGCAGTCGGGCTACGACGATGAGCAGGTTAGCCTGGACGACGGCACGATGTTCTTTTACTCCGACGGCGTGACCGAAGCGCGGGACGGAGATGGTGCCATGCTGGAGGAGGCCGGACTCAAGGCGATGATCGCGACCCAGGCCGTCGGTCCCGCCAAGACCCGCCTCGGCAGGCTTGTGGGTCAGCTGCGGCAGCGACAGCTGAACGATGACACCACGCTGCTGGTGGTCGACGGGAGAAGCTGACCTTGCAGACGCTGCTGGATCTGACCTTCCATTCCTGCCCGACGCGTCTCAAAGACGTACGCCGGGCCGTGGCGGAGGTGGCCGAGGGCTCGGGCTGCTCCGATTCGCAGGTGCACAAACTCAAGCTGGTGATCGATGAGGCGGTCAGCAACATCATTCGCCACGGCTACGGGGGGCAGAAAGACGGCGAAATCCGCCTGCGCGTGACGCGTCAACAGGACCGCCTGGCGTTTCATCTCCGGGATAACGCCCCACCCGTTGACCCAGCTTGCATCAAACCCAGGGATTTGAGTGAATGTCGGCCGGGCGGGCTGGGGATCAATTTCATCGATTCGGTGATGGACGAGTGGTCCTTCAGCTGTCCTACCGATGGGTCCGGCAACGTGTTGGAAATGACCAAAACCATTGAGCGAGAGCCGTCATGAACGGATGTGAAGCGAGGGAGCAGGGGGAGTATCTGATCGTTGCGGTCAGCGGCGAGGTCGATCTGTCCTGGTCGTCGGAAGTACGCGGTGCGATCCTGGATGCGCTGGGCAAGAATAACGCCGTGCTGGTGGAGCTCGAGAAGGTGAGCTACATCGACAGCTCCGGCATCGCGGCGTTGGTTGAGGGCTATCAGACCGCAAAATCCAAAGGCGCCAAGTTTGGCCTGGTGTCGATCAGTGGTGCGGTGCAGGCGGTGCTCGAGCTTGCGCGCCTCGATCAGGTTTTTCCCATCTACGCCGACGTACAGGCGGCCGGCTGAGTCGACACTCCGTGCTGGAAAAAGCCGCCAACGCCATGAGCCAAGGGGTGCTGAAAACGGTCAGCAACTTCGGGTACATGGGCGCGCTGCTGGTCGAAAGCTTCTACTGGATCTTGTTCGGTCGGCGCCGCGGCCAGCCGGTAAAAATGGGACCGCTGGCGAGCCAGATGGTCGAGACCGGCGTCCAGGCCATCCCGATTGTCATGGTGCTGTCCTTTGCCATCGGCGTGAGCCTGGCGATTCAAACGATCTACGCGCTCAAAAACTTTGGCGCCGAGTCTCAGGTGATCCTGGCGATTGCGATCGGCGTGACCCGCGAATTTGGCCCGCTGATCACCGGTATCCTGGTGGCCGGGAGGACAGCGTCTGCGCTGGCTGCCCGGATCGGGTCAATGGTGGTATCGCAGGAGGTGGACGCGCTGCGGGTGATCGGCATCATGCCGGTACGCTATCTGGTGGTTCCGCCGCTGGTGGCGCTGCTGATCATGGTGCCGACGCTGACGGTGCTGGCGGATGCCGCCGCAATCTTCGGCGGCGCCGTTTACAGTCTTCCCAACCTCGACGTGTCGCTCTGGGCCTACCTGGTGGCCAGCGTGGATTCCCTCAAGGCGGGAGACGTGCTGCAGGGGTTGGCAAAGTCGCTGGTGTTTGGCGCGATTGTTGCGCTGGTGGGCGTCAGCTCCGGCTTCAACGTGAAAGGCGGTGCTGAGGGCGTCGGCCGGGCCACCACGCAGTCGGTGGTGATGGCGATTAGCTGGATCGTGATCGCCGACATGGTC
Source organism: Pseudomonadota bacterium (assembly GCA_038747195.1). Taxonomy (GTDB): domain Bacteria; phylum Pseudomonadota; class Gammaproteobacteria; order Xanthomonadales; family SZUA-38; genus JANQOZ01. The sequence continues at coordinate 9,259 of JBCDKA010000071.1, forward strand.
TTTACCTTTTTCCTGAACCGATGAGCGATCAGGCGCCACCGGTGATCGAAGTTGAGGGGCTGGTGACCCACTACGGCCGCCGCAAGATCCTCGACGGCGTCGATCTTAAAATGTCGGCGGGGGAGATCCGGGTGATTATGGGGGGCAGCGGGTCGGGCAAGAGCACGCTGCTCTGGCACCTGCTGGGACTCTACAAACCCACCGCCGGAACCATCAGGCTGCTGGATCAGAACATCACCGAGATCAGCGCCCAGGAGTTTCAGGCCCTGCGTAAGGAACTGGGTGTATCGTTTCAGGGCGGCGCACTGTTTACCTCCATGTCGGTCGGAGAAAACGTGGCGCTGCCGCTGCGCGAGCATACCGATCTGGACGAAAACACCATCCGGATCATGTCTCGGCTCAAGCTTGAGGTCGTCAACCTCGGGGGGTTTCAGGACTTGATGCCGTCCCAGCTATCGGGGGGCATGATCAAACGGGCGGCCCTGGCCCGAGCGATTGTGATGGACCCGAAGCTGCTGTTTTTTGACGAGCCCTCTGCCGGTCTGGACCCGGTGGTGGCCGCGGAGCTGGATGACCTGATCCTGCAGCTGCGCGACGCCATGCGTATGTCGATGGTGGTAGTCACACACGAGCTGGACAGCGCATTCAAGATCGCTGACAAAATCACTGTTCTGGATCAGGGTAAGGTACTGCTGACGGGCACGGTAGACGAGGTGAAGAACAGCAAGCTGGAGCGCGTGCAGGATCTGCTGAACCGCCGGCCGCGAGACGTTAAGGTAGATGCGGAGGAGTACCTGCGCCGCCTGACGGAAGAAGAATATGTCTAAGCTGCCCGCCGCAGCTGACGACGCAGATGAAGACAGCAACACCATTGGGGCCAATCGAAGTTTGTGAAACGAGATAACGTCAATTACGTGCTGGCCGGAGCGGTGGTGCTCGCGGCGATGTCGCTGCTGTTTGTGGTGCTGTATCAGCTCACGGGCCGCAGCGGCGCCAGCGATAACTACCACACGTTCTATCGGCAGGTCGCGGGCCTGCGCTACGGCACGCCGGTCTATTTTGAGGGTTACCGGATCGGTCAGATCGAGTCCATCAGCCCGCAGCGGACCGGGGGGCAAACCACCTTTCGGATCGACTTCACGGTGGAGGAAGGCTGGCCGATACCCTCTGACAGCGTGGCGGCCATCGCAACATCCGGACTGCTGTCGGACGTCTTTATTGTCCTGAACCAGGGTGAGTCGACTCAGCTGCTTCAGCCCGACTCCGAGATCATCGGCCGCGAGGCGTCGGATATCTTCGGTTCGCTGAACGCGCTGGCCGACGACGTTTCCGATCTCACCGAGTCTCACGTCGAGCCCCTGCTGGAGCTGCTGGCGACTCGCGTTGATACCATCACAGCCAATCTGGAGTCGTCGACGCCGGTGCTGGTGGACGACGTGACCGAGCTGCTGGCCCGACTCAACGACTCAGCGGAGTCGCTCAAGACCCTCATGGGTCAGGACAACCTGAGCAACGTCAGCACCATCCTCAGCAATTTCAGTCAGACCTCAGCGGATGCACAGCTGCTGGTCAGTGAGTTGGCCGAGGCGCGCAGCGAGCTCCGGCAGCTCATCGCTGATCTCGGGGCTATCGCCAGCGACAACCGCGACGGGATATCCGGTACGGTCACCGAGCTCGAGACCTCGGTGCTGCTGCTGTCTCAGCGCCTGGACTCCATCACCTTCAATCTCGACGAGGCCAGCCGGAATTTAAACGAGTTTGCGCGCGCGATTCGCCGCAGCCCGAATCGGCTGCTGTTTTCGCCGGAGGCTGACGAAACGGGGGCAAATCCACAGTGAGCAGGCGTATGGTGGCCATCCAATCTCTAAGCCTGCCGACGCTGCTGGTAGTTGCGCTGACGCTGGCCGGCTGCAGCTCGACGCCGGTGCCGGAAGACAGCTTCTACCGGATGGGCAATCTGCCTGAGCCGTCTTTGGTCTTCGACTCGCCGCCGGTCGACGGCCGGCTGATGATCGAGGTGCCCCGCGCAGCGGGGATCCGGCGTCAGCGGGGGATCCTCTACAGCGAAGACGAAGATCATGTCGAGGTGCGGCGCTATTACTACCACTTCTGGGAGGAGCCGCCGCCGCAGCTGCTGCAGCGCCGGTTGATCGAACGGCTTCGGCTGGCCAACGCGGCGGTGTCGATAACCGAGGGGCTGTCCAGCGATGTGAACTACCGGCTGCGCACCCGTATCCGGGAATTCGATCGGGTGGTCGACGCCGGTGTGGCTTCCGCGGTGATCGACGTGGACGTCATTCTCTTCACCGGCTTTGCCGAGGGGGAGGCGGTTTTTCGCGCCAGCTACCGTGAGCAGGTCCAGGCCGAAAGCGATCTGATGGTGGATACCGCGTCAGCCTTCTCCCGCGCGCTGGACGAGGTCATCGACCGCTTTTTGAGTGAGCTAGAGGGTTCGCTCTGAGCCTGTCAGCCCGTCAGCAGCAGTGCCTGTCGGCGCTGGAGATCGATCGCTGGCAGCGCCGGTCGCGAGACGTCACTTCGCCACACCGGGCCGTCGGCGGCGGTGAGCCGAAGCTGCTGCAGCGGGCCTCTGATCACCTGGCCACCGTCCTAATCGACTGGGACCTCGAGGACGCTCTCGACCTGGACGCCGCTGAACCCGGGCCCGAGCTGCTGGGCAAAATCCTTGGCGCCACCGGCTTTTCGCGGGACCGCTTTTCGATTTATCAGGTCGCTGACGAACCGCCGGAACTTGAGGGCCAGGTGCTTTGGTTCACCCAGCGCCCCGTGGCCGCTGTGGGCGGCGTGCTGCTGCTGCCCTCGGTGCCGGCGATGCTGAGTGACCCTGGCCTGAAGCGGGTGGCCTGGCAGCATCTCAAGCGCTGGATGGCACAGCAGTCGTGAGCGCGGTCCTCGAGTCTCCGGCGATGGAGATCCGACCGATGGTGGAGCGGGATATCACCGCGGTGCTGCCGATCGAGTCTCAGGCCTATCCGTTTCCCTGGTCCAAGGGTATTTTTGAAGACTGTCTTCGGGTGGGTTATTCCTGCTGGGTGGCTGAACAGGGTGAGGCGGTGATCGGTTACGGCATCCTGTCGGCGGGTGGCGGTGAAGCGCACGTGCTGAACCTCTGCATGGCGGAAGCTTATCGCGGCTTGGGTCACGGGCTGGCGCTCCTGAACCGGCTGATCAACGTGGGACGATGGCATCACTGCCGGACCATTTTTCTGGAGGTCCGCCCGAGCAATACACGCGCGATCGCCGTCTACGAAGAGCGGGGGTTTTCGGTGGTTGGGCGACGCCCGAACTATTATCCGGCGGCGCAGGGCCGAGAGGATGCTCTCATCATGGCGATGAAGCTCGAGACCGGTTCCCTCGGTTAGAAAGCTGAGCCGGCGAGCGTCTAGAGATTCCTTAGGCGCTCGATCTGTGCCGCCAGGTCCTGACTTTCCGACTCGGCTGCGGCGAGCTGATCGCGCGCCTTGGCGACCACCGCCTCCGGCGCGTTGGCGACAAACTTCTCGTTCGATAGCTTGCCGTTGAGCCGCTGGATTTCTTGAGTCTTTCGCTCGAGTTCTTTGTCCAGCCGGGCGAGCTCCTCTTGCGGGTCGATGATGCCGGCCAGCGGGACGTGCAGCTTCAGTTCGCCGGCGCTGGCAAAGGCTGATGCCGGCGCCTCTTCGCCGTCTGCGAGCCAGCCGCAATTGCCGAGTGAGCCCAGCGCCCGAAGCATTTCCACATGTCGGTCGAACAGGTGTCGATCCTGCTCGCTGCCGCCTTCGAGCAGCAGCGTCAGCGATCTGCGCGGAGCGATGTTCATCTCGCCACGGATCTGCCGCAGGCCCAGCAGCAGCTGCTGCAGCCAGCGCACCTCCTGTTCGGCCGCCGGGTGGCTTCGATCATCGCTGACGGTGGGGAAAGCCTGGGTGGAGATGGTGGTGCCGTCGATCGACAGCTTGGGCGCTACCCGCTGCCAGATCTCTTCGGAAATGAACGGCATCAGGGGGTGGATCAGTTTCAGCAGTTCTTCCAGCACCGAAAGCAGGGTGTAGCGGGTGTGCGCCGCTGACGGATGTTCATCGGCCGTCAGAATCGGTTTGGTCAGCTCGAGGTACCAGTCGCAGTACTCGTGCCAGATGAATTCGTAGATCGCTGCCGAGGCGAGGTCAAAGCGATAGCGCTTGAGATCCTGGTTGACCCGGTCTGCGGCATGATTCAAACGCGAAACGATCCACTGATCGAAGATCGTGGCCTGCGCGGGCTCCTGCTGAACAGCCTCATCCTCGACGTTCATCAGTACGTAGCGCGCCGCGTTCCAGATCTTGTTGCAGAAGTTCCGGTAGCCTTCGATACGGCCGGTATCGAATCGGATATCCCGCCCGTGGGTTGCCAGGGCGGCAAAGGTGAAGCGCAGCGCGTCGGTGCCGTAGGCCTGGATCCCGTTGGGAAACTCTTTGCGCGTAGCCTTCTCGATCTTGGCCGCCATCTGCGGCTGCATCAGGCCGCTGGTGCGCTTTTCCAGTAGCGCGTCGAGGTCGATGCCGTCGATCAGATCCAGCGGGTCCAGCACGTTGCCCTTGGACTTGGACATCTTCTGGCCCTGGTAGTCCCGGATGAGGCCCGTGATGTAAACCTCGCGAAACGGCACGTCGCCCATAAATTTCAGGCCAAACATAATCATCCGGGCGACCCAGAAAAAGATGATGTCGAAGCCGGTAACCAGCACGTTGCCCGGGTAAAACCGCTCGAGCCGATCGGTCTGCTCCGGCCACCCCAACGTGGAAAAAGGCCACAGCCCGGAGGAGAACCAGGTGTCAAGGACGTCTTCGTCCTGCTTCAGCGGGCGATCGCCGAGCTGGTGCGCCTCTCGAACCTCCGCCTCGCTGCGCCCGACGTACACCTGGCCCGCGTCGTCGTACCACGCCGGAATCCGATGTCCCCACCAGAGCTGGCGGCTGATGCACCAGTCCTGAATGTTGTTGAGCCACTCGTAGTAAGTTTTGTCCCAGTTGCTTGGGACAAAGCGCACGGCGCCGCTGCGTACGGCCTCAATCGCCGGGTTGGTAATGGCGGCCAGCCCGCCCGGACGGCCGTCGGGCTGCTGATCCCGGGTCAGATCGACGTACCACTGATCGGTCAGATACGGCTCCAGCACCGCCCCCGAACGGTCGCCGCGGGGCACGGTCAGCGTATGGTCCTCGGTCTTTTCGAGCAGGCCGGCAGCCTCGAGGTCCGCGACGATGCGCCGGCGGGCCTCCATCCGGTCCAGTCCACGATAGGCTTCCGGCCCGTTGTCGTTGATCGCCGCTTCCGGCGTAAAGATATTGATCAGCGGCAGCTGGTGCCGCTGGCCCATCTGGTAGTCGTTAAAGTCGTGGGCAGGGGTGATCTTCACGCAGCCGGTACCAAACGCCGGGTCGACGTAGCTGTCGGCGATGATCGGGATTTTCCGGTCACTCAGCGGCAGCGCGATGTGCTGCCCGATGAGGTGCCGATAGCGCTCGTCGTCGGGGTGTACCGCCACTGCCGTGTCGCCGAGCATCGTCTCGGGGCGGGTGGTTGCCACCACCAGAAACGGCTGCTGGCCATCCGCGTCGACCAGCGGGTAGCGCAGGTGCCACAGGTGGCCGCGCTCCTCTTCCGACACCACCTCCAGATCGGACAACGCCGTGTGCAGCACCGGATCCCAGTTGACGAGCCGTTTGCCGCGGTAAATGAGGCCCTGCTCGTGCAGCGAAACGAACACCTCGCGAACCGCCGCCGACAGCCCTTCGTCCATCGTGAACCGTTCGTGTTCCCAGTCCACCGAGTCGCCCAGCCGGCGCATCTGCCGCGTGATTTCCCCGCCCGAGTGCGCCTTCCAGTCCCACACGGCTTTGGTGAACGCCTGGCGGCCAAGGTCGTGGCGGGTCTGGCCTTTGCTCTCCAGCTGGCGCTCGACCACCATCTGCGTGGCGATGCCGGCGTGGTCGGTCCCGCACTGCCAGAGCGCGCTATGGCCGGCCATCCGGTGATAGCGGGTCAGGGCATCCTGCAGCGTATGCTGGAAGGCGTGGCCCATATGCAGCACGCCCGTGACGTTCGGGGGCGGCAGCATGATGCAGTAGGGCTGACCCTCGGGTGTCGGCGCAAAAACGCCGAGCTCCTCCCAGCGCTCGTACCAGCGCTGCTCGATCGCCGCCGGCTGATAGCTCTTGTCCATCCCAGCTGGTCCGAGAGGCTCAGCCGGCGCGATTGATCAGAAACTGCGTCAGCAGCGCGACAGGCCGGCCGCTGGCGCCGTTCTTGGTGCCGCCGTCCCAGCCGCTGCCGGCGATATCCAGATGCGCCCAGTCGAAGGCTTTGGTGTATCGGGCCAGAAAGCAGCCCGCCGTGATCGCGCCGGCGGTCGGGCCGCCGATGTTGGCCATATCGGCGTAGGGTGTATCGAGCTGAGGCTGGTAGTCGTCCCACAGGGGCAGGCGCCACGCCCGGTCGTGGGTGTCCTCCCCGGCGTCCACCAGCTCGGCGGCCAGCTTGTCGTGGGGCGTCATCAGGCCGCTGGCGTGTTTACCCAGAGCGATCACGCACGCGCCGGTCAGCGTTGCCACGTCGACCACCGCCTGGGGCTTGAAGCGCTCGGCGTAGGTGAGCGCATCGCAGAGTATGAGTCGGCCCTCGGCGTCGGTGTTGAGCACCTCCACCGTCTGGCCGGACATGCTGGTCAGGACGTCGCCGGGACGATAAGACTTGCCGTCGGGCATGTTTTCCACGGCCGGGACGAGGGTCACCAGGTTGATTTTCAGTTTGAGCGCAGCGCAGGCGGCAAACGCCCCGATGACGCCGGCGGCGCCGCACATGTCGTACTTCATCTCGTCCATCCCCTTGCCGGCCTTCAGGGAGATACCACCGGTGTCGAACGTGATGCCCTTACCGACGAGGACCACCGGTGCCGCGCTTTTCGCCGCTCCCTGGTAGGTGAGCACCACCAGCTTAGGCGGGTGAGCGCTGCCTTGGGAAACGCCCAGCAGGCAGCCCATGCCGAGGTTCTCCAGCTCCTTGCGGCTGAGTACTCGCGACTTGCAGTTCGGCAGCTTCTCCGCCATCGAACGACATTCCTGAGCGATGTAGCTGGGGGTACAGATGTTCGGCGGCAGATTGCCCAGCTCCCGGGCCCGCTCGACGCCGGTGGCCATCGCGGCCGCCTCGCGCAGCGGTTTGCGCAGCGTCTTGTCCCCGAAGAAGGTCACTCGGGATACCGCCGAACGCCGAGCGCTGCGGGCCTTGGTGGCGGTGTAGCGGTACGCGCCGAAGGCGCAGGCGAGTGCGCAGAGTCGGGTTCGCCAGGCCGCCGTGTGCCCGCTGATGGTCAGCTCTGGCAGCGCGCAGGCGGCTGCGCGGACGTTGCGCCCGGCCAGGAACGACATTGCCCCAGCGGTTGCCGCCTGCAGCGCTGAGGGGCCAAATTCTTCCGCCTTGCCGCAGCCCACCACCAGCACCCGGTCGGCCTTAACTCCGGACACTTCCGGCCAGAGGAACATCTTGCCAACCTGGGTCGCGATGTCGCCGCTCTTAAGCATTTTCAACAGCCGCCCGCCGCTCGCTTTGTTGACTGCCGCGGCCGCTCCCCGGAGTCGAGCCTGTTCGTGCACACCAATAATGAGGCAGGGTGTCGCAACCTCAATCGCTGACTGTTCAGCTACGGAAAATTTCATGGGTTCAACATCTCACATGGTTGGGGCGCTGCTGGCGCCATGGACACGGCTGGACGGAGATCACCCATGGCTTCACCATGGACAAGGGCGCTTGCCGAAACGATAACGGGCTCGACACCCCCGTCGCGCCCGTTGCTAAAATGACCCGGTATTTTAAAGGAATTTAATCCGCGGTAAACCCATGCGAATCGCCGACAGATACCTGCTGAGGACGGTTGGCTTGACCTGGCTTGGCGTCCTTGCCGTGCTGCTGTGCGTCACCGTGGGACTGGCGGTCGGCGACACGCTGGCGGACGTGGCGATGGGCCGCGTTCCCTCGAATCTGCTCATGACGCAGCTGATGCTCAAAAGCCTGGAGGGACTCACCGTACTCCTGCCGCTGTCGCTGTTTCTCGGCATCATTTTGGGTTTCGGCCGGCTCTACCGGGACCAGGAACTAACCGTGCTGGCCGCGTGCGGGATGGGTCAGCGGAGCCTGTTTCGGCCGTTGGCCTGGCTGCTGGCGCCGATGCTGGTGATGATCACGATCCTGTCACTATGGATTGCGCCCTGGGCGCTTCGCACCTCCAAAACGCTGATCGCCCGAGCCGCGAGCGACATGTCGGTGGCCGGACTGCAGGCCGGGCGCTTCCACGAGTTCGCCAGCGGCGGCAGCGTGGTTTACGTCGGCTCCCTCGAAGCCGACGGGTCGTTTCGCAACGCCTTCATCCATATCGAGCGCAACGGGCGGAAAGACATCGTTACTGCCGACAGCGGGTATCAATACCAGGACGCGAGCGGTGCCCGTTATCTCGCGCTGCGCGACGGGGAGCGCAGCGAAGGCACGCCCGGTGCCGGCGACTATCGATGGATGAAATTTGTCCGCAACGATCTGCGCCTCCCCGACCCGGCGAAAGACCAGGTGATCACCAAGTTCGGCGCGCTGCCGCTCGCGGAGGTGGTGGCCGGCGAGACCCCCTATCATCACGCCGAGTTCCACTGGCGGATTGCGCCGATTGCCGCGATGGTGGTGCTGACCATGCTTGCGGTGCCTTTGTCCCGCACCAACCCGAGACGGGGCTATTTCGGCAATATGGTGCTCGCGATCATGATCTACGTGACCTACGCCAATCTGCTCGCCATCGGCACCTCCTGGCTGGAGGACGATCCGGGCTGGCGCTCCGCTGGCCTGTGGTGGATTCATCTCGGCGGCGTGCTGCTGGCGCTGTGGCTGCTGCGTAATCGCCATCGCCGCCGACAGGCGTCCCGGCCGCCGCCGGCCCTGGGTGCAGCGACCCCATGATTGGCGCCATTGCTGATCGGCACATCGGCCGCACGGCGATCGCGGGGATGGGTTTGGCGCTGGCCGTGCTGGTGTCGCTCGACGCGGTGTTTACGCTGATCGCTGAGCTGGGGGACGTCGGTCGCGGGACCTACACCGCGGGCAACGCGGTTCAGTTCACGCTGCTGGTGATCCCGCAGCACGCGGCCAACCTGTTCCCGACGGCCGCGGTGGTTGGCGCCCTGCTCGGCGTCGGCGGCATGGCGGCCAGCGGAGAAATTGTGGCCTACCGGACCGTGGGTCTGTCGCGGCTGCGGATCGCTTTTGCGGTGGTGCTCGCGGCGGCGGTGCTGTTGCTCCCAATCTTGCTGCTGAGCGAGGTGGTCGGACCGGCCGGGGATCGGCTCGCCAAAGCCATGCGCCTGCGGGCCACCACCGAAGGGGTGGCGCTCTCCAGCGATGCGGGGCTCTGGGTGCGGGACGGCGACCGGGTGATCCATGCCCGAAGGCCACTGGTCGCCAACGCCGACCCAACGGAGCCGGTGGTGCTGGCGGACATCGACGTCTTTGAGTTTGAGGAGGGGCGGCTGCGGCAGGCAACCTCGGCCAGCAGTGCCCGCTTCGAAAACGGCCGGTGGACGTTGTCGGAGCTGCGTCGCAGCCGGTTGGCGGAAGGCCGGGTCAGCACCGAACAGCCGGTTGAGGAAACGTGGGAATCCCTGATCTGGCCCAGTCAAATCCGCGCGGCCATCACTCGCCCCAAAAACCTGCCGATCCACGAGCTGCGACCCTACGTGAGCTATCTGGAGCAGAATGCCCTGAACGCCAGGCCCTACGAGGCGGCCCTCTGGGCGCGACTGGCCTATCCGCTGTCGACGCTCGTTATCGTGTTTGCCGCCACGCCGTTCCTGTTTCAGGGGGTCCGGGCAGGCACGCTGGGTGGACGCCTTTTTGTGGGCATGCTGCTTGGGATCGGATTTTATCTGGTCAATCGGTGGTCGGGCAGCCTGGCTCAGGTGTACGACATCTC